>JANPKN010000033.1:0-2352 GCA_031426075.1 Sphingomonadaceae bacterium
GCGGACATCGGCCTCAATCGTCATGCGCTCGGGCCGCAAGGCAAACAGCTCCGCTGGCCGCCCGTCCACGCCAGGCAAAATCTCGACATAGGCATTGCCGTGCAGCAACAAATGCGTCGCCACCGTCTCGATCAATGCCTGCCCCGCCGAGGTCGCGCGCACCAGCTCCAGCGCGCGGGCATCGCTCGCAGTCAACGGCGCGGACGCGAGCCCTTCGGCAATCAACCGCACTGCCCGCTGGGCAATTGCGTTCGATAAATAGCCCTCGCGCATCTGCGCCTCATAATGTCGTGGCCATTCGCCAAGGCTGCCCTGACATAGCCGCGAATACCGGGCAGACGATCCTGCTGCACACGCGTTTTGGCCGGACGCAGATACCCACGCCCGGCTGATTTCCAACCGAAGATATTCATGATTTTGTCCTTTTAGATTACAGCAACCGCACGCGCGGCTCTCGGTCTGCCTTGCCGAGCATCAATTCGGTCAGCGCCCACACCAACGCATCGGCGCGGTCCGGGGAGCGGCCGGGGCCTTCATAGCCACCGCCCGCGATCAGGCCGCACATCTGGTCTTCCAACTCTTGAAAGGCGCTTATGTGATAGACGCGCGCGGTTTCATAAAGCGCCGCGATTGGTTCGGCGCGGGCGGATTTGCCTCGGCTGGCGTGCACACGCTTGACGGGCATCGCGAGGTCCGCCGCGCGCAACACGCTTTCGACCATATTGCCGCCCTGATTGACCTCGGCCACCACGCGGTCGGCTTGCCACGCCTCGACGGCCGCCGCGACCGCACGGGCCCAGCGTTCTGGCGATGCGCCTGCTATGCTGTGATCGCCAAGCACATAAGCTTTCTTATCCACGCCCAGCCCGACCGCAACGATGCCACATGCATCCCCATTCTCGGACACCGGCGGGTCAACGCCAATCACCACGCGGGTTAGCTCCGGCGCGACGACCGCGCGTTGCCGTTCAAGCAAATCGCGCGACCACAAAGCACCTGCGGCATCCGCGATCAGCTCCCCATCCAATTCCTGCCGCCCCAGCCGCGTGCCCGCATAAGCCGAACGCACCGAAGCGATGAATTCGGGCGGCAAGTTCATATCATTATCGACCGTCCGCCCGCGCGTCACTACAACCCCCTTTTGCTTGTCAAGCCGCCGCACCAAAGGCACTGGACGCGGCGTTGTCGTCGCCATCGCGCGCGGCCTCTCGCCAAGGCGAAGGCCAAGCATCAGATTGTCCCACGCGGCGATCCCGCTTGGCCATTTCGCAATTTCATCGGCCCAGGCAAAGTCATGCTGCGGCCCGCGCAGGCTTTCGGGCTCCGCGCCCGAAAATAACGTCGCCGTTGCCTGATTACGCCATGTCAGGCGGCGAAGGCTTGGCTCATAGGCGGGACGCTCTGCAAAGGGCAGCGACAATAGGCCGCTTTCGCCCTCAACCATCACCGCCCGCGCCTCGTTCAACGTCGCGCCGACAAGCGCAAAGCGCGCGCCGGGATACTGCATCGCCATATGGCTCACCCACTCCGCCCCCATGCGCGTCTTGCCATAGCCGCGCCCTGCCATCACCAGCCAGATGCGCCAATCCGCCGCTGGCTCGGCCTGGTCATCGCGCCGCCAGAATTTCCAGCTTTGCGTTTCGGCGATGTTTTTCTTGGTCCAGCGGCGGATGACCTCGACCATCTGTTCATATGGCAGCGCCAGCAAAGCCTGCGCGTTAAGCGTCGGCATGTTGGTCACCTTGGTGAGCAGGCTCGGCGCTTGCCGCAGCCGTCGCCTCGGCGCGTTCCCGCATCTGCGTGAGCTTCAGGATCAATTGCGCCTTTAACGTCGGCAAATCGGGCTTGGCGGGCGTTGGCGCAGCAAGAGGCGCACCGCCCTTTACCGATGCACGGTGCGCGCTGAGCAAGGCAATCGCGAGGCGATGCTTTTGCGCCCGCGCCTTCAACGTCCCATCGGCGGTTCGCGCGCTCGCCATTTGCAACGCCTCGGCCAGCAAATCGGTTTCCAACCGCGCCTAGCCCTCAGCCAAAGCCAGCGCCCATGCGTCGCGAAACGCAGGCGAACGCCGCCGCTCGGCATAGACCGCACTTGAGCCAACGCCCGCCACCCGCGCCGACGCCGACACATTCGCCGTCTCCGCCAGATGGTCCAGAAACCGGGCACGGATTTTCACATTCAACCGCGCGTCCGGCACGGGTGTTTTATTGATGGCCATATCCAGCCCTCCTAAGCGCAAAGAAAAAGGGCCGAAGATTGCTCTTCCGCCCCTGGGGTGATGTTGAAAGCGAGCCAGTGCGCGACTCGCAATTTTCGACTATGACGTAAACTAACCGATGATGGTTACGATG
>JANPKN010000034.1:0-1535 GCA_031426075.1 Sphingomonadaceae bacterium
GCAATTTCCATGACGAAACCGATATGATGCAGCACGGCATTTATTGATGGGCCGTCTGCCGGGGTCGCTGTGGGTGGCGCCATAGCGGGTGCCGCAGTTAGCAGTTCGTCCGGATCACCCACACGATCGTTCGGAAACTGCAGATGTGCCGAAATGTCCATAATCTTGCCGCCTCTTATATGAAGTAGAGTCAGGCATTAGGTGCAGAAGGTAAAAATTTATTTACTATCGCGGTGGCAGGATTTCCGCAGTCAAGCGGTTCATTGCCTGGATTTGTGATTAAAGCCGATTGAAGACAAATCCTGCAAACCAGCCAAGTAGCAGCGAGACAAGCACCGCCATCGCCCCGTAGAGAAGCGCATAGTCCTGAGCCAATATGGTCACCAATTGTTCGAACCCGGTCTTGCGAATACGCACCTCGACATTGTCATCGGCAACAATCACCCGGCCATTACGGATGAGCAACGTCTCAGCAGTGTAGATGCCTACAGGCACACTTGAGGGAATGTTGAGGCGGGCGCGGTATAGCACCTGATCTGTAATCTCGACGGTGCCAGCCTCTTGACGGAACAGACCGTTGCGGCGGTTAAGGTCTACCAAACCCTCGACGAAACGGCGCTGTTCGGTGGCATCGACCTCGCCACTGGGAGACAATTGAAGGCGGTCAAGGCCAAGCTCGTAAATTGCAGCCGTTTTGCTGCTTACTATTTGGTCGAGCGGACGCGATGATGCGATGGCGTAATAAGCTGGGACCGAACGGAAATCAGTGCTGTCGGCGTTGATCCAAATGCCAGCAATTTTCTGTTTCTCACGCAGGGTGATAGATCGCGTTGGGCCGCGCAAGACAACTGCGACATCCACTTGGCCCTCTGGTGCCACGCCGCGCGGGTAGATGATCGCACCGAACAACAGCATTTCTGCGCCGGTGAAGCCCGATTGAATGTTGATTTGCCGCTGAGACACGTCAGGCACCAGCTTGGGCACATTTTGCGCGCTTGCCGTTATCGGCAGCAAAAACAAAAATAGGGCTAAAAAGCGGGTCATAAGGCCTGCAACGTGTAGATTTCGTCGGGCCGCCAGCCAAGGCCAAGCGCCATCCGAATAGCCACCAGCAGAACTATAGTTGCAAGGAAAAGGCGCAGATATTCTGGCCTCATTCGTTGTGCCAGGCGCGCGCCGATTTGCGCGCCGGTTACACTGCCAACCAAGAGAAACACGGCAAGCACGATGTCGACCGCTTTGGTGGTTAGACTGTGCATCATCGTTGAGGCCATTGTGACGAACAATATCTGAAACAAGGATGTCCCGACCACGACCTGCGCGCCCATACCCAGAAGATACAGCATGGCGGGCACCATGATGAAACCACCACCGACGCCAAGCAGCATCGTCATAATGCCAGTGATGAAACCTAGTATCAGCGGAGCGATTGGCGAGATGTAAAGACCCGAGCGGTAGAAGCGCCAGCGCATGGGTAGATTTGCAACCAGTGGGTGGTGTCGGCGTTTTGCCGCTGGAACTGGCTTGCCAGCCCT
>JANPKN010000035.1:0-22384 GCA_031426075.1 Sphingomonadaceae bacterium
CTGGCAATGGCGGCTCAAACGCTCGGCCTTCGCACGATGCAGCCAGAATTGCTCAAAGACCTGGTGGAAGGTAAATTTGTCGATGCGCTGCGTTCGGTTGCTGCGGGCATGACGATGAACCAGCTACACGAGCAGCGCGCCTACTTCGTGCAAAAGGTGCAGCAGGCGTCGTCCAGCGACCTGGCGATGAACGGGCTTGAACTTGAATCTGTGTCACTCACCGGTCTCGACCAGACAAGCATCGAGCATTTTAACGCGAACAACGCGTTTGATGCCGAGGGTCTCACGAAACTTACCGAACAGATCGAACTGCGCAAAAAGGCGCGAAACGATATCGAGCAGGATACGCGCGTCCAGATTGAAACCAAAAACCTCGAAGCGGACAAAAGGTCGTTCGAGATCAGCCGCGACAGCGAATTTGCGCGGCTGGAGCAAGAACGCGAAGTCGAAATGCGTCGCGCAACACAAGCGTCCGAAGTTGCCCGCGAAAAAGCATTGCGCGACCAAGAAGCGCAAGACGCCCAAATCAAGTCGAAGCAACAAGTTGATTCTGCGCAAATCGAGGCCGACCGCGCCGTACAGCAAGCCCGAATTGCTCAGGAACAGGCTTTGGAAATCGCGCGGCAGGAACAACAGATTGCCGTGCAAAACAAATCGCGTGAAGAAAGCCATGCGCGGGCAGAGGCAGATGAAGCGCGATCCAAGGCGGTTGCTGCTGAAGAACAGGTAGCTACGGCGCGCGAGACGGAAATTGCCGAACGTGGGAAACGCATCGAGCTTATAGAGGCATCAAAAGAAGCCGAAGTCCGCGCCATCGGCGTCAAGGTCGAAGCCGAAGCTGAAAAAGAAGCCGCCTCTAATCGTGCCGATGCAATGCGGGTAGTTGCCGAGGGTGAAGCAGAATCGGAAAAATTGCGCGCTGAAGCTTCGCGCATTCGCTTTGAGGTAGAAGCGGCCGGGCAGCGTGCGATAAATGAAGCGGCGAACCTGCTATCTTCGGACCAAATCTCCCTCCAAACCAAAATGGCCTTGCTCAAGGTGTTGCCAGAAATCGTCCGCGAATCCGCAAAACCGCTTGAGGCGATCGACTCGATCAAGATTGTTCAGGTCGACGGCATCACTCAAAATGGCGGCGGTCGGGGTGGAAATGGCAGCAGCGGCAACGGCAGCGGGAATCTGGCGAGCGATGCCGTGGCGGCTGCATTGTCCTATCGCGCGCAAGCCCCGATTATCGATGGACTTATGAAAGAGTTAGGGTTGGATGGGTCGTCTCTGGACAAAATGATTGCTGGCGGCACCGGTTTCCAGACTCCAGTGGGTTCCAACGAGCAGGTGGCCGATATACAGCCGGAGATTTTGCCCAGTGCCAAAATCCGCAAAAACACCCAGAAGAACCTGGCAAATCCTGACCAGGAGGAAGGCGCGGGCTAAATCAGGCTGGCCGCCCTTCCCCATTCCAATCGAGCGCTGCCCAGAAAACCAGTGCACTGCCAAGATGGAGGAAACGGTCGGCAAGGGCGGGGTCAATTCCCTGACCCCGTGCCAGCTTAACCGCTGCCATGGCCGCTTCGGCACCATCATCTGCCGCCACCTGTTCAACTAGCTTGGCAACAGCAAGGATCTCGACCGCAAGCTCGTCGGTTTCATCACGCGGCGGAACGGGTGCAAGGCCATCTTGCAATATCCGCATCCACATCCGGTGATGGAGATCTTCAAGACGGTCCTCGTCCGTGCAAACCGACTGCGCAAGTTTCGACCCAATCCAGCTAAGCCGGGCTTCACGGGAAAGTGAAGGCTGCTTTACGTCAGACTTGAACTGGTTTTGAGATGAATACATGACGAGCGCCCTTATTGTTGAATTGAGCACCATATGTCGCTGTCATGATTTCAAAGTCGTTAAGGACGATCAAAATGTATAGCTGATTCCGCCGGCCATAAACCACTGATCAGCGTCACCGCGAAGCGACGTCACAGGCGATCTTGCGGCATCATTGGTCAATCGCGAATAATTGACGAAGCCATAGATACCCCAACCGCCATCACGCGCGTCACCGGACAGATCAACACCGCCAAGCAAGCTTGCACCATAGCTTTTCCATCCGCCATTGGCATCAAATTCCGGCAGGCCACTTGCTGTGCTTCCGGCTTGATCAATGCTGAAATAGGTATCCGCGTAATTTCCATCGACATGTGTTGCCGATAGGCTGATGCTTGTGAATATGGCAGTCGATAGGGGCGTGGAGTAGCTGATGCTCGGGCTGATTAAACGTCCCTTATGCGCCCCGGCAACGTCCCATTGAATATCGCTGGAAACGGTTAGAGTGTCAAAAGCATGGAGTACTTTGGAAAATGAGACACCAGCGGTGGCACCAACTTCAATCGCAACATCTTCCTTGCCCAGCAAACGGACAACGGGGTCCTTGATGTTGCTGTTGCGGTCCATGCGGAAACGCACAAGTGGCCCTGCCAAAAATTTCACGTTGCTATCACTGTTGCCGTCCGCAATCAGGTCGACATACAGACCTGGGCCACGCGCGCCAAAATCAATTCCGCCGATACTGCCTTGCGCGAGTGGCGCAGGAAACAGGACATATTCATCAGAGCCGTCGTAGCTTGGGCCATAGCCGGCACCAAGCCCAACCGTTACCCAGTCGCCTGCAAACACGCCGCGATCCGGCATTTCGGCCGCAGGGGCTTCGGCATCCTGGGCAAAAGCTGGCGCGCAAAGGACGGCACTGATACACAGCGCAGCCGCGCAGCTTTTAAGATTTTTCATGAATTGCTCCCGTTGAACGAAATATGGGAACCACTTGAGTGTTCAGTTGGTTCCCGCACTATCAGAGGAAAACATATTACAGCATATATTTCATTTTGACGCGCTGGCTGACTTTGGCAGCATCAATCGCAAATGACGCCGCTTTAAATTTCGGTGGTCCAGTGACAACCGCCGGATTGCGCGAAAAGCCAAAGCCTTCTTTCGGCAAGAATACAGCCATGTCCATTTTACTGTTGGCATTTTCGTCATGCACCAAAGCCACAGCATAGGTGCCTTGAGCGATGCCGTTGAAGGAAACATGTGACGAATCGCGGGCTGGGACATTTGCGCGGAAGCTTTTTGGATCTTTGCCGCAATCTGGGAAAAAGCGAGGGTTTGCGGTAACACACACCAAAACATTACCCTTCATACTGCGTAGGCCGTCAATGCTGATTTCAAGCGTAGCAGTCGATGGTGTTGCCTCAGCTGCGCTGACCAGGGCGGCGGTTCCAATGGCCGAGCCCAAGATCAGTGCCGCACATTTTGTCCCAAAACCTGAAATATAACCCATAATTCCCCCGATATGCATCATGGTGCTTCTGGTGATGTGTCGCTGTTATCAGCCAATGCCCTAATTTGCCGTTAACTATAAACTTAGGAAAACATTCCCAGCCCATGTGATTGGTAACACCCATGATAGTCATGATTGCTAACACAGTTCCCAATGCCCCTACATGAACGGGGATGATAAAAACCAGTACGGGGATAACGAACGCGCCGGACAAAGCCTCCCACGGATGGAATGCCATTGCGGCCCATGCGGTTGGAGGGCGGCTTTCATGGTGCACCGCATGAGTCGCCTTGAACCAAAATGGCCGATGCATGAGCCGGTGTGTCCAATAGAACCACGTGTCGTGTGCGAATAAATAGAGAAACACCGAAACGGGCAGATACCACAAGGGAAATGTATCGATATCGCGGTAAATCTGCGTCCAGCCAAAACTGTCCCATCCCCAGGCGACAATGCCGGCAGGGATGCCATAGATAGCCGCACTGGCGAGGCTCCAGCCAATTTCGCGTTTAATTTGCTGATCAAGTCCTGAGTAAAGACCCGGCTCACGGATTTTGGTCGCCCATGCGAAGGCACCGCTGACAAGCAAATAGCGGGTTCCCACGATCACAGTCATCGCCGCTGCCGACAAAATCAAAACAAGCACGCTATCCATTCGCTGCCCTTACCCGCTTTATTATCGATTTAGCAAATTGCGCGTTTTGAACTGGTTTGGGCCGGTTATACTGACGATGTCACCATCATGCATTACGGCAATTGGCCCGTCATATCTGGCCTGGGCTTTTCCAATGAGCGCGAACTCAAGCATCCTGGGCACCGACGGCACGATATGGGTAAAGGCCAGCATTCCCACATCGGCGGACTCGGCGACGTCAGCGGCCTGTTCAGGGCTGATATGATAATTTTGAATGTCGTCAAATATCTTGGCGCGATTTGCCATTCCTGCCTTTTGCGCGCTGTTGGCAAGGATGTTCACCATGCGCGGCGACAAAAGTTCGCTGATCAAAAGATCGGAGCCTTTGGCTGCTACAGCGAGCTTGGGCGTAAAGGCGGTATCGCCGGTGATGGTGACGCTCTTTCCCTTGAAATCGACGCGGTAGCCAAAAGCTGGTGTAATGGGGTCATGGTCCACGGCAAAGGCGGTGATACGTACGTTATTGGCATCATATACCGTGCCCGGCTGGATAGCCGTGCCAACCATGCCAAAGCCTGACAGCGGCACGACCGCTTCACCATGATGCGCAATGCGGTAGGTCGAATCGATGCGATATGCGGCATTCAAACCTTCGGTTATCTCTGTAACACCCTCAGGCCCGGACACAGGCAAGGGCGTTGTCGCGCTCGTCCCTGCCCAACGTTGCAACGTGAATGGACCAAGCCCTTCGAAATGGTCACTATGCAAATGGGTTAGCCAGACCCCTTGGATTTTATCCAGCGGCATCCCCATGAGCGACAATGTCTTGCCAGAGCCTTCGCCCATGTCGAACACGAATAGCTTTCCCCCTGCAATAACGACTGTGCAGGCAGCAGCGCGGTCACGGTTGGGCAAGGGCGAACCTGTTCCACAAAAACCAACATGTAATTGATCACCGGGCAACTCTGCCATCACATTGCGCGTCATGGCGGCATCTGCAGCGCGACTTATAAGTGCCATCGCGATGGTGTCGCGTTGCCAGTAGGTCGCGCCGCCTAGCGCAGCGACAAGACCAACTGCAGCCAAAAGCCATTTCTTCCGCACGTGCCGTCCCCCCAAAATATGCACCACCCCTGGCTGCAACCGATGTGCCATGTACCCTTTATGTATGCCATTAGCATATCGAAAATTGAGTTAGGGTGCGTCATGGACGAAATCAGCAACTATAAAGCTGTGCATTACCGTGGCAGGCCCCTTCCCCTTGTAAAACGCCTGCGCTAGGGCAGCAGCGTGACTCTCGAAAATATCAAATGCGACGTGGCCATTGTGGGCGGCGGTCTTGCGGGCGGGCTAATTGCGCTCGCGCTTGCAAAAATGCGGCCTGAACTCAAAATCGTCCTTATCGAACAGGGCCAAAGTTTTGGCGGCAACCATATCTGGAGCTATTTTGCGAGCGACATCTTGCCCGAGCATCGATGGCTGACGGCTCCTCTGGTGACCTATGGCTGGTCGGGTTACGAGGTAAAATTTCCTGCGCACAGCCGGTCGCTCGACAACATCTATTACACGATCGAATCCGAACGGCTCGACTGGGTATTGCGACATAATCTTCCGGCGTCGTCGCTGATGCTTGGCCGTGAAGTTAAGGCGGTATCGCCGAGGCTTGTCGTGTTGGACGGCGCGCAGCGGATCAACGCAGGCGGCGTGATCGATGTGCGCGGTGCAGGCGATCTCAACCATCTTGATTGCGGTTGGCAGAAATTCACCGGGCAATTGATGCAATTGTCCGAACCGCATAACATAACCAAGCCAATAGTCATGGACGCCACCGTAGACCAGCATGACGGCTATCGCTTTGTCTATGTTCTGCCATTCGGTATGGACAAGGTGTTTGTCGAAGATACCTATTACAGCGACAAGCCCGACCTCGACCCGCGCATTTTGCGGCAACGCATCGCAGCCTATGCTGATGAAAAAGGCTGGAAAGTAGAGCGCGTGTTGCGCGAAGAAAATGGTGTTCTGCCTGTGGTTATGGGTGGTGACCTCGAAAGTTACTGGAACAGCGGTAGCGGTCGAACGGCCAAGGCCGGCGCACGCGGTGCGTTTTTTCAAGCGGTCACCAGCTACTCCCTGCCCGACGCGGTGCGCAACGCAATTTTCATCGCCGAGCAGCCGGACCTGGACGGTGACAAGCTTAACCTGGCGCTGCGGCAGCGCGCGCAGGACCATTGGAACAAGGGCAAATTTTTCCGCATGCTCAACCGCATGTTGTTCCGTGGTGCCGACGGCACTGACCGCTACAAGATATTGGAACGCTTCTACAGGCTAAAGCCCGGATTGATCGAGCGCTTTTATGCTGGGAATACAACGAACGGTGACAAGGCGCGCATCCTAACTGGCAAGCCGCCCATTCCCATAGGGAAAGCCATCACAGCGATCCGGAGCAAGAAAAAATGACTAAGACAGCGGCGATCATCGGTGCCGGATTTGGCGGCCTTGCGCTTGCCATTCGCCTGCAATCGGCAGGCATTTCCACCACGATCATCGAGGCGCGCGATAAACCGGGCGGCCGTGGCTATTATTGGGAAAAGGACGGCTTCACCTTTGATGGTGGACCAACGGTCATCACTGACCCGCCGTGCCTTGAAGAATTGTGGTCGCTGTCGTGTCATATAATGGCTGACGATATCGAATTGATGCCTGTCTTCCCGTTTTATCGCCTGAACTGGCCCGACGGTACGAATTTCGACTATTCGAACGATGCCCCGGGTTTGAGGGCTGAAATCGAAAAGCTGAACCCTGACGATGTCGAGGGTTATCGCAGGTTCCTCGAATATTCGAAGGGCGTGTTCAAAGAAGGCTATCAAAAGCTTGGCTCGGTCGCTTTCCTCGACTTCGCATCGATGATAAAAGCCGCGCCAGCGTTGATGAAATATCAGGCGTGGCGTTCGGTCTATTCGATTGTCTCGTCTTACGTAAAAGACGAAAAATTGCGCGAGGCATTGTCGTTCCATACATTGCTCGTTGGTGGAAACCCGATGAGCACCAGCGCGATTTACGCGCTGATCCACACCATTGAAAAAGAAGGTGGCGTATGGTTTGCCAAGGGCGGCACAAATCGCCTTGTTGCGGCGATGGTTACGCATTTCGAACGACTGGGCGGCACAGTCCGTCTGGACGATGCGGTTGAGGAAATCGAAACGCGTGGTGACAAGGTCATCGGCGTGCGCACGAAATCAGGCTGGCGCATGGACTGCGATATGGCAGCCTCAAACGGCGATTTGATGCATACCTACAAGGACCTGTTGACCAGCAACAAACGCGGCGAGCGCGTGACAAAATCGCTTCGCCGCAAGAGTTGGTCGCCTTCGTTGTTTGTCCTGCATCTCGGTATAAAGGGCACTTGGCCGGGTATCCCGCACCACATGATCCTGTTTGGCCCACGCTATAAGGGATTGCTTGACGACATCTACAAGAATGGCGTCCTGCCTCAGGATTTCTCGCTCTATCTGCACCATCCGACCGTCACGGACCCAAGCCTTGCGCCGGAAGGTTGCTCTACATTCTACGTCCTCGCGCCAGTTGCGCACATGGGCAAGGCACCACTCGATTGGGACGGTGATGTCGGCGCGGCGATGACCGAACGGATTCTGGACGAGCTTGAACGCCGACTGATCCCCGATATCCGCAGCCGCATAATGACTCAGTTCCATTATACGCCAGCGGATTTTGGCCGTGACCTGTCAGCCCATTTGGGCAGTGCGTTCAGCCTTGAACCCGTGCTGTGGCAATCGGCTTATTTGCGAGCGCACAACCGTGATGACGCAATATCAAACCTGTACTTCGTCGGCGCAGGCACGCACCCCGGCGCTGGTATCCCCGGCGTTGTGGGCAGCGCAAAGGCGACGGGTGCGTTGATGATTGAGGCTGCAAATTCGTGAAGCGCATTGCAGTCTATTGCGGGTCAGCGACGCCGGACAACCCCATCTACATAAACGTTGCCCGTGAAATCGGGAAGGCGCTGGCCAAACGCGGCATTGGTGTTGTGTATGGCGGCGGCCGGTTA
Organism: Sphingomonadaceae bacterium; assembly: GCA_031426075.1. Lineage (GTDB taxonomy): Bacteria > Pseudomonadota > Alphaproteobacteria > Sphingomonadales > Sphingomonadaceae > Sphingorhabdus_B. The sequence continues at coordinate 8,027 of JANPKN010000035.1, forward strand.
GGTCTGATGGGCGCTGTTGCTGACGGTGCGCTTGAAGCGGGCGGCGAGGTCATTGGCATCATCCCGGAAGCTTTGGTCGGAGCGGAAGTGGCGCATAGAGGCTGCACTGAATTGCATGTTGTTTCGGGAATGCATGAACGCAAACAACGGTTCACGGACCTGTCCGACGGTTTCATCACTATTCCCGGCGGCGTTGGAACAATGGATGAATTGTGGGAAGCCATCAGCTGGTCACAATTGGGCTATCACCAAAAGCCGGTCGGCCTGCTGAATGTTGCCGGATTTTATGACCAGTTGATCGCGTTCAACCAGAATATGATCGACGTGGGGTTCATCCGCCCACAACATGCCGGGATTATGATTATCGATGATAATTTGAACGGGCTGTTGGACAAGATGGCTGCCTATGTGCCGCATAAGACGATTTTCCAGATGAAAGCGGATGATTTGTGACTTCCCAACCACCTGCAGCAGGCGGACAACGAACATTTGACCGCCCTGCGCTGGTGGAATTTGCGCAACAGAGCATTTCGCGCGGATCAAAATCTTTCCGTTTCGCCAGCCGCCTGTTTGATCGCGTCACACGTGAGCGCGTCTGGTTGCTCTACGCATGGTGCCGCAAATGTGATGACATGGCCGACGGGCAGGACCATGGCGGCGCGATGGAGGCAGTGGCCGATCCGCAAGAGCGGCTGAAGGCGATTCGCGAACTGACTGCCATGGCGCTGGCAGGAACGCCCACAAGCGAACCAGCCTTTGACTGCCTTGGTGTAGTCGCCCGCGAATGCGGCATTACCCATCGCATGGCGGAGGATGTTATCGAAGGCTTCGCGCTCGATGCCGCCGACTGGCATCCCCGCCGCGAAAGCGACCTGTATCAATATTGCTATCATGTTGCCGGCGCGGTTGGCGTGATGATGGCTGTCGTTATGGGCGTACCAGCAGATGACGATGCAACGCTCGACAGGGCATGTGACCTTGGCCTTGCGTTCCAACTTGCCAATATTGCGCGTGACATTGCCGAGGATGACGCGGCTGGGCGCTGCTATTTGCCTGACGATTGGCTCGCCATGCTCGACATCGGGCCGGGCGAGCATATGAAGCCGCACAACCGCAAGAAACTTGCACTGATGGGCCGCTGGCTTGCCGACGAGGCCGAGCAATATGAGGCATCCGCGCGCGTCGGAGCCAAATATCTGCCGCTGCGTGCGCGTTGGGCAGTCTTGTCAGCGGCAGGCATTTATGGCGAAATCGCCCGCAAGGTTCGCGCGGCCGATGCACACGCGTGGGATCAACGGATTTTTACCAGTCGACCCGAAAAATTCCGCTGGGTGCGCAACGCGCTTGTGGATGCCGTTGCGAACAACCCGCGGGATATGAACCGGGAGACGTTGTGGACGCGGTCGAATACTTGAAACGCATCCGGTCCAATATGTTGAAACAAGACAAGACCTAGATCTATCGTCATCCTGAACGTGTTTCAGGATAACGAATTTTTTAGGACGTGTCCTACTGAAACAAGTTCAGGGTGACGGGCAGTTAAGCTGTGGCTGTCAAGACGACGACAATATCCGCGCCGCCCGCTCTGACAGCCTATCCAAAGCTGCCTGATGAATCCCCGGCGCGCAGCATATCAGGCCGAAATCCAACGGCTCGCGCTTGTTGTAAATAATCTGCTGTCCAAGCGCGTCGGTCACAACACCGCCCGCCTCCTGCGCCACCAGATGCGCCGCCGCGATGTCCCATTCATTGCCCCAGCGCAACGTCGCGACAAGGTCCGCGCGGTCGCACGCGACCATTGTCATCCGCATCGCGATGCTGTTTGGCTTGGTCACCGTCACCAGATCGGAATCCAGACGTGGCAAATCGTCGGCGGGAACACGTGAGCCGGTGAAGTCCTGCCGGGTGCTACCCGCAAGCAGCTCTCCGTTGCACGTGACGCCTTCACCGTTTGCGGCGACCCAAATCTTGCCTTCAGCAGGCGCCGCCATCACGGCAAAGACCGGCAGGCCATCGGCCACCAGTGCCACTGACACGCACCAGCCGCTTCGGCCACGCACATAATCACGGGTACCATCAATTGGATCCACAAGCCAAAGCAGCCGCGCATCCAGGCGCGATGGGTCATCAACGGTTTCTTCTGACAGCCACGCGGCCTCGGGCAATATGGCCTGCAACCGCGTAGCAAGCAGCGCATCCACAGCCATGTCGATATCGCTGACCGGATTATTCGTGCTTTTATCCCATACTTTGGCATCGGGCACGGCGCCGTTGCGCCACGCGGCAAATGCCAGCGCGGCCGCCTCTTGCGTCGCAGCTACTACGGCGTCCCGGTCAAGCTGCCGCTCAGGCACCTGCGATCATCATGCCGTCAATGCGTAGTGTGGGCACGTTGGTGCTGCGGATAAATTCCAGATCGTTAGCTGCGGTCATCGCAGCGAACATATCCTTCAAATTTCCGGCGATTGTGAATTCGCTGACTGGCCCTGCAATTTCGCCATTCACGATCAGGAATCCGGCTGCGCCACGACTGTAATCGCCAGTGACCGGGTTCACTCCCTGCCCAGCCAGTTCATGCACATATACGCCATGTTTTATATCGGCGATCAGCTCGGAAACGCTTACATTGCCGCCTTCCAAATGCACGTTGGACGGGCTGACGCTGGGTGCGCCACTGATCCCGCGACTGGCATGGCCTGTGGGCTCAAGTCCAAGTTGCCGCGCCGATGCGCTTTCCATCAACCAGCCAGTGAGGACGCCATTTTCGATGATGGAACGCCGCGCCGTGGGCAGGCCTTCCCCATCGAACGCACGCGAGCCAAGGCCGCGTAAGCGATGCGGATCGTCAACAATCGAAATGCCGCTGTCGAACAATTGTGCGCCACGCGATTCCAACAGAAAGCTTGTTTTCCGGGCGATTGACGAGCCGCTGATGCCACCCAGCAAATAGCCAAGGAATGATCCGCCGACGCGCGGATCGAACACGACGGGCATTTGCCCGCTCTTCATGGTGCCCGGGTTCAACCGTTTAACCGCGCGCTCACCGGCTCTGGTGCCGATGTCGGCAGGGTTATCCAAATCGGAAAGGTGACGGGCCGAGCGCCAGTCATAATCACGTTCTTTGGCATCGCCATCGCCCGAAAGCACGCTGGCAGACATGCCATAGCCCGAGCCGGACTTGACGCCGGCAAAGCCATGGCTGGTGGCAAGCGCGAAGATCGTACGACCGGCGCTTGCGCCAGCGCCCTCGCTGTTGGTCACGCCTGACACTGCGCGCGCAGCGTCTTCACACTCGAGTGCAGCGGCGCGCAACAATGCCGGGTCAGGATCGAGACCGTCATCGCCGTCGAAATCCGGAATTTCGCCAGTTAGCAGGCGGTCTTGAGGCGCAAGGCCAGCATATTTGTCATCGGGGGCTTCCTTGGCCATATCGATGGCGCGCGTCACGAGGCCTGCCAGAATATCCGGATTCATATTGGATGATGAAATGGTGGCCGAACGTTGCCCGACGAAAACGCGAAGGCCGATATCTTCACCCTCGGATCGGGCGACATCTTCCAACTGGCCAAGCCGGACCTGCACCTCAGTCGATGCATCACAGACATACACCGCATCGGCGGCGTCAGCGCCCGCCTTCATGGCTTGGGAAACGAGATTTTGCGCGCGATCAAGCGCTTCTTGTGGCTTAAGCATGATTCCCGCTTAGGCGCGGGCGGTTACAGCGTCAATCAAACCGCTTTCAAAAAACGGTAAACAACACTGCCAAAGCACCAGGAATGGCAACCGCGGCCACCCATAATTTCAGCCGATCTGCGAAATATTGGGACTCAAGACCGTCGCCTGGATGCGCGTTAGCGTCCAATGCCTGCCAACGCCGCTCCAGATTACGGCACAAAGGAATTACCGCAGCAACCAAAAGGACCAGCACAAAATACGGAAAAATCGAAGTCCCGCTCGATTCAATGGTTGGCGTCACCAAAAATATCAGCGCCAGAGTGTAAACGACCAGCGCAATGGCGACATGGTCAGACATGCGTTTCGAATAGCTTTTATACGTGCGCAGATGCGCCTCTTCGGCTTTTGCCATTTTAGCTCTCCTCTATCCCGTCACAAGACTGTCACTTTCGGGGAGAGGTTTCAAGCGAATTTACCAGAACTTAAGGAAGGCCTAGAATCTTGTGATTTTGTAAGGATAATCGCCATTTTGGCCGCTCCATGACGAAGCGTGTCGCCTCTGATACGTTGGCTTCGTTTAACGCGGCGTCCCCCATGTCCATCGGCTGGATAAGGAAATTGCCAAATTGCCATTGTTCCATGCCGTCGACGTCGCTTGCCAGTTGCGGCCACACCAGCTTAAGCTCGTCACCAGTGTGCTGGATGATGTCTGACCCTGCTTTTGGGCTGATGCATACCCAATCAATCCCGGGGTGCACCGCAATCGTGCCATTGCTTTCGATTGCGATGGTAAAACCCTGGGCATGCAGCGCGTCGACAATAGCGTCGTCGACCTGCAACATGGGTTCGCCGCCGGTTATCACGACATAGCGGTCATCAGTGCCCTTGCCCCACAGCGCGGATACTTTAGCCGCGAGTGCGCCGGCGTCATAACGCCCTCCATTTTCACCATCCATGCCGACAAAATCAGTGTCGCAGAACTGGCAAATGGCGATGGCTCGGTCGGCCTCTCGCCCAGTCCACAGATTGCAACCGGAAAAGCGCAAAAACACCGCACGGCGGCCCGCATGTACGCCTTCGCCCTGCAAGGTCAGGAAAATCTCTTTGACTGCATAACTCATACGTAAACGGTCGGATCAGGCAGGCCAGCATCGGCAAAGCCCTTGGCGCGCAGGCGGCACGCATCGCACTGGCCACAGGCCTTGTTATTCGGGCTTGGGTCATAGCAGGACCAGCTCATGCCCGCATCCAGCCCAAGCCGTGCGGCCTCCCGCGCGATGTCGGCCTTGCTCATATCCAGCAACGGCGTGTGCACCGTGAAGTGGTCGCCCTCTACGCCTGCTTTGGTCGCCAGGTTGGCCGTCGCCTCAAACGCGCGGATGAACGCTGGGCGGCAATCGGGGTAGCCCGAATAATCCAGTGCATTGACGCCAATCCAAAGGTCGCGGGCTTCGCGGGCTTCGGCAAGACCAAGGCACAAGGACAGGAATATCGTGTTGCGTGCGGGCACATAGGTCACAGGTATTGCACCGGACTCAACGCCTTCCTTGGGCACATCAATATCCGCCGTCAGTGCCGACCCGCCAAAACGCGTCAGGTCAAGCGGTAGAATAATGTGCTCCTTGGCCTCCAGATGCGAGGCAATACGCGCCGCACTTTCTAACTCGACCCGGTGGCGCTGGTTATAATCTATGGTCAGTGCAATCAGGTCGTAGCCCGCCTCACGCGCCAAGCCTGCAACCACCATGGAGTCGAGGCCGCCGGACAATAGAACGATGGCAGATTTGGATATCGTCGTCATGCCGCCCCCATAGCCGCTCATACACGGTAAAGTCGAGAGACCGATATTGCGTGCAAATCATCGTGCGGGCTGGCAGTTTCTCGCGCGCGGCGAACGCATCTTGGCAAAGAGGGGAAAGTGCTGCACTCGAGCTGATAAAGATGGGCACTCGAATTATTGCGAAATTTTGATCCCAATGGTTGCCTGAAGGCACCGCTTCAATGTTGAAGTGACAACAATTTCGTTCCAACATGCAATCGCAACAAGCAGGTGTTCATTGTCACATCGCTTCGAAAGCAGCTTCGCTGGCCATAACATCCGCGAGAGACTCCTGCGTGCTATTGTTTGGCAGGCGTTATCAACGAAGCCTGTGCGAGGGTTGATGGCGGCAATTGAGCCGCACCAGCCGACGCCCGGTTGCAACTTGCCAGACTTTCCGGGCACGGACGCGATGTGCTCGACGGAATTGCTGCTGGCAATCAAACACCCTCATCGCGCAGGACCTTAACTTAGCGCTCCGCGATGTCGAAATCGCGACCGGGAGAAAGTTCTGATCAACGGCTCGTCGCCAATGATTGGTTGGCGTCATTGAAGGCTTCACCGGGATATGGCTGCTTGGCTGGACAACGGTGCCTTTCTTTTCCAATGTCGCTAAATTGAGCAGATATGGCTCGCACTTTCGACCAAGTCCGCCATGCGCGACACATTGATATGCTGCTGGATCGGTCCGTAGAACTCCTTATCGCGAAATGGACGGTGACCATCTATCCATGGCGTATCTGCCAAACCAAGGCACATTCATGCAGAGCTTGGGGATCAAACCATTGCCTCCAACGAGTCCTCTCGATGACGAAGTGAGCACGGTGCCTGCCGATCCCCTTCAGCCAGAAATTCAGGACGCAATGTCGCTCGTCGGAGACGGGGTGATCAGCACCGATGCGGCGGGGACGATCCTACAGTTCAATCGCGCGGCTGAAGGCATCTTCGGGTACAAATCAGCTGAGGTTGTTGGTTACCTGATCGATGTTCTGATTCCGTCCCGCTTCCGCGACAATCATCGGGCGGCCCTTGATGGATTTGCCTCTACAAAACTTACAAATCCGCGCGCCATGGGAACGGAAAGGAAAGTCTTGGGCTTGCGAAAAGACGGCGAGGAGTTTTCGCTCGAAGCGACGCTTGCAAAACATATCGTTCGCGGTCGGCCGGTCCTGACCGTTGTCGTGCGTGATGTCACCGAGCGACAACGTTCCGAGCAACAACGTCAGTTGTTGATGGAGGAGACCGCGCACCGGCTGCGGAATACAATGGCGGTTGTAAACGCGATCGTGTCACTAACTGCCAGGGGTTGCGATTCCGTCTCAGGTTTCGAGGCTTCGTTGCTTGCGCGGCTAGCAGTGCTTTCACGCACCAATGAAGCATTGATGCGGGGAGCGTGGTCCGAAGCTGATCTTGAAGAGCTCATGCGGGGCGAACTCCAGATGTTTCAGCGCGGCGCGGATAGAATCGTGATGACCGGACCGAAGTTGCACGTCACAGCGCGTATAGCGACGGCGTTCGGTTTAATCATGCACGAGCTGGCGACCAATGCGGCCAAGTACGGCGCTCTTTCATGGCCAGAAGGCCGCGTAACAGTTGCATGGCAATTTGCGAATCGTGATCTGTCGCGCGTCGCGTTCGAATGGATCGAAGAGGGTGGCCCTCCAGTGGAGCCGCCGACACGCAAGGGGTTCGGGAGCGAACTGATCGCAATTAATATCGAAAGTCTCGGCGGCACGCCGCACATGGAATATCCGCCGCAAGGATTGATATGCAGGTTCGAATTCCCGCTAGCCTGATCCGCTGGAGGCCCGTTCGCGGAGCAATCTGGAACCGAGTGGCAAATTGTTTTGCTCTATCAATCGACCAGTTCGGATCCAGCCGGGAGCTGCCCCGCGTGCGTGACGGGCATTCCCAGAGAATTCGCCACTCCTGCGCCATAGGCAGAATCTCAGGGGGTGCAGTTGTAACGGGTCAATTCGCTATTGTCGAAATCGAACCTAATTTTAGTTGTTAACTTGTTTCGCCAATGCCTTAAATTTTGGCAATCGGAAGCGGACTGGTGCACTGCAGAAAATCGGTTCTGATGGGATATACCGTCCGTATAATTGCGTATTGGCGTTCGCATGCCGTGGGTTCAATTTCTCCTTAGTCGATGGAAGAGGAGAAGCCCTAATGCGTATCAGAACGGCGGTATTGGTAGGGGCAATGCTCCTTGCCGGATGTGCTACAGACAGCAGCTATGATCGGCCTGAGAGGCAGTGGCGGAACTATGATCACAACCGCCCAGACCCTTCGTATGGCAGTTATGACGCCAGCCGGTATTATCGGGAAACACCCAGGCAGCGCGAACGCCGATTGTCTGAAAAGGACCGCATCTATCGCGGTCAAGATGGACGCTATTACTGCCGCCGTTCAGACGGCTCGACGGGTTTGATTGTTGGCGCAATCGCTGGCGGCGTTCTCGGCAACATTATTGCCCCAGGTAGATCGGAAACGCTCGGAACTATTCTTGGCGCAATCGCAGGTGGAGTGGTCGGGCGCGAGATTGATCGCGGCGACGTAAAGTGCCGTTAAAGCCGCGCAAACAGTCGGTGAGTACCCGAGGCTATCGGTGACTAAGCGAGCAAACATGTCTCTGATCAAAGGAAAGCGAATATGTCACTTGGTCTCATTCTAGCCGTCATTCTCGTAATATTTCTGCTTGGCGGCTTTAGTGGCCGGTTTGGCGGCTATGGTTATGGTTTTGGTCACGGCGGCGTCGGCATCATTGGTGTCATCCTGATTGTCGTTTTGGTTCTGTTTTTCATGGGGCGTTTATAGGCACTCAGATTTTTGTTTCTGGCAAACGACACCAGACAAATTAACACAGCGCAGGACTGATTTCCTGCACGCATCGCGCAATCTCTGTGCGACCAATCGGAGAGAAATCATGGGCGAATTCATCGACAAGGCGAAGGGCGTGGCTAATGAGGCGCTCGGCAAGGCCAAGGTCGCTGCGGGCCAGAAAACCGATAATCCGAAATTGATAATCAAAGGCGCTGAGCAGCAGAGCAAGGGCAAAGCACAAAAAGTCGTCGGCGCCGTCAAGGGCATGCTCGGCGACAAATTATAGCTATCGCATTTTCATCCACGCATCGAAGCACATCACCAGGACTTATCTACGTCGAATTCAACATCCAATGAAATCGCAAAAAATGTCGAGGATACTCTCGATGTGGTTGCGCGTTCGTTGCGCGAAGCCTCCGAACGCACGCAGGATCTCTCAGAGGAGGCCAGCGAAGTCTTGTCTAATGCTGCCGAAGATGTAGTTCGCGTCGCCGAAAAGCTCAGTAAGCACGCGCTCGATGCAACCAAGGATGCTGCCCGGCAGGTCACCCATGAAGTTCAGCAGCATCCGATCGTGTCGCTCGCTGCCGCCCTTACTGCGGTCGCGGCTTTGGTGGGCCTGATTGCCGCTACCCGGAGCAGCAAAGACGCGCCCAAGTGAGCGTTTCAAACTGACGTCAGCGATGAAGGGATATGCGACCGCGATGTTTCGCAGGAAAGCGGACGATATTCCATACAAAGCACCGGGAGCCTTGGCGCCTTAGGCCTTCGCGACAATCCATCGTGCGCCATTTAACGAAGCGCGCGCTCTTGAGCAGGACAAGCTCGGTCGAATGCCGGTCGCTCCCCGCCACGGCATCCGGCCTCCAAGCTGAAGACGGTATCGAAGCCACCTGCTGCATTATTCTGTTACCGCCGCAATTCTTGTTCGGCTTCATGGATATAATCGCGCGTGATCGGTAAGCTACGCCTATTTCGTATATATTGGATCTGGTAATTGCACATCCCTCCGGACTCAAACGCGGCGGTTGCTCCAGCCAGATAGAAAATCCACATACGATAAAATCGCTCGCCATTTTGCGCGACTATGACGTCTCGGTTCTTACAGACACGCCCGTACCACTCTCGAAGCGTCAGCGCATAGTGCAACCGAAGGTTTTCAATGTCGCTATGAATTAGCTTAACCTTCTCACTCGCTGCCAGAGTTTCCGACAAAGCCGGAATGTAGCCACCGGGAAAGATATATTTACGCGTAAATGCATCGGTCGCGCCAGGTTGTCCCATACGCCCTATCGTGTGCAGCAGCATAACGCCGTCGTCCTTCAACAGATTGGCGCATGCTTGGAAAAAGTCGTCGAACTGGGGTACCCCCACATGCTCAAACATGCCGACTGACACAATGCGGTCAAACGAGGCTGGAGCACGTTTTGCAAGCACACGGTAATCTAAAAGCTCAAATTTGACCTTATCGGCTACGCCAGCGGCTTCCGCCCGCTCTCGGGCTAGTTTAAGCTGTTCCTCGCTCAGCGTAATACCGAGAACTTCGACCCCTGCCACTTGATTGAGATACAGTGCCATTCCGCCCCAACCACAACCAATGTCCAGCACGCTTTGTCCAGGTTGAAGTGCCAACTTGGCAGCAATATGGGCTTTTTTTGCCAACTGAGCCTGTTCTAAACTATGGTCGGCTTCGCACCAATATGCACAGCTATACTGCATGTCTTCGTCGAGCCACAAGCGGTAGAAATCGTTCGACACATCATAATGATGCGCAACGTTTAACCGAGAACTGGCAAGCGAATTAAGTTGCTGGAAAGGACGGGCAACCTGGCCAAACAATTTTTTGATGGCGTTCCTCTCACCAACTTGGCCTCCATTTTCCCAAGGACTGTTGCGGCGGACCAGTTCCACTAAGCCCATGATGTCTTCGCCATCTACCGTAACGGCGCCATCCATGAAGCATTCACCAAGGCCAAGTCGTGGATTAAACATGATCCGACGCGCCGCATTCGCGGTATTAAGCCGCAAAGTGATAATAGGCCACCCAGAAGTAATTGCACCGAAGGTCTGGCTTTCGCCCAAATGACTGATGATAGTGAGTTGCCCATGGTGAATGCGGCCGTTTAAAATCCGGTTAAGTAATGCCACTGAACCATCCTAACAAAATTCGCGTGCCTGATTGTCACGGCGCATGATCTAAAAAGCAATCCCTGCAATATTTGTATGTTAGTTTACTTATTCGGATCGGCCGGGTCTTGTGTAAAATTTTTTGACGATATAGCGTGTGGATCCAATGCAATAAGTCTGCTTCTTGAAATTCAAAATGGCAGAATGACCACCGGCGCTTGGACGCAATGCGGAAGTGCTGCAAACGGACTGGGAACGGAATATCAGTTTACGGCTAACTGGAAAAAAGCTGCTTTTCTGGGAGAAATATCATTGCGAGCCAGTTGGAAACTTGCGAACAGAAAATATGATTGCATCTGCCCGCATAACTACCGCCAGCCTCGTCACGTCAAAGGACGTTAACATTAGGGCGGAGGAAAGTCCGCTTAAAAGTCTAGCAGCGTATTGGATGGTTGTGCCTTTCAAACTACACTCTCCCAACGGGACCTCGTTCCTTTGATCGATGTAGGGACTTTGGCAATATTCTTTGCTATTGTGCTCGTGGTTAATCTCATGCCCGCTTTCGGCCCCCCGACCTGGTCGATAATAGTGTTTTACGCTGTAAAGAGCGACCTACCCCTTTATGCCATTGTATCGGTCGGCGCGTCAGCAGCTGCGTCCGGACGATTCCTGTTAGCCTACAGTTTTCGCTTTCTTGGAAATCAAGTTCCAGTGTCTATTCGCGAAAACCTTGCAGCTGCTCGCCTTCTGTTTCTCCGAAAACGTCGGAACGCTTATCTCGGTCTAATGCTATTTGCCCTGTCACCTATTCCCTCTGCCCAATTATTCGAAGCGGCTGGACTTACGAAAATTTCCTTAGCGCACTTCACGTTGGCGTTTTTCGCAGGTCGGTTGGTTTCATACGGATTATATGCAGGTACCGCGATGCAGCTAAAGCAAACGAGCCTGATGGAACATTTTACACAGATGTTTTCGGAGCCAGCCGCGATCGCGTTGGAAATAGCTATGATTGTGTCCTTAGTCGGCTTTACCAAGATACCATGGAAGAAAATACTTGATCGCAAGGAGAGCCAACAGGCTGTTTAACCGTGATCAACCTGACGCATGGGATGTCAAAAACAGAAACTGTAATTGGGATCTCCACGCATGATTTACCTGTCGGATCGGTTTGGCAACCGGGGAGCTTTGGCAGCTAGAATGTTTCAGCTGGCGCTCTGGGGCAATACGCCGTCTTGCCGATCAATGCGGAAATGAACTTCCATTGTTGCAAGTTCGTCTAGAATTTTGCGTTGCCGGTGCATCGGCCGCCAGTCGAAGAGAAAAATTTCCGCAGGTCGCCAGTTGGCCACCCAGCCAATGATGATCAAGCCTTCGCTCAGGAATTCGCCAAACGGCTCTGGAAGTGTATCGATAGCCAGGTAGCCAAGCCCCCAGCAGATCGTGAGGAAGCCTAGCCCCACTATTAAGGCCTGTCGGCCCTCCCGCAATAACAGCCGAAGCCGTCGGGCCTGCACCTCGCTGCGATAGGCGAAATATGATCGAACTGCCGCTGCGATTGTATCCTTGCTCTCGAGGTCTCTTTCGGGTTCAGCGACATGGATCATCAAGCGGTAGGCACGCTCCGGCATTTCCAATGCGCTCTCGACAATGTAGGTTTCCACTTCGTTATTCAGATCTCGACCGACCATTGGGGATGGATCAAACGCGTGGAACATGTCGCTTGGTACCTTGACTCTAAGGTCAATGACGCCGCGATGTCTGTCGAGGATGGCCCTTGGCTTACTCATACCACAGTGTCAATTTGGGGGTGAGTATCAACCGAAATTCGCTTAGTCATCGTTAGTTTGCCTCTTGCGTACGGGGCAGTTTTGCCAATTGACCGCATTTGCCGATAAGGTTTTCTGCTTGATACTAGATGGCATCTAACGTTGCTATTTCTTTCAATACTGTGATTATCGACGAGCGCTTCAGGTTCACGTATGCGCGACTTCGTGCTGGGCGATGCAACGAGCGGGATATTAAAAAATCTGCGGATACCCGCTTTGTTGTCACACTAAATGTGGAGGGCCTAGCCTCCTATTTGGGTTGCGTCCGTTTAGTTCGATGGCCAACTCATGATAATGGCTGCACGGCTGAACAGCGCGTTACTGGCAGCAGTAACTGCAACATGTTTCATTCTAGTACAAATTTGAGATGTTGCGACTTTTTGGCAAGATTATGATATTGTGGCTGCGCTGGCGTCATAACTTGGAATTGAGCATGGCAAGGGAAACAGAATTAAAGCTTGCTTTGACCAGCCAGGGTGCGCGAGCTGTCCAGGATTCCTGTTTGCTTCCGGGGAAGCCAGCGAACATTGAACTGCACTCGACCTATTTCGATACGCCCGATCATCTGCTTTCGAAATCCGGCCTTTCCCTCCGCATCCGAAATTCGGACGGGACGCATATCCAAACATTGAAAGGCGATGGGGTCGCCTCCGCGGGGTTGTTCGTCCGTTCTGAATGGGAACGAAGTGTCGATGACGATCGGCCAATGATAGACGACGCGACACCTATTCCTGCATTGCTCGGCGAAAAGGTGCGCGAAATTGGGCCAATATTCGAAGTGCATGTCCATCGCATGATTTGGGAAATTCAGGACAATAAAACTCATATAGAAGTTGCATTGGATCGTGGCGAGGTCATCGCGGGCAATCGCCGCGAACCGATTTGCGAAATCGAGCTGGAATTGAAGGCTGGTGTATCGTCCGCCCTATTCGCTTGGGCCAGAAGGATTGATGCTATCGCCGCTGCTCATTTGGGTGTCCTGAGCAAAGCCGAGCGGGGCTATCGCCTGCGCGGAGCTATGGCTAGGTCGTTCAAAGCTGAGTCTATATCGCTCGCAAAAGATGATACGGCTGAAGTTGCTTTCCAGAAAATTGTTGGGGCAAACCTGCGACAATTTCGACTAAACGAAACGTTGATCGAAGAGCAAAACACGGAAGCATTGCATCAAGCGCGTGTAAGCCTTCGTCGTTTGGGCAGCGCTTTGACGATTTTTAAACCTGTCGTGGTTGATGTTGATTACCCAAAAATCCGCGAAGAAATACGCTGGCTGGTTGGCGAACTAGGCAAGGCGCGGAATATCGACGTCGTTTCAAGTATGGCGCCTGCGAATCTGCTTGATCAACTAGAGAACGCGAGGGCCATTGCGTATTGCGATGTTTCCGAGACGTTAGGTTCTACGCGCACACGAACATTGCTAATAAACTCGGCCGAATGGGTAGTAGACGGTGCATGGCTTTCCCAAAATGAAACGGGCGGAAAGAGAAAACAATCTGCTGAAGTCTATGCGCGCGAGGTTCTCCGCCAATTGCGCAAGAAGCTGAAGAAGTCGGGCAATATATCAGCGTGCGATGACGAGCAGCGGCATGAGGTTAGGAAGACTGCCAAGAAGCTTCGGTTTGCGTCCGAGTTTTTCGCGTCGCTATTTGATAGCAAGAATGCGCGGCGCAGACACAAGAGATTTTTAGGCGCCCTCGAGAGATTGCAGGATAAGCTCGGCACCCTCAATGATTTCGCCATGATGCCTTTGGTGCTCAAGCAAATCGGATTGGGAGATTTTGCTCAATCGCCAGCGCTACTCTCTACGAGCGAGAAAGCTCAGTTGTTGATCGAAGCTACTGACGCATATGACGAGCTCTTGGATGCAAAGCGGTTCTGGAAGTAGTTCCCTGTTCTTGGGCGGGTTGAATAGACTGAACGAAATCCTGACTACGTGCCCGAGTGAGTAACTTCAGTGTACGACGACTTTCATAACGACGCTGAACAGTCGGCACACCGATACTTTCGTTCGTTATGCGCACTAAGATACCGGCTACGGGCCGGCTGCGATTGGCCTTAATCCAGTGTATGCTGCCGGTCCGATGTACA
>JANPKN010000036.1:0-1988 GCA_031426075.1 Sphingomonadaceae bacterium
GGTGCCTTTTACGACGCGGCCTTCAAAGCCACCGTCTGCGCCACCAAGTGATTCGTCGAGAAGTGCCGCGAAATCGTCGCGGGTCGGGTTTGGCGAAGTTGCCATAGGTTAGAGTTTCCTTGCGTACTTTTTGTCCGGCCAGTCGGTTGGTTCCGACGGTCTTTGACCAGAGTTGCCCTGCTGCCCGAATAGCAGCAAAGCGTTCGTTTGAAGAGGGTTAAGCGGAAACAGTGATGTCACCCTGAACGTGTTTCAGGGTCTTACTGGAGAAGGCCAACGCCAAAGTAAGATGCTGAAACAAGTTCAGCATGACGCAGTATTCCTGCGAAACACTCCCGCCGTGTCAGACCTTGCGGAGTTTCGACTCCACCAGCGCTATCGCGGCTTGAACGGCGTCGCCTATAGTCAAATCGCCGGTATCAAGCAATAGCGCGTCTTCAGCGGGTTTTAACGGCGCATCGGCGCGTCCCATGTCGCGTTCGTCGCGGGCGCGAATATCGGCGAGGATATTGGAAAAGTCGGTCGCCATGCCTTGCCGCGCCATTTCATCATGGCGTCGCCGTGCGCGGATTTCGGCAGGCGCGGTCACGAACAGCTTAACCTCGGCATGTGGCGCAATGACCGTCCCGATATCGCGCCCATCCAGCAAGGCGCCACCGGGCTGGTTGGCAAAATCGACCTGGCGCTTGTTGAGTGCGGCGCGTACTTCAGGATGGATAGATACGCGGCTTGCTAGACCGCCGACTTCCTCGGTGCGCAAAATGGGGTCGTCAAGTAGGGAGTTCAAAAAGCTGCACCCATCAAGCGCGTCGCTCGGATTGTCGGGGTTGCCTTGGCGTAGTTGCACTTGCCGGCCCACCGCGCGGTACAGCATACCGGTGTCCAAAAAAGGTAAACCGAAATGCGCCGCAAGCGCCTTTGCCAACGTGCCTTTGCCTGAGGCAGTGGGCCCGTCAACGGCGATGATCATTTGGGCGTGCCTGCATTCTTGTCAGAACGGCGGCTTATGAGGGCCTTGGATATGCCAAACAGCGCAATCGCCATCCAAACTACCTCAAGCACTATGGTCGGCAGGTTGTAATTGACCGTAAGCGATACTGTCAGCAACGCCGCACCAATGAAGTTGGCGAGATTGAACCATAACGCGTTCATCTGCTTCGAAACGTTACTGTAAGCAAATGCCGCGACGATGAAGAAGCTGCCGGCGAACCCGATAAGGTCAGCGGTGAAGGGCGATAGATATTCGGTCAATTTTGTTCCTGTAAATTTCGCAAGATAGCTTCAAATGTCGGGAAGCTCGTTGCGATAGGTGAGACGTCATCTACGGTAACGGGTTGATAGCAATGCTGGCCTGCAACAGCAAAGCTCATCGCGATGCGATGGTCGAGTGCGCTACTTACGGTTGCGCCGCCCTCAAGAGGCTCTCCCCCTGTGCCTTCTATGACGAGGCCATCTACACGTTCTTCCACTTGCGCGCCGATAGCTTTCAAGCCAGTCGCCATAAGTGCAAGCCTATCGGACTCCTTGACGCGCAATTCGTCCAGCCCGCTGGTAACTGTCCGGCCTTGCGCCATACTGGCGGCGATGAAAAACACCGGAAATTCGTCAATCATGCTCGGCGCAACGTCGGGCGGCACTTCGATGCCGCGCAGGACCGAATGCCGCGCGGTGATGTCGGCCACGGGTTCGCCGCCCACTTCGCGTTGGTTGGAATAGGTCAGGTCAGCACCCATCAACGCAAGCATTTTGTAAATGCCCGTGCGGGTCGGGTTCATGCCGACATGGGTCACGGTGACTTCGCTGCCGGGTGTGATGAGCGCGGCGACAATAAAGAAGGCTGCAGACGATGGATCACCGGGGACCTCGATTTGCTGCGGCTTTAATTCTGCCTCACCCATCAAGTGGATATGGCGAACGCCATCGGCATCGACGTGGACTGTCAGGTCCGCGCCAAAGCCACGCAACATGCGCTCGCTATGGTCGCGGGT
>JANPKN010000037.1:0-5286 GCA_031426075.1 Sphingomonadaceae bacterium
GCGTCATGATGACGCCGCCGATCATGCGCGTTGACACGCCCCAACTCGTCGTATGCGCGAACTGCTGATTGCCTTCCTTATCCTGATATTTGATACCCGACGCTTCGGCAAACCCAGTACCCAGATAATGAGACGTACCCGCCTGCAGCGCTTTACCGTCCTGCATCATCGCTTCAATGCTGTAGGTCGCGACGGCGCCGGGAAAGCGTTCGTTTTCAGGCTTCTCGCCAGCAACAACGGGCATGGCCAGCGGGCCTTCTGCAAAGGCACGATACATTTCGAGGGCGCGCATTGTTTCCTGCATCGCGTCTTCGCGGTCGACATGGGCCGTATGGCCTTCCTGCCACAAGAATTCGCTGGTGCGCAGGAACATGCGGGTCCGCATCTCCCAACGGACAACATTCGCCCACTGGTTCACCATCAACGGCAAATCCCGCCAGCTTTGAACCCAACGGCTCATCGCCGCGCCAATCACGGTTTCCGACGTTGGCCGAACGACGAGCGGTTCCTCAAGTTTTGAGCTCGGGTCAGGGATCAGTTTGCCATTGCCATCGCTCACCAGACGATGGTGCGTAACGACAGCCATTTCTTTGGCAAAGCCTTCGACATGATCGGCTTCTTTTTCAAAAAACGACAATGGAATGAACAAGGGGAAGTAGCAATTTTCAACGCCTGCTGCCTTGATTTCGGCGTCCATAAGTTTCTGGATGCGTTCCCACATGCCATAGCCCCACGGCCGGATGACCATGCATCCACGAACACCGGATTCCTCGGCCAGATCGGCTTCCGAAATGACTTCCTGATACCAGCCCGCGAAATTTTGCGCGCGTGTGACGCCTAAAGCATGTTTTATCAAAATTTTACCTGCAATTTTATGTGAGTGTTATGAATTTTGGTCAGCAGCCATCTTGTCGATCTTGGCCTGCAATGCGGCTATTTGCTGCTTTAGCTCAGCAACAGATTCATCTCGCTCAGGCTTTTTGCCTGCAAGATTTCCTAAACTGGGCATCAATGCCTCGCGTGCTGTTCGCATAAATTCGATGTTCTGTTTTGCAAGATGACCAAATGGTCCAGAGGTGATGGCCGTTTCAATCACCTCCTGAACTTGCCGTTGGTTTTTGCGAAAATTATCCATCGACGTCTCAAGAAATTGCGGCACCATCCCCTGCATCGAATCTCCATACATCGCGATCAATTGCTTCAGGAAACCCACCGGCAGCATTTGCTGCCCGCTATTTTCCTCGTCCATGATGATCTGCGTCAGAACGCCGTGGGTGATATCATCATTTGATTTTGCATCAACGACCTTGAAATCAATGTCTTTACGGGTGAGTTCCGCAAGGAAGTCCAACGTGATATATTTCGACGACTGCGTATTATAAAGCCTG
This sequence comes from Sphingomonadaceae bacterium, assembly GCA_031426075.1. Lineage (GTDB taxonomy): Bacteria > Pseudomonadota > Alphaproteobacteria > Sphingomonadales > Sphingomonadaceae > Sphingorhabdus_B. Next base: position 1,389 of record JANPKN010000037.1, read on the forward strand.
CGATTGGCATATTTTTTAATGATGATTGGCCCACCATCGTTTTTGTTGGCCGTGCGTGCCATAGTTGGTCCTTCAGGAAATGTTGCCGTGTGATAGCACCAAGCTATAGTGCACTGCAACATCGGTGAAATGATGCGTCGGATTGGGTGTTGATTCGAGGTGGCACTCCGCGAGTTTTAAGCATTTTCGGAGGTTGCAGCGAATCTGCATACCGAAGCGAAGGCAAAATCGCGGCCCAAATTGCAAATTAATTTCATTTCCAAGATTGCTTGCACTTTACAGCAATTCAATCCCTGAAGCCACTCAATGTAAAATATAATTACAAGTCGGGCATCATTTCTGACATGTTCAGATAATTATACCCAAATTTCAGCTTTGGCCCAATGTTGCTCAACAGCAACATTTTTGCATAAAAATGACTTTTTGGACACAGGACCTTGCCTAAGCACAACGTGTCGGCTTTATCTTATGAACGTTACATGACCGGTCCAGAACGTCATTTCGTCCAAAAACGTTTTTGAATGACAAAATTTACATCATAGCTGGGGAGCTTTTTAATGAAAAAGTCACGTTTGTTGATTGCGGGTTCGGCCATCAGCCTCGCGCTATTTGCCGCATTGCCGTCTTTTGCGCAGGAAGCGCCTGCCAATGAAGATGCTGCAGAAGAAGATGCCGCCGAGGGTGAAGTGATTACGGTCACAGGTTCACGCATTCGTTTACCAAACCTGGAATCGATTGAACCTACCACAACTCTTGACAACCGTCAGCTTCGGGAACGTAACTTTACCAATATCGCAGACGCGCTGAACGAGCTGCCGGGTATTCGTGGAAGCGTTACGCCGCAGGGTGCTCAGGGCTTTGGGCAAGGCGTCAACTTTGCAAACAGCTATGGCCTTGGTTCAAACCGCACGCTGACGTTGATTAACGGCCGTCGCTTTGTGAGTTCGAACGTTGCGTCGATTTTTGCAAACGCTGGCGCTGGGACGCAGGTCGACTTGAACACCCAGCCAAGCATCCTTACGGACAAAATTGACCAGCTTAGCGTCGGCGGTGCTCCGATTTATGGTTCTGATGCGATTTCCGGCGTTATTAACATTTTCCAGCGGACAAGGTTCGACGGTGCGGAGTTTTCTGTCACCACTGGCATCACAAGCCGGGGCGACAGCGCAAACTATAACTTCTCCGGAATTGTAGGTAAGGACTTCTTAGACGATCGCCTTAATGTAACTCTTGCTTTCTCGCGTGACGAACTTGACGGTCTTGAGTATAATGACCGACAATTTCTCCGTCGCAGAATTGGCGGCGCAACCAATCCATCGTTGGCACAAAATGGTTCGCTGCGTTTTCCCGGAGTTGACTCAACAAATGATGGTCGTTTGAACTCAGCAATCGGCTTCAACAATAGTCCCACGGACGGCTTCCCCGGCACCGTACTCGTTCGCGGTGTAAACATTCCGTTCTTGACGCGTGGCGGTTTAATTACCGGAACCAACTTGACTGGTGCAGGCACAAATCCGCTTAACCCAGCAGTTCCATTCGGTGTTCGTACTGCCAACGGCCTCCAGTTTGATCCGCTCGGTAATTTGGTCCCATTCAATCAGGGCGTCGTTTTTCCAGGTACATCCGGTTCGGGCGGCGATGGCTTCGTTTTCTCTGATTTTACGCAGATTACGTCTGATCTTAATCGCACAAGTGCTAACGCGTTTGTGACATTCGACGTAACACCAAATGTCGAACTGTTCTTTGAAGGCAGTTACTTTGAATCTCGTGCCGACGAATTGACGCAGCAGCCCACATTTAATAGCTCGCTTTTCGGCGGCCTTAGCGGGGCACTCACATTCTCCGTCGATAACCCGTTGCTTACCCCTCAGGCTCGCGCTGCACTCGTCTCCCGCGGCGTGACGACGTTCAACGTTTCGCGAGCATCCGATGACTACGCCGACCTCACCGGTTTTAACAAAACCCGCCTGTATAACATGGTCGGTGGCTTGAAAGCGGACATTGAAGTGTTCGGTGGCACATTGAATTTCGAAACCTATGCAAGTCACGGTAATACCCGCAGTAAGGATTTTGGTCAGGATCTGAACGCTCAAAACTTCATCAACGCTGTCAATGTAACGCGTAATGCGTCAGGTCAGATCGTTTGTACCACAGCGCCAACGCGTCTGGTCGGTACTGCGCTGACGGGTTTTGTAGCGCCTGGTGGCACGCCCATTGCGGACGCAAATTGCGTTCCACTTGACGTATTTGGCGACGGCCGCGCGTCTGCTGCTGCACGCGATTACATCATTGAGGATTTTGTGACTGTCAGCGAGCAGGAACAGACAGTATTCAATGCCAACATCGGTGGTGCACTGTTTGACCTTTGGGCCGGCCCCGTCGGCTTCAATGTCGGCTTTGAACATCGCGAGGAAAAGGCGAGCTTCACCCCAAGTGACTTCCAACAGGCCGGTCGTGGGCGCTCCGTTGCAATCACGCCTCTGTCCGGCAAATACAACCTTGACGAAGTGTTTGGCGAATTGGTGATCCCGCTCGTTAATGATGAGAATAATGTTCCATTCATTCACAATGCGTCGATAACGGGCCGCGGCCGGTATTCCGACAATACGGTAAATGGCGGTTTCTTCTCCTATATGGTTGGTGGCACGTTGGCGCCGATACCTGACGTCGAATTCCGTGGTAACTTCACTCGGTCGTTCCGCTCACCTGCAATCACTGAACTGTTCTTGCCACAAGTGAATACATTCGCTTTCGTGCCTGACTTGTGTCAGCCGTCGGCGCGGAATGCCGGCCCGGCACCTGCGGTTCGTGCGGCCAATTGCGCCGCGTTTATTGCTGCGTTTCCAGGAACAGACTTTAGTTCGCCAGATCCTGCATCAACTGCAAGTGTCCCAGCGGTGTCTGGTGGTAATCCCAATCTCGAAAATGAAGCGGCCGACAGCTACAGCTTCGGCGTGATTGTTCGACCGAGCTTTATTCCTCGTCTGTCGATAACTGCGGACTACATTGACATCACACTTAACCAACCAATCTCGAACCTCACGGTTGCGCAGATTGCATCTGCATGTTTCGATAACCCCGACTTTGATGCATCGGATCCATCGAACGGCAACAGTTTTTGCCAACAGATCAATTACGGCCCCAATGGTCGTGTTCAGGGTGACCCTCAAAATCCTGCGGTGCGTAGTGGTTTTGTCAACGGAAACAGTATTAAGTTCAGCGGCATTCAAGGAACAATTGGATATGACTTCCCACTGTTCCGGGGCAACTTCACTGTAGGCGGTGACATGCTTTATGTGCGTCGCCGACTGGTGGATATCACCGGTGTTGCACCAAGCCGCAGCGACGGCGTTATTGGTGACCCTGAATTTTCAGGTCAATTGCGTTTCCGCTATGCCCAAGACGATTTCGGCGTCACAACAACGGTTACATACACGGGTGAGCAGGTTTTCAATCGCCTCAATCGTGCGACAGGTGTTTCCGGGTCTGGTCCAGATGCGCGTGAAATCGATAAGCTGAATGATTACGTTATTGTAAGCGGCGGCTTCTTCGTTGATGCCACCGACGACTTCCGATTGACCGTATCAGTGACTAACCTGTTTGACCGCCAAGGTCAGAACTATTTTGGTGAGCTTATTCCAGCCAGCTACAATGACCTCATCGGGCGTCGTTTCCAAGTAAGCGCGCGCGCGACGTTCTAAATCAGAGGTTTGGCAACAAAGAAAAGGGCGCCCGATGTGGCGCCCTTTTTTATGTCATACCAAGTCCCATTGATTAGAACTCATGAGCCCATTGACGTAGACCAATGGACATGATTTTCCAGGGTTGATCGACGAGTTTGTTCCAGGCGAAGCAGCAGTGATCGACGACATCGTCATAGGATTTGAAGATGCGGTTG
>JANPKN010000038.1:0-18044 GCA_031426075.1 Sphingomonadaceae bacterium
TCCGTCCAGTACGCGACGTTGGTCCATTGATGGACATCGCGCAGCCTTTCGTCATCCTGAAAATGGACCGCAAGCGTGGCAACATCGTTGTTTCGCGTCGCGCCATCCTGGAAGAAACACGCGCAGAGCAACGCACTGGTCTTATCCAGAACCTTGCCGAAGGTCAGATCATTGACGGCGTTGTCAAGAACATCACCGATTATGGTGCGTTCGTTGACCTCGGCGGCATCGATGGCCTGCTGCACGTCACTGACATCAGCTACAAGCGCATCAACCACCCAAGCGAGGTCATCAACATTGGTGACACCGTCAAGGTTCAGATCGTGCGCATCAACAAGGACACACAGCGCATCAGCCTCGGCATGAAGCAACTGGAAAGCGATCCTTGGGATGCAGCAGTTGCCAAATATCCTGTCGGCACCAAGCTCAAGGGTTCGGTCACGAACATCACCGAATATGGTGCGTTCATCGAACTCGAAGCCGGTATCGAAGGTTTGGTCCACGTTTCGGAAATGTCATGGACAAAGAAGAACGTTCACCCAGGCAAGATCGTTTCGACCTCACAAGAAGTCGACGTTGTCGTTCTCGACATCGACATGGAAAAGCGCCGCATTTCGCTTGGTCTCAAGCAAGCGCACGACAATCCATGGGCATCATTCGCTGAGAAGTTCCCAGTTGGTTCGACCGTTGAAGGCGAAGTCAAGAATGCGACCGAATTCGGTCTGTTCATTGGTCTCGACGGCGACGTTGACGGCATGGTCCACATGTCAGATATCGCATGGGGCATCACAGGCGAAGAAGCCTTGCACCTTCACCGCAAGGGCGAAACCGTCAAGGCCATCGTTCTCGACATCGACGCCGAGAAAGAGCGCATTTCGCTTGGTATCAAGCAGCTTGAAAAGGGTGCCCCATCGGCAGCCGGCGCTGCTTCTGCAAGCGGCCTGAAGAAGGGTGGAACCACCACTGTGACTGTTCTTGAAGTACGCGATGGCGGACTTGAAGTGCAAGCGGGTGAAGATGGCGCAACTGGCTTCATCAAGCGCGCTGACCTTGGCCGTGACCGTGACGAGCAACGTCCGGACCGTTTCCAGGTCGGTCAGAAGTTCGACGCGATGATCACCGGTTTCGACCGTTCGAAAAAGCCGAACTTCTCAGTCAAGGCGCTTCAGCTGGCTGAAGAAAAGCAAGCTGTCGAGCAATATGGTTCGTCGGATTCCGGCGCATCGCTTGGCGACATCTTGGGTGAAGCGCTCAAGGGCGCAAAGAAGTAAGCTTCGGCTTAGAAAACATCCGACTTTTCGGATTAAAGACCCGCTCCACTTCGTTGGGGCGGGTTTTTTTATCTTTCACACTGATGTTGAGCGCAAAGCCGTTGTAATATTAAAAAATTGCTGCCAAATTGGTGACAATACGGGTATGTAACTGGTATTATTCTGGAAAAGAACAACCGAAGTGAAGGGTATGACATGATCCGTTCAGAATTGATCAAGAAGCTGGAAGCCGAAAACCCCGGGTTAAAAACAGAAGAGATCGAAAAAATTTCTGATCTGTTTTTTAATCAGATAATTCAACGCCTTGCCGATGGCGGACGCGTGGAATTGCGGGGCTTTGGTGCATTTTCGACGCGTGACCGCAGTCCGCGCAAAGGCCGCAATCCACGCACGGGTGCTTCGGTTGAAGTGCCATCTAAGCGCGTGCCGTATTTCAAGCCGGGCAAAGAAGTTCGCGAACGGCTAAACAAATAAGCAGTTTGTGCAAAGGCACTTGACCGTAGGGGCGTAATGCTGTCTGCGCATGCTCAAGCGGATGTGGCGGAATGGTAGACGCTACAGACTTAAAATCTGTTGTCCGTAAGGGCGTGCGGGTTCGAGTCCCGCCATCCGCACCATTTGACCCCACGGTTGTAATCGGCGTCATTGCGCACTGGGTATTTTCACAACGAAGGTTTTTGTTCGCGCGCCCTTGTTGTTCTAAAACAGTTGGAGGCTCCTCTGCGAAATAGGGCTGAACCTTCTTAGTTTCGCGGTGGCTGCCGCCGGTAACTGAGCGCCTCAGCAATGTGAATGCGGCCCACGTCAGTTGCGTTCGCCAAATCCGCAACGGTCCGCGCAACGCGCAAGATGCGCGTATAGCCCCGCGCAGACAATCGCATCGCTTCGGCCGCCTGGGCCAACAGTTTCTGCCCAGCTAAATCCGGTGTGGCAAAAGCCGCGAGCGCGTCTCCATCAAGATCAGCGTTTGTCCGCAGACCGCTGCCATGCAACCGCTCGCTTTGCCGACGTCGCGCCGCATGCACGCGCGCAGCAACTTCAGCCGAGCCCTCAGCAGGGGGCGGAAGGACAAGGTCCGCCGCGCTGACGGCCTGCACGTCGACATGTAAATCAATTCGGTCCAATAACGGCCCTGATATCTTGGCTTGATAGTCAGCGGCACAACGCGGCGCGCGGCTGCATGCCAATGCCGCGTCGCCCAGATGCCCGCAGCGGCATGGGTTCATTGCGGCGACAAGCTGCACATTGGCAGGGAATGTCACGTGGCTATTCGCCCGCGCGACACTGACTTCTCCGGTTTCCAAGGGCTGCCGCAAGCTGTCGAGAACCCCGCGTTGAAATTCGGGTAATTCGTCAAGAAATAATACCCCGAGATGCGCAAGGCTGACTTCGCCGGGCCGAATGCGTAGCCCGCCGCCCACCAAGGCGGGCATGGACGCGCTATGATGTGGGGACCGGAATGGGCGTGTGCGCAAAAGTCGTCCGCCTTCCAAAGACCCAGCCACTGATGCAATCATCGACATTTCCAATGCTTCGGCAGGTGAAAGTTCGGGCAAAATACCGGGCATGCAGGAGGCCAATAGCGACTTGCCCGCCCCGGGTGGTCCAACTATGCACAGATTGTGTCCGCCAGCTGCTGCAATTTCCAATGCACGCTTGGCAGTCTCCTGCCCCTTCACCATTTTCAAATCGGGGCCGCCTTTGCGGGCTTCTGCAACACCCGGCTCAGGCGCGCGCAATAAGGATTGGCCTTTCAGGTGATTTAACAACGCCAACAAATCAGGCGCGGCAACAACCTCGATTTCGCCAGCCCACGCGGCTTCGGATCCTTGCGCGGCGGGACATATCAACCCAAGTCCGCGCGAGGAGGCATGTAATGCCGCCAAAAGCACCCCCGGTGACGCGGCAACCCGGCCATCCAGGCCCAATTCGCCAATAACCACAAATTGGGCCAGTGCCTCTGCATCCACCAACCCCATTGCACCAAGCAAAGCCAGTGCAATGGGCAAGTCATAATGCGAGCCTTCTTTAGGAAGGTCAGCGGGCGAAAGATTAATGGTGATCCGCTTGGGCGGCAGTGCCAATCCAAGCGCCGAGATGGCGGCCCTGACGCGTTCGCGGCTTTCGGCGACTGCCTTATCGGGAAGGCCCACAACGGCGAAGCCAACCATCCCTGGTGCGACCTGGCATTGAACTTCGACGCTGCGGGCTTCCAAGCCAAGATAGGCGACTGTGGAAACGATCGAGACCATATTATGTCCCCAAGGTTGGACCTCCACTGCGTTGGGATGACATTGCAGCGGAGGCCCGGCCGACCGGTCCAGTGATCGACACCCCTTTCATCCTTGTGAACGCTCTCAAAAGCAACCTGCGGCGGTTAGTATACCAAAGGTTAGTATATCCTTTTCTGATGATGGCCTCTGAGTTTGCCGCATATTTGCTTGCAGACTAGTGCCTGAAATAATGATTTATACCACTGATAAATCACGCATTTTAATTCTAAGATGAGCCCAGCGGTCATTCTAAATTAGTTATAGCGATACAATTGGCAAGAATCGCGATGGCGATGTAAAATATCACCGATAATGATATTCGACCGAGGAGACGACCCGTGGCCAATGCGATTTTTGTCAATTTTCCCGTCGCCGACCTACACCGCGCAATGGCATTTTACGGCGCGCTAGGATTTTCCAACAATCCACATTTCACTGATGACACCGCCGCCTGCATGGTGTGGAACGACACGATCAATGTGATGCTCCTGACACACGAAAAATGGGCTAGCTTCACAACGCGTCCTCTGCCGCCAATTGGAAGCAGCGAAGTGATGGTCGCGTTATCGCTGGACAGCAAAGATGCCGTCGATGCCATGAATGCTAATGCTGCTGCACATGGCGGAATTTCCGACATCAATCCGGCGCAGGATCATGGTTTCATGTACGGCCGCGACTTCACTGACCCTGACGGACATGTTTGGGGACCGTTTTGGATGGACATTGCGGCATTTCCGGCACCTGAATAGTTATCCCAACAGTTCACCCAAGGTTTCAGACATACCATGAGGAGAGGATGATGTCTTATATTGATGGTTTCGTGATTGCATGTCCCAAAGACAACAAACAAAAGTTCATCGACCATGCGAATATGGCGGACAGTGTGTTCCTGGAGATGGGTGCACTGCGCGTTGTCGAATGTTGGGGGGACGATGTGCCGCAAGGTACATCTACCGATTTTTATAAGGCGGTGAAGGCGGAACCCGACGAAGCCGTTCTTTTCAGCTGGATAGAATGGCCAGACAAGGAAACCCGTGACGCCGGAATGGCAAAAATGACCGAAATGATGACCGACCCGTCAAAGGTCGATCCGCGAATGGATCCAGCAAAGAACCCGATGCCTTTTGACGGTAAACGGATGATCTTCGGCGGATTTGTGCCAGTATTTGACAAGTCGAGCTAGTCCGCGCGAAACTGGCCCTGTGCTTGAGACCGAAAAAGGCTAGAAATCTACCTGCTCATAATGCTTGGGCGGCGTGATGACTTCCATCCTTTCGGACAATAACGGGCGGAAGCTGGGGCGTGATTTGAACATGGCGTACCACGCCTTGGTCTGTTCGTGACCGGTCCAGTCGATGCCGCCAAGATAATCGGCGACTGAAATCTGCGCAGCAGCCGCCAAATCGGCCATGGTCATTGTTGACCCCGCCAACCAGGCACGGTGATCGATCAGATAGTCGATATAATCGAGATGACCGTTCGCCAGTTTCATAGCTTCGCGCAAAACCTTCGATTCCGGCGGCTGACGATCAATCAGCCGTTTTTTCATCCGTTCGTGTAAAAGCGGCTGCGTGACATCGCCGTAAAATTGTTCGTCAAACCACGCCACGAGCCGCCGAATTTCAGCGCGATATTGCGCGGTGCCACTGATCATCGGGTTGGTTGAAACGGTCTCGTCAATATATTCGGAGATCGCGACCGAATCCACTAAAGTAATATTACGTTCGGAGTCGCGCATCACGGGCGTCCGACCAGCCGGGTTCATTTGAAGAAATTCGTCCCGTTGCTCCCACGGGTTTTCCCGAACCAGGCTATATGGCACGCCTTTTTCGCCAAGCAGCAGACGCACTTTGCGTGAAAAAGGACAGAGCGGATATTGATGGAGATGCCACATCCATGTCTGTTAGGGCCGGTTACACAGAAAGTGAAGGGGGCGTGCCTGAAAAGCACGTGCATTAGTCCGAATTACCATTTGCACCCGGTTCGCTCTTTGCTTCCTTTGCCATTTCCGCATCGATTTTTGCTTCCGTCGCCTTCACCTTCCGCTCGGTCTCGGCATATTGCGCGTCAAAATCCTTCTGACACCCAGTCAAGAGAATGAAGCAAGCGAAGAAAACTGATCCCCGCATCAATAGTCCTTTTTATACCGCACATTGACGTTCGACGTACCGCTCGTACCAATCTGGCTAAGCACAGATAAAGCAGGGGTCAGGCTTATTTCCAACTGCGTTGCGGTATAGCCGCGCGCGTCGGTGACAATTTCGACATAAACGTCATTGGTAATATATTGGCCAAAGGCAACTGCCATTTCCCGTCCGGTTTTCTCATCGGCATTCAATATGCGCAATCGGTCAAGACCGGTAGCGGATTGCAGCACACCAAGCGGATTTAGTCCGCCCGAACCGCCGCGCAAATTATTGAGCGAACTGGCCAATTGCACAGCTTGAATGGCCGATAATTCACCGATGGAATTACCGAACAGGATACGCGCCATGATCTCGTCCTGCGGTAATGCAGGGCTTGAACTAAAACTAATGTCGGGATTTTGGCCGGTACCGCGAATGTTCACACGTACCGTCGTTCCGTCAACCTCGCTTGCCGCTGCCACGCGGATCGAAGGGTTGGTTGCGGGCCCGCCGTTGAACGAAATGCGTCCGCTTTCCAATTCGAAGGAGCGGCCAGCGAAACCAAGCGTGCCACGCACAAGCTCCATATCACCCGAAATTAACGGCGCATCGCTAGTCCCCGTTATCCGCAAATTCGCGCCCCATTCGGATTCAAGGCCCATACCACTAACATATAACTCATCGGGAGCTTTTAGCCGGATGTCGAGCTTCCAATTGCTTGGCAGGCTGCTGATTGCATCCGCATCGCCTGACACCCGCGCACGGCCAATTGGCGTCTTACGCCGGATGCCAGTCAGGGTTGCAACCTTGGCTGCACCTTGGCGAATGATTTTGAATCGTGTTTCGGGCAAGCGGAGCGTGCCGCTGATGAGTGCCGCGCCGTCAGGCGTATTCGTGACACTGATTTGACCCGTCGCCGTTGTGGAAATCAATTCGCTGCGCGCAACGCGGGCTCGGTCAAGATCCAGATTGAGCTGCACTGGAAAGCCCTTTGCGGCACTTAAATTGACAATGCCTTTTCCGGTGATGGTGCCATCACCGGCCTTAGCGGTCAGCTCGGTAACTTCGAGCTGGTCATTTGTGAAAACTCCGCGGACGCGCAAATCGGTCAATCGCGTGCCATAAGCATCATTTTCATAGACGAGGTCATTTGCGCGGACGACACCCGTCAATCGCGGCGTCTGCACCCTGCCTGAAAAATCAGCTGCAACGCCAATGTTTCCGGTCAGGCTCTGGTCCGCCAGCGCCGCCAGAGAAAACAAGGTATCAGCAGGTCCATTATAGCGAATGCCGCCCGATAACGGAGCCGCCAGCAACCTTTCTGTCCAACTGGCATTTCCTGGTGGCAATGGCGTAAGGTCGATCTGAACCCTGCCGACAGCTGCGCCGCGCCTCCGAATTATCGCCCGTGCATTACCACCGGTGGGGAGCAACCTTCCGACCAAGCTGATGTCCACAGGCTGTGACCGCGACCCCAGATTTGTACGGACAAAACGGTTAATTTCAAGTCGTGCATCCGCGCTTGGAAACGCAGCCAGTGAGGCTTGCGACCAATCCAGACTGCCCGATGCACGACCGCTGAGACCAAGTCCGGGTAGGAAAGGGTTCAGCACGGCGATATCGACCTTGTCCAAACGTGATTGGAGGACGAGGGTATCGCCATAGCTGCCCGCAATCCGCAGAGAGCCATCGGCAACCTTGATGGTGCTGGGCAGGATGTCGTAACTGTTGCGGCGCGGAATAATGCGAACAGGTCCATCAGTGGCGAAATTGATGCTGTTCGCGCGGCCATTCGCTGCGACTCGCCACAATTGAGGGGTAAAATCGGCATTGGCCGCAATACGGAAGGGAACTTGGCTTCGACCTTCCGCCAATATTTGGGCAGTGCCTGAGCCTGCGCGATAATTCACCTTGGCGCGGGCTGCGGCCAACGAGATATCATTGACCAACGCATTTTCAACTTGCACATCGGCAATGATCTGTGGGCTGTCATACAAGGTGATGTCCGCATTGATTATCCCGCGCCCTATTGAGAGCTCTTGGGCACCGGAAAGCGCAGCATTCAGTGCAACGGCATCCACGACGGCGCGCTGAAACTCCCCCTGCGCCGACAGCGCAATGGTTCCGTCAAAGCCCGAACCAACACCATTTAACGTGCCGACAAACGGTCCGGACGCAGCCTGCCTTATGCGGCCCGTCACGCCGATGCCCGCAAAATTGCCGCGCAAGATATCAATGGTCAGGGGTCCATTGCCCGACAGCACGTCAACATCGCCGCTAATCGGACCATAATCGGTCGATCCTGTAATCGCGATGGCATAGCCACGCGGGCTTTGTGTCACGACGCCAACAACGTTGGACATGCCAACACCAAAGCCAGGGCTGGTTGCGGTTATCCGGTAGACCGGACGGTCAAATGTGCCAGTCATCCCAACAAGCACAGGACCATATTGGTTGGAGTAACCTTTCCCATTGAACACCACGCGTCCACCCTCGGTCACATATGTGCCGCTGCCGCTGTTCAACCGGAACAAAGGCGACACGACTGTCGCTCGTGTAATCTGCAATATGCCGTTGGTGCCATAACGGATGCCCGCATTGACGAACATTTGGCCACCAAGGAAGTTTTGGACACCTTGGCTAAAGAGCCTCGTCGAACGGGCCTTTACCGTTCCCACGAGGGCATAGCCACGGCCAAGCGTTGTTTCTAAATCGACATCAGCAACGACGTTGAACAGGCCAACCGAATTGACCTGAAATCCATCGACCTTCCCGTTGAACGCGGTGGTATAAAAACCCTTGTTGATGTCCCCCACCAGCAAGGCCGTCGCATTGACCCGGTCAGAACGAATTTTCAAATTGTCGGAAAGCACACGCCCATCGGCAATGGCAATGTCACCATTTACGCGAACATTGGTTAGCAGGCCGCCAGCGATTTGGTTGATGCCTGTTACGCGCCGCGCCCTGGCGTTGACCGGGATAATAAAGCGATCCGCTTTGCCTTGCATTTCGCCCGTGACCGTGACGTCCTCAAAAGTCGTGGCGTCAAAGGCCAGCCGGTTGGCGTTGGCAGAGTAGGCGATCGTCGGGCCAACAAAGGGACCATTGAGCAGGGCCTTGCCCCGGATATTTGTCCCGCTGACATTGGATCCGATAATATTCGGCCGGAGTATGCGGAAATCCAACGCAAGATCGTCAAAACTGCCTTCACCCAGATTAGCTACGCCATCGGCGTCAAGCTCCACAGCGGCCGAACGTATGTTGCCAGTGATCTTTGCAATACGATCAGCAAAGGTCGCCGCAATATCCAAAGATGCCACCGGCGATAACGCACGCATCAACAAGCTGTCGGCCATCACTTTGGCGGGCGCTGCGGTGCCTTTGACGGTAAAAGTCCCTTCGCGTGCCGTAAGTGCAAGGTCGGCAATATCTTCAGACGCCATTTGGGCAGTCAGCTTGCCATCCCATTTGCGCCAGCTGCCTCGCCCGTTCAGATTGGCCTTCATCGGCACTTCGCGGCCGACCAGCCCTGCGAACAAGCCCTTGGCCGGGGCGTCCAATTTCAAATCGACATCAAACCGATTGTCGTCTGGCACGGCATCGAGTTTTAGAACAATCCGGTCACCGCGCAGGCTGCCCGCAGTCGCGTCAATGATTGCGCGCCTATCGGCAATCTGGACCTTGCCCGATAATGAGGCGACTTGCTCCTCACCCGTAATCGCCTTTGCAAAAACGATACGGTCGATCTGCAACCGCGCGATATTGATATCCAAATCGGGCAGCAGCGGGTCGCCCCGGTCGGGCACTACCCGAAATGCGGGCAGGCGCGCGATATTCAATTCTTTTGCCGTCAGCGCATTAATCGCGACGCCGCGGCTGAAATAGGACAGTGGGTTCCAGTCGAGCCGGATTTCCGGGCTTCGGGCAAATTCGCCGTTTGGATCACGAAAGCGAACGTCGGACAAAATCGCGTCGCCATAAATCGACCCTTCGATTTTCCCGATACGGATATTGAGGCCGTTTTCCAGTTCGAAAGCGGCAATCTGCCGGGCAACGAAGTTCCGCCCGGATTGGCTATCAAGCCAGATGTAACTGCCTGCCAATATTACTAGCAACAACGCCGCGATGGCAGCTACCCCAATGGCGACCCGCCGCCAAACCATCAAAACGCCTGCCCAATTGATACATAAACGCTGAAACGGGAATCCCCCGGTCGGCGGTTCAACGGCGTTGCCAGATCAAGCCTGATGGGACCAAAATTGGTATAGAAGCGACCGCCAACACCAACGCCAACGCGCCAGTCGTCAAACTTAGGCATGCTCGATTCATAGGCTTGTCCAGCGTCGACAAAGCCAACCACACCAAAATTTCCAAATCGATAGCGCCCTTCAAGCGCAAATTCGTTCAGGCTGCGGCCACCGATCGGATCATTGTTCGGGTCAAGGGGGCCGAGCCGCTGATAGCCAAAGCCGCGCACCGATCCGCCGCCACCGCCATAAAAGCGGCGTGATGGCGCAAGGTTATCACGCGAAATGCCCGATATGGTCGCAACCCGCGCGCGCGCGGCAACTACGATATTGTCTTTCACCGGGGAGTAATAAGACGCGTCCAACACAACGCGTGCATAAATCTGCTTGCCTGTACCCAAAGATGCTTCCGGTGAGACGCGAAGGTTCACGCGATACCCCCTGACTGGGTCAAGCAAATCATTGGAGCGGTCAAAGCCGACTTGCGCCGGCAAAGCCCCGACATAATAAATCCGCCGGTCGCGAAGCCCGCGTGACAATTCGAACGCATCTTCTGACGAAGCCAAAATTTCGGCGCCAATCGACCATGTGAATTTCTTTTGCCATATCGGTGTCGACACAAAAGCCATCGTTGCGGCAAGTCGGCCGGTATACGCCTCAAACGCATCATAGGTGCTGTGTAACGCCGACAACGATATCTCGATATTCCGGTCGCGCCGTCCGGCATTGGCGCGGGCAAAAGCAATGCTTGCGGCCTGTTCCTGCGTGCCAAGCACGCCTGCTACGCGCAACGATCCCTCTGGCGGAAAAAGATTACGGTGCGTCCAGCTGCCCTCTGCGCGAAAACCCTGCCCGGTACCGTAACCTGCGCTCGCTGCCAATGTGCGGGCGGGCGCAGCCTCTTGGCGGATCAGCAAGTCAGCGTAAGGCGTGCCGTCCGGCGCTGCGCTTTCGCCTGGAACGGCTTCAACTGAAACAGTGGATAGCAAACCAGTGGCAATCAATGCAGCGCGCAGGTCATCAACTTTGCGGCTGTCGTACAGGTCGCCTGTTTTGAACCGCCGCAAAATGGAGATATGATCCGCGTCAAAGGCAGGCGTGCCTTCGGTCCGCACTTGCCCGAAATAGCTGCGTGCACCGGGTTCGACTGGCAAGGTGTAATCGCCAACCCCATTCTCACCATCCAATAATATGTCGCGCTGGCCAACAGCGGCAAATGGGTAACCGTTTTGCGGCAATTCCACCGAGATATTGGCTTCAGCAGCCAGGATCACATCGGCGACAATCGCGTCCCCCGTTTTCGGCACAAAATTACTGCTGATAAGATCAGTCGGCTGCACCGGTGGCGCAGCAAAAGCAATCTGCCCCAGATAATAGCGCCTTCCCGGCACGACCGTCAGGACGACATTGATAGGCCCGCCTTCGGCCGGCGAAGGTTCAGAAGTCACGCGGACTTCGGCATCAAAAAAGCCCTGCCCGTTTAAGATATCGAGCAACAGCTGGCGGTCGGCCCGCGCGCGCTGCCCGACCTCGGCACGGTTGTCAGCCCGGCCATCGCCGTCCTCAAGCGTCGACAGTTCGTTAAACCGTGCCCGCACATCATTCCAGGCCGCCGCCTCGACCGCTACGCCATCGGCATCCTTTGCAATGTCGGCAGTCTTGCTTGCATCAAGGCCATCAAGCCGCACGACATAGCGCACTGCGCGTGCCTGGCGTTCAGCCGCTTGTGTTGGTTCAGGTGGTGGTTCGGCATCAAAATTCTCGATGAGCGGCAGGGGGTCGTCCAACAGCGGATCTGTTACTGGAGGGTCGGGCAGCAATTCCACCGTGTCACCATCCTGAACCGCCAATATAGTTGGATCAGCGGCGGCCTGCTCTATTTGTTGCTGTGCCGAGCCGCCCTCTTCTCGACTCTCCTGCTCGGCCTGCCAGGCATCGATGCTTTCCAACGGCAAATCATCAAGCGACGGAATGGCTTCGTCAAATTCGGTATCAGATATGATCGGATCGCGCGGATCATCTTGGCGGGTGTCGGCAATATCCGGCGCAATCACCACTTGGACTGGAGGCTCCGGAATTTCGACAGCCGGATTTTGGGCAAGCAAAGGCGCTGCGGCGGTTCCCAAATATAAAAAGGCAATTGATCGGATCAAACAGTCATCCCCCGCCCCCAACGCCCCCTCAAGCAAAAAGGTTCCGCTTGGGATTAGGAATATCCGATAGTGCGAATGGCGGGTGATGCAAACAAGAAGGCGCCGAGCCCGAATTTAAGTTTGCCCTGGTGCCTTACAAAGACATGTTCGGTAACATTGTAACGTGGCCGCACGCCCTCTGCCGACTGCATGACGGGGTGTCTCTAGTAACGCCCTGACCCGAACACTGTCGGCTTCATAGCGCGGAGCTGCTGGTCGATCTGCACCATTTTGGCTTCTAGCGATTTCCATTCTGAACGGCGCATGACATTGTCGCCATGTTCCATGCGAAGCCGCGACTGGGAATCCATCATGATATCTCTGGCAGCAATAAGCTTGTCCCATTCTTCCTTTACAAGTTGCTGCGGATGCTTGGGCTTTTGCGCCTCAAGCACAGCCAGCCGTTCTGCCTTGTCGCGTTGAATAGAAAGGTCGACCGCTTCACCAACCGTTACAGGTTCTCTGCCGCCGACGCCGATAAGCGGTTGACCACAAAAACGTTCTGCCGCGCTATGATGCCGAACGACATAATTGGCGAATGCAATGCTGTCCTGCGGTTCCAATTGAGACCGAATTGTCGCCACAGCGTTCATGTCCCTCAAATTGACATCAACCAGCGCGATATCACGAACCTCAGGCGAACAACCTGCAAGTAGCGCGAAGAATAATAAAATGGGTCGAGTCATTAATTTTCCTGCCTCCACGAAAATCTACGCAGTCATAGTTAATAAATTACGACCTCATGCGTTCAAAAATCGCGCAAAATGGTTGGTGGAGCAAAAATTAAGCTGAACGGATGAATGGCGATTACTTTGGGTTCGTCGCCAATCCACCAAAAGCAAATGGTGCCCGGAAGAGGACTCGAACCTCCACGCCGTTGCCAGCGCCAGCACCTGAAGCTGGTGCGTCTACCAATTCCGCCATCCGGGCACGAGACATGCCGCGCGTTTGCTGCATGTTGGGTAGGGGCGCTCCTTTAAGCGATCAGGTGATATTGTCAACGGCTGTGCCACGCCGCCGCCGGATTAAATAGGCGCGCGGTGAACGGCAAAGCACATCGATGCCAATATTGCGCAGGTCGGCCTTGAAAGCAGGCGGGCGCTAGTGCAAAGCGCGGCAGGAATTCACGCTGCATGACGGAGCATTTATGCAAGGCAAGTTGGTAACGGTTTTTGGCGGTGGCGGTTTTCTGGGCCGCTACGTCGCGCAGGCGCTGCTCAATCGAGGCGCTCGGCTGCGTATCGCTTGCCGTAACGCGGCCACGGCCAATCACATCAAGCCACTGGGCAATTTGGGCCAAGTGCAGTTGATGGAAGCGGACATCCGCAAGCCCGCCAGCGTCGCCCGCGCGGTGATGGATGCCGATGCCGTGGTCAATCTGGTTGGCAGCTTTGCCGACATGAATGCGGTTCAAAATGTTGGGGCAGGCATCGTTGCAAAGGCCGCTGCGGAAGCCGACGTTGCTGCATTGGTTCACATTTCGGCAATTGGTGCGGATGCGAACAGCGATGCTGAGTATGGCCAGAGCAAAGCCGGCGGAGAGACCGCAGTCCATGCTGCATTTCCTTCAGCGGTGATCTTGCGGCCATCGATTGTCTTTGGCCGCGAGGACCAGTTTATCAACCGTTTCGCTGGACTGATCCGCATGCTGCCAGTCGTGCCCGTCATTGGCGCGGACACGCGGTTTCAGCCGGTATTTGTGGGCGACGTAGCCAAAGCGGTGGTCGCCGCGCTTGACCATCAGGATGGCCGCGTGCTGGAGCTTGGCGGACCCGAGATATTCTCAATGATGGAACTGAACCGCTGGATCGCGACAGCAATAGGGCAAGATCCAATGTTTATCGAAGTCCCGGACATTGCTGCAAAAATGCTCGCCAAGGGGACAGGATGGATGCCCGGTGCGCCGATTACCGACGACCAATACAAGATGCTTGGCCGCGATAATGTGGTAACCGGCACAGACGGACTTGCGGCTTATGGTATTGTGCCGACGCCGTTGGATGTTGTCGCTGCTGACTGGTTGAATATTTACCGCAAGCATGGCCGTTTTGGCCGCAGCCCCAAATAATGAGCGATACCATGATCGCGTTACTCCTCGGCTTCATCGAGGGGCTGACGGAATTTCTGCCAGTATCATCCACTGGACATCTCATTTTAGCAGGTGAGCTTGTTGGCTTTACCGACAACAGCTCGGTTGCCTTTAAAATCGCCATTCAGCTTGGCGCGATACTGGCGGTGCTTCTGGTGTACTGGCAGCGTTTTTGGGCTGTTGGTGCCGGGCTGTTGAAGATGGAGGTGGGCCCTGTAGCATTCACGCGCAATATCATGCTTGGTTTTGCGCCTGCTTTGGTAATTGGTGTCGTCGCCTATGATGCAATCCGCGCCGCTATGCAGACACCTCAGATTGTCGCCATCGCCTTGATCGTTGGCGGGATCGTCATCCTGGTGTTGGAGCGGGTAGTGAAGCAGGTCCGCTTTCATTCGGTTGAAACAATCCCATTTGGCACGGCATTGTCGATTGGTCTTGTGCAGTGCACCGCAATGTTACCAGGTGTGAGCCGGTCCGGCGCGACCATCATGGGCGGCCTGATGATGGGCGTTGAACGCAAGACGGCTGCGGAGTTTTCCTTCTTCCTTGCTGTGCCCACAATGATGGCAGCGACGGTGTACGCGTTATGGAAAGACAGGGCGCTGTTAAACGCAGATGACCTGGGGATGATCGCCATCGGGTTCACTATGGCGTTTCTTGTCGCGGTCGCCGTGGTGAAGGCTTTCGTCGCCATTGTCGGGAAATATGGCTTCGCACCCTTCGCATATTATCGAATCATAGTTGGAACGGCAGCTTTGGTGTGGCTAAATATGCGATAGGTTCCATTTCGGACCTTTTAAATTGAAATATTATTGCGCACCATTAAATTATAGTCTCAAAATACGATATATTAGTCAGTATAGCTGACCTATTTGGTAGATTTCTACGTGACAGCAACCGTTTGCCGCGTTAACCGCAGCGCATCTCAAGGAGTGTGTTGTGGCAAAAGATCCAATGCTAAAGTTTATTTCAAAGCCGCAGGCATACCCGCACAAGCGGGAGGCGGAGCTTCGCGCAGAGGATTTTGCCGAAATTGCGGATCGTTACGCGCCAGCCGCCGCTGCTGATCAGGCTTCGCGTTGTTCGCAATGCGGTGTGCCTTATTGCTCGGTCCACTGCCCATTGCACAATCATATCCCTGACTGGCTGCGCTTGACTGCCGAGGGCCGCCTGCGTGAAGCTTACGAGCTATCCAACCTGACCAGTACCATGCCAGAGATATGCGGCCGCATCTGTCCGCAGGATCGCCTGTGCGAGGGAAATTGCGTTATCGAATTTTCAGGCCATGACGCGGTCACCATTGGCTCTGTTGAAAAATACATCACCGATACCGCATGGGAGCAAGGCTGGGTCGAACCTGTTGAGGTAGGGCCGTCGCGCGGGCAATCCGTCGGAATAATCGGCGCTGGACCGGGCGGGCTGACGACAGCGGAATATCTGCGGGTCGCAGGATATGATGTCCACGTTTATGACCGTTATGACCGGATGGGCGGGCTGCTGACTTACGGCATTCCCGGATTCAAGCTTGAAAAGGATGTGGTCATGCGCCGCGTCCAACGGCTTGAAGATGCGGGCATCCATTTCCACGCCAATTTCGAAGTTGGCCGCGATGCCTCGCTTGATGATTTGCGCGCAAAGCATGACGCCGTGCTGATTGCGACTGGCGTGTATAAGGCACGCGCGATTGCGACGCCTGGCATCGGACTGGAGGGCATCATCCCTGCCCTTGATTTCCTCACCACCTCCAACCGCAAGGGCTTTGGCGATGACGTGCCCGCCTTTGAAAGCGGCGCGATGAACGCGTATGGCAAGGATGTTGTTGTCATCGGTGGCGGCGATACGGCCATGGATTGTGTCCGCACCGCCATTCGTCAAGGCGCGAAGTCCGTCAAATGCCTCTACCGTCGTGACCGTGAAAATATGCCCGGGTCGCAGCGTGAAGTTACCAATGCCGAGGAAGAAGGCGTCGAGTTCGTTTGGCTTTCCGGCCCAAAAGGCTTTGATGGCGACGGCAAGGTCGAGCGGGTCCATGTCGCAAAGATGCGGCTTGCCGCCCCCGACGCCTCTGGCCGACGCACGCCGGAGAATGACCCGGACGGTGATTTTACCCTGAATGCCGACATGGTGATCACTGCGCTTGGATTTGAGGCCGAAGACTTGCCCGTGCTGTTCAATGCACCTGACCTTAATGTAACCCGCTGGGGCACACTGCGTGTTGATCATACGACGCAAATGACGAACCTCGACGGTGTGTTTGCCGTGGGCGATATCGTGCGCGGTGCAAGCCTTGTTGTGTGGGCAATCCGCGATGGCCGCGATGTGACGCAGCATATGCACAATTACCTGAAATCAAAAGCAAGCCGCGAAAAGGTTGCAGCATGAAGATCTCGAAGTTCGTTCAATTATCATCGCTTGGGTTTCTGGGCTTGGCAGCAGCATCAGGGCCGGCCTTCGCAAAAGAGGCCGCAGCACCTACCCCTGTTGAGGATGCACGTGCCATTCTGATTGCCAGTGGAACTGAACAAACAATTGATGTCATGTTTACGCAATTGGTACCCGTCATGGAGTCCGGTTTCCTTGGGCAGATGGGTCAAATACAGGGCGGCGCTGAGCTTATTAAACAGATAGATGCCAGCTACCCCGGCGGTCAGGCAGCATTTGCAAAGCGTTTTGGCGAACTGATGATGGTTAGTTTGCGCGCAGAATATCCTACTATGATTGAACAGGCCGCGCAGCAGTTTGCTACCGAAATTACGCCCGCCAACTTGGCGACGATTCGTGCATTTATGGAATCGGGCGCTGGTCAGGCCATGACCGCAGCGCAACCCAAACTGCAGCAAAAATTGAGCGTAACGGGGCAAGAAACTGGAAGAAAAGCCGGCGAAAAGGCCGCAATGCAATTGATGTCAGAAGCTGGCAAATATCTTTGGATACCGAAATGACCATATTTTACCCCACCCCTGAACATGAACGCCTTGCACGCGAAGGCATGTATCATCCTGAATCCGAAGGTGATGCCTGCGGCGTTGGCCTTGTTGCGGCGACCGATGGCAAGCCGTCGCGCCGTGTCGTCGCGGCGGGGATCGAAGCATTGAAGGCAGTATGGCATCGCGGCGCAGTGGATGCCGATGGCAAGACCGGCGATGGTGCAGGCTTGCATATCGACCTGCCTGTGCGTTTCTTTGACGACGCAATTTCGGACAGCGGCCACCGGCCAATGCCCAACCGGCTTGCCGTCGGCATGGTATTTCTGCCGCGCACTGACCTGAGCGCGCAGGAAAATTGTCGCACCATTGTTGAGGCGGAAATCATCGACGCTGGCTACACCATCTATGGCTGGCGTCAGGTGCCCGTCGATGTGTCGGTTATAGGAACAAAGGCGCAAGCCACGCGGCCCGAGATCGAGCAGATCATGATTGCGGGGCCGATGCCCGACGAGGTTGACGCCACCGAATTTGAAAAGAACCTGTATCTTGTCCGCCGCCGGATCGAGAAGAAGATCATCGCTGCGCAAATTCGGGATTTCTACATTTGCTCGATGTCGTGCCGGTCGATTGTCTACAAGGGCCTGTTCCTTGCAGAGTCTTTGTCGGTGTTTTACCCTGACCTTCAGGATGACCGTTTTGAAAGCCGCGTTGCGATTTTCCACCAGCGTTATTCGACCAACACCTTTCCGCAATGGTGGTTGGCGCAGCCGTTCCGCGGCCTTGCCCATAATGGCGAGATTAACACCATCCGCGGCAACCAGAATTGGATGAAAAGTCACGAGATCAAAATGGCCAGCATCGCCTTTGGTGCGCAGTCGGATGATATCAAGCCGGTCATTCCGGCAGGGTCTTCGGACAC
>JANPKN010000039.1:0-5072 GCA_031426075.1 Sphingomonadaceae bacterium
TGCGCGACGGTTTCATGGCCATATTCCCAATAGGCTTGCGCAGGTGCAAGTGGCGCGAACATGAGGACGAGAGCAGTGAATAAGCGTTTCATGCCCGCGTCTTAGTTTGTAACCGCGGGTAAATCAAAGCGCTAAGCTTCATTCATCTCCATATATCGCAACATATTTCTCACCATCGCTTGTCGCCCGCCCCCGATACATTCCTGGCGTGTTGAAGCGGAAGGTCGCGGAACCGTCAGGTGCAGTGACAATAACGCCGCCCGTGCCGCCCAATTGTTCCAGTTCACCAATGACATGATCGGCAGCCGCCTTGGCATCCTCCCCCAGCATCCGCATCCGTGCGCAAATCTCATGCGCGACGCCAAGGCGGATGAAGAATTCGCCAGCGCCTGTGGCGGACACTGCGCAAGCGCGATTATCGGCATAATTGCCTGCGCCAATCACTGGCGAATCGCCAATCCGGCCCCACCGCTTTCCCGTGAGGCCGCCAGTTGAAGTGGCCGCTGCGACATTACCGTCTTGGTCAACTGCAACCGCGCCAACGGTGCCATATTTCATGTCGATGTCGTAATAATCGAGCTTGTTCGCTTTCAACTCCTCCAGCTGACGCCAGCGTTCAGGGGTTGCAAAATAAGCAGGCTCGACTTGATCCAGGCCTTGTTCCCGGCTGAACTGGTCGGCACCGTCGCGCGACAGCATGACATGCGGGCTGTGCTCCATCACCGCGCGGGCAAGCAGGACCGGGTTACGCGTATGCCGTGCTCCCGTCACTGCGCCCGCCCGCCGCGTTGGGCCATCCATGATGGATGCATCAAGTTCGTTGATACCTTCATAGGTGAATACCGCGCCATGACCGGCATTGAAATGCCCGTCATTTTCCAGTTCGATGACAGCGGCGGCCACCGCGTCCATCGCGCTGCCGCTCTCGGCAAGCACTGCCGCGCCTGCATCCAGTGCGTTGGTCAGCCCCGCGCGCGCACCGGAGTCCTGTTCGGCGGACAATTTGCCACGTACCATGCTGCCCGCGCCGCCGTGGACCAACAATGTCCAATTTTTGTGTGCCAAGTCTAAACCCTTCTCATTGCAGTTGCGCAGGCGATAGTATCAATCGCAACCATATGGCACCCGCAATTTTCGTTCGCTTGGGGATCCGGTCAATTCCGTGCCTAGTAACGCAAACGCTGTCGGGATATTAGAGCTACAAAACGCTCGATCCGTGGGCGGGGACATCAGGAGCGCGGTAATGGAAATCGACAGACGTAGTCTCATGGCTAGCGCGGCAGCATTGACGATAGCGGGTTGTGCGGGGCCTCGGCAGGCTAATCAAAACATTATCGTCAACGCCGATATGGGTGCGCTTGAGGCACGCGCTGGCGGGCGTCTGGGTGCCTTTGTGTTCGACACGGCATCGGGCAGGATGACTGGCCACCGCTATGGCGAAGCTTTTGCAATGTGTTCAACCTTCAAGCTGGCGCTTGCCGCTGCTGTTCTGCAGCGCGCTGATCAAGGTAGGCTGAACCTTGAAATGGAGTTACGTTATACGAAAGCAGATATCGTCCCGCATGCCCCGGTTACAGGACCAAATCTGGCAAAGGGCTCTATGCGCATAGTCGATTTGGCCGAAGCCGCGCAGAAGACCAGCGACAATGTTGCCGCCAATCTGCTGATCAGGTATTTGGGTGGCCCCGCTGCCGTCACGGCAATCTTCCGGAGTTGGGGCGACACTGTAACGCGGCTCGATCGTTACGAGCCGGAGATGAACAATGTCCCGCCGGGCGAAGAACGCGATACGACCACGCCATGGGATTTTGCCCGCCTGATGGCGCGGCTTTTAACCGAAGACCTGATATTGAAGAAAACATCGCGCGTATTACTGATCCAGTGGATGGTAGACACCAATACAGGAACATCGCGGTTAAGAGGCGGGCTCCCATCATCATGGAAAAGTGGAGACAAGACAGGGCCCGCAAATAGCCCCAATTTCAATAACAAGACAAACGATGTCGCCATTTTCTGGCCACCGGCACGGCCGCCCGTTATTGTTACAGCTTTCTATGAATCAGACGGAAAATATGACGAGATCCGCGACGCCGATCAAGCCGTGCTTGCCGAAGTGGGTAGGATCGCGGCAGCGCAGGCGGTTGAATGGCACGGCGGGCTGGACTGATTTTATTCGGTGCGTCATCCTGAAATGAGTTCAGGATGATGATTGCGGGAAAATGCCAAGCCGCCTATATCGCAATCATGTCTTCTATTCGCCCTTGGCGCGATATTGCGCGCCGTCAGTCCCGCCAGATCATGGTCGGTAATGTTCCTGTTGGCGGCAATGCCCCGATTTCGGTGCAAACGATGACCAACACGCTGACCAGCGATGCAGGTGCGACGATTGACCAGATCCGCCGTTGCGAAGATGCAGGCGTCGATATCATCCGCGTATCCTGCCCCGACGTCGAAAGCACAGCAGCGCTGAAACAGATTGTCCGTGCTGCCAATGTGCCGATCGTGGCTGACATCCATTTCCATTACAAACGCGCGCTTGAGGCGGCGGATGCAGGTGCAGCGTGCTTGCGGATCAACCCCGGCAATATCGGCTCATCAGAGCGCGTGCGGGAAGTCGTCAATGCGGCCAAGGCCAATGGTTGCGCCATTCGCATCGGCGTCAATGCGGGAAGCCTCGAAAAAGACCTGCTCGAAAAATATGGCGAGCCTTGCCCCGAGGCTCTGATCGAAAGCGCGCTTGACCATATCAAGCTGCTTCAGGACCATGATTTCCACGAATATAAGGTCGCGGTGAAGGCATCGGACGTCTTCCTGGCGGTCGCGGCCTATATGGGCCTTGCCGATGCCGTCGACTGCCCGATCCATCTGGGCATTACCGAGGCTGGTGGCCTAATCGGCGGAACGGTCAAATCCTCCATCGGCATGGGCAATCTGCTTTGGGCAGGGATTGGCGACACCATCCGTGTGAGCCTTTCGGCTGAACCCGAAGAAGAAGTCCGCGTCGGCTATGAAATCCTTAAAGCTTTGGGCCTGCGCACACGCGGTGTTCGCGTGGTCAGCTGCCCAAGCTGCGCGCGCCAAGGCTTCGACGTGATTCGCACAGTGCAAAAGCTGGAGGACGCGCTCAGCCACATCAAAACCCCCATGTCGCTCTCAGTTCTGGGCTGCGTGGTCAACGGCCCTGGTGAAGCACGCGAAACCGACATCGGTATTACCGGCGGCGGCAATGGCAAGCACATGGTCTATCTGTCCGGCGTCACCGACCATCATGTTGAAAATGACGAGATGGTCAGCCACATCGTTCGGCTCGTAGAGGCCAAGGCAGCAGAGATTGACGCTGGCACAAGCGTCAGCATGGACACGCTGCACGGGAAAGCGGCTTGAGCCTCTCGATTCGGGCGGCAACGCCAGCCGACATCTCGCTCATCGGGCAGTTCATTCGCGATCTGGCGGAATATGAAAAGCTTGCCCATGCCGTGCGTTTTGACGAGGACGTGATGGCGCAAAAGCTGTTCGGACCGCGGCCTTATGCTGAGGTGCTGATTGGCGAAATTGACGGCGTGGCGCAGGGGTTCGCCTTGTTCTTCCATAATTTTTCGACCTTCGAAGGTCGCCCTGGGATTTATCTGGAAGACCTTTTTGTCCGGCCAGACGCGCGTGGGTCGGGGCTTGGTAAGGCTTTGCTTGGCAAGCTTGCGGCGCTTGCGGTTGAACGCGATTGTGCACGGCTGGAATGGTCAGTGCTTGATTGGAATACGCCCGCAATTGATTTTTATAAGTCGCTTGGCGCGACGCCGATGGACGAATGGACCGTCTACCGCGTCGATGGCGATGCGCTCGATAACCTTGCCACACATAGCCTGTAAACATGGCTGAACTCCACCCGCGTCCGTTCATCCCGTTCATGGTGGCTGCGGCGGGTATCGGCACATTTTCGTTAATGGATGCGGCGATGAAGGACCTCGCTTTGTCGCTAGGCGCGTATAACGCAGTCATGTGGCGCAACAGTCTAGGCGCGTTGTTCATGGGGCTGTTGTTTGTCGGAATGCGGCAAAAATGGCCGCCAGCGCACATATTGAAAATCCATTTGTGGCGCAGCATGGTTGTGTCGGTCATGGCGGTCAGCTTTTTCTGGTCGCTGACGAAATTGCCTCTGGCAGAAGCGATCGGGTTAAGCTTCATCGCGCCAGTCATCGCCCTGTATCTGGCTGCTGTCATGTTGGGTGAGACAATAGGCCGTGAAGCCATGTGGGCGTCGCTGGCGGGGCTTGGCGGGGTCGTGATCATTATGGCCGGCCGACTGAGCGGGCACTACACTACTGGGCATCTGTGGGGCGCTGCTGCAGTGTTGTTTTCGGCGGTGGTGTTTGCATATAACCTAATCCTCGCCAGGCGGCAGGCCCAGATTGCAGGTCCAATCGAAATCGCATTTTTCCAGAATCTGTTTGTCGCCGCGACGCTCAGCCTTGTCGCACCATGGTTTTTACAGCCCATTGGCGTGTCTGATGCGCCGATGATTGGTGGGGCGGCGGCGCTGGCGATTATCTCGCTCTTGCTGCTGAGTTGGGCCTATGCACGCGCTGAGGCGCAAATCCTGATCCCCGTGGAATATACCGCATTTGTTTGGGCTGCGTTTTTTGGCTGGTTGTTTTTTGCTGAACCGGT
Organism: Sphingomonadaceae bacterium; assembly: GCA_031426075.1. Lineage (GTDB taxonomy): Bacteria > Pseudomonadota > Alphaproteobacteria > Sphingomonadales > Sphingomonadaceae > Sphingorhabdus_B. The sequence goes on from JANPKN010000039.1 coordinate 4,666, forward strand.
GACGCTGCCTGTGCTTTTGGGCACGGCCCTAATCGTGTGCGGCAGCCTGATTGCCGCGCGCGCCAAGCCAGAGCCTGTAAGTCAGGTAGAAATTGCGACGGTTTAGGGCTGCGGCAGTTACGTCCGCCTAAGCCGCCAGCGCCGCATAAATCATCGTCTTGATCTCACGCCGGATCGGGTAGGTGCTTGACGGCATCAATTGAGTCATGAAAATCATTATGATGTCCTCGACCGGATCAACGAAGAAGGCGGTGGAATACATCCCGCCCCAGTAAAAATCGCCAGTTGAACAAGGCGTCAATGTTGCGGCGCTGTCTATCGTGGTGGCAAAGCCAAGGCCAAAGCCAATTCCTGCCATTTCGGCCTCGCTGAACAAGGATTTCGACATTTGCGTCAAGTCTTGCCCG
>JANPKN010000040.1:0-2612 GCA_031426075.1 Sphingomonadaceae bacterium
TTCGCCATGCTCGCCGCTGATCGCGATGGGATCACCAAAGCCAAGCGCATAGCTTTCGAGAATACCGTTATCGCCTTGCTTGCCTTCGGCCTTGTTGACCGCCAGCACAACCGGCGTTGCACTGCTGCGCAACCAGCGTGCAATTTCCTCGTCAAGCGGGGTCACGCCAGCGCGACCATCGATCAGGAACAGCGCAACCTGCGCGCCTGCAATTGCGGCCTCGGTCTGCATCCGCATTCTGCCGGGAAGGGTGTCGGGATCTTCATCCTCATAACCCGCCGTATCGACAATGGTGAACTCAAGGTCGAACAAGCGACCTTCACCTTCACGGCGATCACGCGTGACGCCCGGCGTGTCATCGACAAGCGCGAGCTTCTTGCCAACCAAACGGTTGAACAAAGTGGACTTGCCGACATTGGGCCGACCGATAATGGCTACCGTCGGCAACATGCCGGCACTTCTCCTTTAGGGCCTATCCGCGAAACGCGGAAATACGGCCAGAATCGTCTAAGATATATAATATGTTGTTAGCGACAATTGGCGCCAGCGACACATCGGCTTTCAGGTCAGCGACCTGAGTTGCGGTGCCCTCTTCAGGCGCAACCGCCCAAATTGAACCACGCGAATTTGCGACAATCAAGCGTCCGCCTGCGAGTACAGGTCCATACCAGCTGATCGGGCCTTTTTTCTTCTCTTCATTATCGTAACGCTGCAGCTTCGAAATCCAGCGGATCTTACCGCTTGAACGGGCCACGCTCAAAAGACGCGCCTCGTCGGTCATTACGAACACCCATTCGCCTGCCGCGACGGGCGTCGAAATGCCTGCAATGTTAATTTCCCAGATGCGCTGGCCGCTGACCAGCTCATAAGACGCCATGCGTCCGCCCTTGCCAAGCGCGAATACGCGGCCGCGGTCGATGACCGGGTCAGCATCAATGTCGGTCAGCGTCGACACCGATGTCGACATCGCTGTGCGCGACAAGGTGTCGCTCCACAGGCTTCGACCGTTTTCATAGCGATAGGCGGCAAGCTCGCCACTGGAATAGCCAGCGATGACGGTGCCCTGCGCAGCAGCAGGAGCGCCAACGCCGAAAATGCCCGATGCAGCCACTGGACCAGCTTCGTTCCATTGCGGCTCACCATCGCTTTGGCGCAGCGCATAAATCTGGTTGTCCTGCGTCATGACATACAGGTTGCCGTTCGACAAAGTGGGGGCGCCGCGTAAGGGACCCGCGGGACGCTTTTTCCACACTAGCGCGCCGGTATCCGCCGCAAGCGAGGCTACATCGCCGACGCCATTGGTAGCAAAAACATTGGTGTTGGTGGCGCTAACGCCGCCGCCATAACGTGACGACTTGCCGTCATCTTCAACCTCAAGCGCGTTGGTCCAGATTTGCGCGCCCGTGTTCGCATCAAAGGCGGTAACGCGCGCAGTGGTGTCAACGACATAGACGCGGCCATCGCTCATCACTGGGCTCGCGGCCAAACGAGCGCGTGGGTTCGCGCCAGTCACATCGGCAGTCCAAATGCGGCTCAGGGATTGGCCAAGTTCGACATGGCCAGGGGACTTCGAAGCATTGCCGCCGGGCTGTGCCCATGCTTCGTTGACGATCGCGGGTGGCAAGACAACAGCCACACCCGCCAAGGACGCGTCGACTTCGGTGTCACGCTCTGTGCCCAAGATACTGACGCGGTCGCCGATGGTCGGCGTGTTGTTCTTTTTACCAGCATCGCCGCGCACCCCGTCAAGGACGGCGCATCCGCCAAGTGTCGTTGTTGCGGCGAGAGCCAAAAGCAATTTCGTTACGGTCTTCAATTTCACTCTCCTGTGGAGGCGGTTTTATCCGCGCTCGATGCCGCATTGCGCTTTGCGTCAACCTGAACAGTATCAATACCAAGTGCACCGGCCATTTGTTGAGAACGGCTGCGCAATGTCTGCGGCAGGTCATCCTGCTTCGCAATCTGGGCAAAAATGGGGCCAGCAAGATTGTCCTTACCCATCTTGATATAGGCCAAGGCGGTCAACTCGCCCGCGCTGCCGAACCAAGGATGACCAGCGGTCGCAAGCGGCTTCAACCGGTCGACGACTTGTTGGGGCGGGATGGAGTCAAATTCGGCGCTCACTTGGCGGATCAGGGCCAAATCACGGAATGTCTGCGGCAGGCTGTCGTCAGCGGCAACCTTGGCATATAACGCAACCGCTTTCTTGGTCTCGCCGTCTTCGCCCAGCAAATTGGCCTCAACCAATTGCGCCATCGCGCGGTATCCGGGTTGGTCAGCCTTGGCGAGCGTGGCCAATTTTGCCCGCGCCTCTTTCTCTTGGCCTGCGCGCAACTTGTCCATGGCGTCGACAAATTCTTCGCTCTGCAGGTCTGCCGCTGCCTGTTGTTGGTTTTGGTAGACGATCCAGCCAGCAAAGGCGAGCAAGCCGGCAACTACCGCCGCCAAAAGCCAGCGGCCATAACGCGTCCAGAAACTGGTGAGGTCACTTGCGCGGACGGCATCGTCAACTTCACGCAAGAATGCCTCGTCGCTGCCGCTGCGGTCTTTACCAGCGGGCTTTTCAGTCGGTGTCAAAGCCAAAAGGGCCTCCGAATTCGTTTAGTCAAAAT
>JANPKN010000041.1:0-5770 GCA_031426075.1 Sphingomonadaceae bacterium
TATGCGGAATGCGACCAAGCGCGACCAAAGCCTCTGACGTGATCGCCCAGTGCGTTTCTGCGCCTTGTGGCAAAAGGCCGATACGTTGCGCGCGTGCGGTCGGGGCCATGCTGCTGATGTCTTCGTCATCAAGATGCGCGGTGCCTGTGTCAGGTTTCAGCAAGCCAGCCAGGCAGCCGAGCAGTGTGGATTTGCCTGCGCCATTGGGGCCGAGGATTACGCTGAGTTTCCCTACTTCAAATTTCGCGTCGATGCCTTCTAAGGTCGGCTGACGGGCATGGGCGAAGCTGAGATTGCGGACGGTCAGGTTCATACGCTGGCTTTCCGATAGCGAAGCAAAAGCAAAAGGAAAAATGGTGCGCCAAGGACCGCCATTGCAATGCCAAGCCGCACTTCGCCCGGGCCCGGCACCAAGCGCACGAGGCTGTCGGCAGTGAGCGTTAGGATTGCACCGCCAAGCGCCGATGGCAGCAATATGCCCGATGGCTGTTCACCATAGGCAGCGCGAATAAGGTGCGGGACGATGAGCCCGACAAAGCCCACCACGCCCGACACCGCAACCGACGCACCAACGGCAAGGCCTACGCCGAGCACGATGATCCACTGCAACTGGAACAGGTTTATCCCGAGGCTCCGCGCGCCATTTTCGCCCAAGGTCAGCGCATCCAGCGCGCGGCCAGTGGAGAGCAATAGCAAAGCGCCTGCTGCCATGAAGGGCAGGGCAGTCCAGACATCGGCCATCAACCGGTCGGTTAGCGCGCCCATCAGCCAGTTGATAATTTCGCTCGCGGCAAAGGGGTTGGGGGCGATGCTGATCACAAAAGCGGTCAGAGCACCAGCCAGCGTCGAGAGCACCATGCCGCCCAAGATGAAGCCAATCGGCCCGCCGCCGCGCGAAATTGCGAGCAGCAACAATATGCTCGCGCCCGCGCCAAGCATCGCGCACGCAAAAAGGCCGAAGGGCAGCATGTTAAGCCCTAAATAAATCGCAACGACGCCGCCAAGCGCCGCGCTAGCCGACACGCCAAGGACGGTTGGGTCAGCAAGCGGATTGCGCAGATAGCCCTGCATCACCGCGCCCGAAAGACCAAGCACCGCGCCAATGCAAAGCCCAAGCACGGCGCGCGGCAAACGCAGTTCGATGAATATCCAGCCGTCTGCGTTGTCCGCCATCCAAGACGTCGGCCAAATCCAGACCTTGCCTGCCATCAGCGACAACATGAATGCTGCGACCGTGAGTATTAGGAGGAGCGATGTTAGGGAACGCGGTTTCATTGTATGTGTTTACCGAACGCACCGCGTGCTTTCGCTAAGATCGACGACACTTTGATGATCGTCGGACCGCCGCAGAATAAGAGCTTGTCGGGGAAATCCACGATCTGAGTGCGGCTGCCCAAATGGGCAAGCAGCTTTTGTCGTGCGTTCATCTCACGGGCATCTGCACCGTGCGCTTTGGTAGGCATGAAGATGACTTGCGGCGGATTACGCAATAAGGTTTCCAGCGGCAATACCCCCCAAGAGGATAGGCCATATTGCACGCTGGCGTTACGAAAGCCGTGGCGCGCCAATAATTCGTCTTGCAACGTGCCCTTACCCGGCACAAATCCGCCATTTTGCCAGATGATGGCCGACACCGACTGCCCGGAAATTTGGGTGCTGGGTAGAGATTCCTGAATGTCGGAAATCAGCGCCTCTCCTGCATCTGTCCTGCCGAGTGCGGCAGCCAGCGTCCGGATCTGCTGCATGTCTTCAGCGATGGTTGGCGCGACCCCCACCGCCACCATTTTGACGCCAGCGCGGGCCAACACGGCGTTGGCGCCTGAAGACGCAAGGTTTCCGGTAAGCACCATCCTGGGCCGCGCTAACAGCAATTCCTCTGCGCCTGTGCCAATGGCCGGAAGCTTTGCCGACCAAGCCAAGGGTGCAGACGCGCTGTCGGGGTCATGCGAGTAGCTGCTGACGGCGGTGACTTGTCCGGGCGAGGCGATTTCGGCCAATACGGCGTCAATGCAAGGATTGTTCGACACGACGCCGTTAGGCGCGATGACGGGCTGGCTGGCGCATCCGGCCAAGGCAAAAGCCGACAGGAAGCACCAGCCAAAGCGCATTAGAACTTGGCCCTGACGCCGATGGTCGCGTTGCGGCCGAAGCTATTATAGCCTGCGACCACTGTGTATTGCGCATCCAGCAGATTGTCGACGCGGCCGTAGAGTTCGAGCCTGTCGCTGACAGGCACGGACGCGCGGACCCCAACCAGTGCGTAACCGTCTAAGCGCACGGTATTTGCAGCATTGTCAAAGCTATCGCCAATGAGCAGCAGGCTGCTTCCGAGCGACAGGCCAAGAGGCGTTTGCCAATCTGCGGTCAGGCTGGCGCTGTGCTGCGGGCGCAAGGCTTGGCGATTGCCGAAATTGGCGCCTGCAATGCGGTTGATGGCGTCCACAAGTGTGTAGCTGGCGCGGATGTCGAGCTTGCTGGTGGGGTTCAGGTTCAACCCGGCCTCAAGTCCCGTTGCAGTCACCTTGTCGATATTCTCCGACTGAAAACTAATCGATGAAAATGCAATCAGGTCATTGCTGCGGCGGTTGAAATAGGTCGCGAAAACCTGTGCCTTGCCTTCTAGAAATTGATGCTCAACGCCAAGGTCGAAATTGCGTGCGGTTTCGGGTTTGAGGTCCGGATTGCCATAGGGTGGCTGGCCCTCAGTCAACGTTGGGGCGCGGAAGCCTTCGCCATATGTCGCGCGGAACGTGGTCTGTCCGTCATTGGGCGTAAAAGCCGCGTTCCCGCCAAAGGTCGTCTGCCCGCCATAATCACTATAGGCATCATGCCGGACGCCTGCGGTGAGCGTCAGGCCCGTGACTGGACGCAGTATCACTTGCCCAAAGCCACTGCCTACGTCGTTGCGGGCCACATCTGGCGCTGCGCCTTCGAATGACGTGCTGGCGAAGCTGCGTTCATATTCTGCGCCAGCCACAAATGTCAGCGAATCGTTCAGGTCAAATGCAGCATGATATTCTGCCCGGTCAATCGCACCGCGCACGTTGAAGTTGTTGAAACTGAACACGACTGGATCGGTGCCGACGCGCTTAATGTCGGTTCGCGTATACGCGATCCGGTTTTGCAATCGCCCATCGAACAGGTCGAAATTCGCGCCGACATAGCCGACGAATTGGCGGTTGCGCGAAACGGGCAAGCCATTGGCCCCGACGCCAAATGCAGAGTCATACTCCACCGTTGCCCGGTTATAGTAGCTGCGAAAATCAAGATTGAAGCTATCGCTAATATTGACCTTTAGTCGAGCGTTGCCGGTGGCATTTTCATAGCCATCGCGTTCGGTTCCGCCTGCGAGCGCAGAAATCCCGTCGCTTTGCACGAATGATCCGCCGACACTGCCTTCCAATATACCGCTGGAGCCCGCAACATTGGCGTTAAGGCGCTTGGTATCAAAACCACCATATTCGGTACCTATGCGGCCTTCAAATGCGGTTGTGGGCACAATCGACTGAACATTTACGACGCCGCCAATCGCTTGGCTTCCCCAGATAATCGAGTTTGGCCCGCGCAATATTTCAACCTGGCCGATATTGCCCGTCATCAGTGCGCCAAAATCGAATGCACCATTTGGGCTGGTGAGATCGTTGATCCGCACACCGTCGACGAGTACCAAAGTCTGCGCGCTGCTTCCGCCACGAATGAAGGCGCTAGTCTGGCCGCCAAGCCCGCCGCGCGTGGCGATGCTGACGCCTGGAACGGTTTGCAGGGCTTCGGATATTGTCGCACTCTGAAGTCGATCCAGGCGGTCGCGGTCAACAACTTCGATGGCCTGCCCGGTTTCGGATCTAGGCTGTTCGAAGCCGCTGGCGGTGACAACAATTACGTCATCGGCAACTTGCGCCACGACATTCGTTGGCAGAATCGCAAGTGCGACTGCCGTGTACTTTAATATTGTCATGGTTTCATCTCCTTCGCATGACGTCCAACAAGATGTCGTCACGCGGAGGAAAACCCCGATTGCGCCAGTATCCCGCAAGCACAAAGGACAAACCGCAATCAGGCAGGTCTCCTGGCTCCCGGGTCAGTGCCTTTGCCCCGCCTTCCCAGTTTGACAGTTTCCCGTCTTTCCAGTGGCATTTGGAGCAAAAGCTCGCCGGTTACAGTTGCGGGAACAGCGCCGGATTTCCGCCGGCTTCCCTATTATCCACGCTCTCGCGCAGACCTGGTGCGTGGGCATAGGCTAGGCGGGTTTTTCACGAAGGGCAAGTGGCTGCGCGATGGGACGTTTAGTGCCGCGTCTTGCCTGGCCTCTGCATTCCCCAGAATTGGGGGCCTTCGGGAACCTGCCAACTATGCTTGATGATAAAACCAAAGCTTTGGTAAAGTGCGATGTTGTGTTCGTCCGCGGTTTCCAAATAGGCTGGTAACCCGTCCTGATCGGCGCGCTCAAGGCCAGCACGGATTGCTGCGCCGCCAAATCCCCTGCCTTGGAATGCCGGATCGCATCCGGCATAATGCAGGTACCAGACCGGCTCTTGTGGCAGGTGCTTCTCAATCAAATTGCCGACCTCAAGTCCGCGCAAAATAGAGAATCGCAACCGTTGGACAAATGGGACCATCAGTCGCGCGGTATCAAAAATCGTATCGCGCGCTTGTCCGGGGCCACGCCATAAGGTGACCGCTTCGATGCCCTCGGTACCAAAAACCGCGCCTTTGCGATGTTCGTCGCGCAGGAACAAATGGAACGCCCCTGCAAGCCGCTGCGCACGCAATTTGGGATCGGGTATTACATAACTCCACCCCGATTCATTCTGGAACGCGCGCGCCAATGTTTCGGCAATTTCCAGATTGTCGGTTGGCTTTAATAACCGTGCGTGCGGCAAGATTATCCTTTCGCTTGCGTCATGATCGGCAGATTGCGGACGCGCTTGCCTGTGGCTGCGAATAACGCATTGGCCAATGCAGGGGCTGCTGGCGGAACGCCAGGCTCGCCAATGCCGCCCATTGGTGCGCCGCTATTCAGGAAGTGGATATCCTGCACCGACGGTGATTGCGCCATGGTCATCAACGGATAATCGCTAAGGTTGCTTTGCTGAACCGCGCCTTTTTCAAGCGTGATCGCTTCACCAATGGCCGAGGACAAACCCATGATGGTGCCGCCCTCAATCTGCGCCATGGCGGCGTCAGGGTTCACGATGCTGCCTGCGTCCACTACAGTGGTGACCTTATGCACCTTTGGCATGCCGTCTTCGCCAACCGAAGCCTCAACCACATGTGCGACGATGGTCTTGAAGCTTTCGACCATAGCAACGCCTCTGCCGCGTCCAGCGGGCAAGGGCGAGCCCCATCCGCTGCGCGCAGCGACTTCATCCAACACGCGTAAATGCCGTGATCCGGCCTTCAGATGGTTGCGCCGGAACATGACAGGGTCTTCGCCCGCAGCATGCGCGAGTTCATCCATGAAGCTTTCATTGTAAAAGCCTTGTTGCGTGGAATTGACTGACCGCCAAGCGCCCGTTGTCTGGTTCGAAACATGCGCAAAATGCCTGCGCGACACGGCGGGCAGGCTGTATGGGAATACCGTCTCGCTCTCTGCGCTTTCGGGCTGGGCATAATCATTGCGATAGGCGGCAATGCGTTTCTGGTCGGTCAGCGACGCCGTCAATACCGCCGAACTTTGTGGGCGATATGCGCCTTGTGCAACTTCTTCCTCACGGCTCCAGATCAGCTTGACTGGATAGGGCAACTGCATCGCCAGCTTCGTCACTTGGCC
>JANPKN010000042.1:0-8196 GCA_031426075.1 Sphingomonadaceae bacterium
CCATAGCCGAAATCATGGCCATGCCAGCGGGAAGCCGCCCGCTGCGACGTGCTGTGCACCCCGGCGCTAAACCGCAAGAGGCCATCAACCAGGTTTCGGCAGAAACACAGCTCGCATGGCTTGGAAACTCGCCTTATGGCCCGCTGATCAAGGCAGTGCATGATTAACGGTTAAAGCCACCTCTGGTATTTTGCACCGCATGGCGCTACGGCGCGGCCAACAATGCGTCAACGCGGCGCAATTCAGAATATCAAGGACATCTCATGGGTTTCAAATGCGGTATTGTGGGCCTTCCCAATGTGGGCAAGTCCACCTTGTTCAATGCACTGACGCAGACGGCAGCAGCGCAAGCGGCCAACTATCCTTTTTGCACGATTGAACCCAACATCGGCAACGTCGCAGTTCCCGACGCGCGCTTGCAAACCATCGCCAAAATCGGCGGCAGTCAGAAGATCATCGAAACCCAGTTGGGCTTTGTCGACATCGCTGGCCTGGTGCGCGGCGCGTCGCAGGGTGAAGGCCTTGGCAACCAATTCCTCGGCAACATCCGCGAAGTGGACGCCATTGTCCACGTCTTGCGTTGTTTCGAAGATGACGACATCCAGCATGTCGACAACAAGATCGACCCGATTTCGGACGCCGAAACCGTTGAGACCGAACTAATGCTGTCTGACCTCGAAAGCCTCGAAAAACGCGTCCCTAACCTGATCAAAAAAGGTACGCAGGGTGACAAGGAAGCGAAGATCAGCGCAGTTGTGCTTGGCCGTGCGCTTGACTTGCTGCGTGATGGTAAGCCTGCACGCCTGACGAAGCGCGACGATGCCGAAGAAGAACGGCATTTCCAAATGGCCCAGCTCTTGACTGCCAAGCCGGTGCTTTACGTCTGCAATGTCGAAGAAGCGAGCGCGGCCAACGGCAATGCGCTGTCGGCAAGGGTCTTTGAAAAGGCCAAGGCAGAAGGTGCCGAAGCCGTTGTGGTGTCGGCGGCGATTGAAGCGGAAATCTCGACCATGCCGCCTGAGGACCGCGAAGTGTTCCTGGAAGACCTTGGCCTGACCGAGACCGGGTTGGCCCGCGTAATTCGGGCTGGGTATGAATTGCTACACCTGATCACGTTTTTCACTGTCGGCCCCAAAGAAGCCCGGGCGTGGACCGTGACCAAAGGTGCGACCGGGCCAAATGCGGCTGGTGCGATCCACAGCGATTTCGAAAAAGGCTTCATCCGCGCCGAAACCATGGCTTATGAAGATTATGTGCAGTTCAATGGCGAAGCCGGCGCGAAAGAAGCCGGCAAATGGCGTTCGGAAGGCAAGGAATATCTCGTCAAAGACGGCGATATCATGCTGTTTAGGTTTAATGTGTGAGATGACATCAAGTCAGGTTTTCGGTGAACTTCCGCGCCAACCGTCACTTCCCCATATGACCGCGCCAGCTTCATCGGCCTTGCCGCAGTAAAAAAAGATTCGCAGTGTTTTTTGCTGTTTAAATCGGCGGGCATGTGGACAGTGTAATTGAACGTGGCTGCATCGGGAGCGAGGTCAGCACAATTTGCCCTGAATCGGAGTAAATGATGAACGCCGTTTAATCGACGTTGCGGTTACGGGCGCCCGCAGGCAACGGCAATTATCGAGGTTTCGTTGCCTGACGTGGTAACTTTATGGTCTAGGTAGCCCTTGGCGCTTTATCCATAACGGATTGATATTATTAAGTTATGTATTGAAACTGCCATTGCAATCCGATCTCTTCAACGGATGGAGCTCAAATAGTTTGACGCGCCATCTGGAGAAATGTCATGTCAATCAAAATACGCGTTGTCGGGATATTGTATAATAATACCGTCACCCTGCCGGGCGGTAGTGGAACCGTAAAGCAAGTTTTGGATGCTGCCAGGGCCCAGCCGGGACCGGGGCAATTTTTTGGATATGTGGCAAGTGCAACAAACCCTAACCAACCTGGAGCCATTTCGGTAACTGCAATTGCCGCAAGATACGCAAATCCCATTAAAAGCTTGACATCGGGCACAATCTATCCGGCCGGGCTTTATTATCTAGCAGAAGCGTCCCCCGGGACGTCGCCATTCAGCATTTGGCAATATTACATTTTTGATAAGCAGGGCAGGGTAGTGGGTACAAATGGCTCGTATCCAAGTGATCCGACCAACCCCGGCGGTGGAACCATAAATTTCTTTAACACTGCCACAGTCCCCGACGGAGGCTCAGTGGTCTGGCGTTTGGTTGCCATCCCAACAAAACCTAGACCCGTCCCGGCCATCATTCTCAACCGTATGGGCCTTGATCTACAGGCGGATTGACGTCGTAAACAGCTCGTTTGTGATATCGCGGTAGGCAGAGTCTGCCGCGATATTTTAAGCATCTGTGACTTTGGGATCGTCACCGGATAGCAGAATAGCGCGACGGCGTGGATATCAGCAATGAACGGGTTGGGTAAACCTGTTGTAGGATATCGCAGGGTTAGCCTATGCGGACACGCATTAACAACAGCATAAACGCGTAGAAACGCTCTGCTTCCTATCTCACTTCCGCCCGAAAAGCTTCTCCACATCCCCCAACGCCAGCTTCACCCAAGTTGGCCGTCCATGGTTACACTGACCACTATGCGGGGTGACTTCCATTTCGCGCAAAAGGGCGTTCATTTCGGTCACCGACAACACGCGGCCGGCGCGGACGGAGCCGTGGCAGGCCATGGTGGCAGCGACATGATCTATGCGCTCCTTGAGCGAAAGGGCGTCGTCATAGGCGGCGAGATCGTCGGCCAAGTCCTCCAACAACCCCTTGGCATCACCATCGCCCAGCACCGCTGGTGTGGCGCGTACAAGCATCGCGCCGGGGCCGAAACGTTCGACGTCCAGCCCAAATGCCGATAGCTCCTCGACGCGCGCCTCAAGCCGGTCACAGGCGGGTTCTTCCAATTCCACAACCACGGGCAGCAACAACGCCTGAGAGGGCACTGCCCCGCCCGCTACGGCCATTGCCTTGCGCATACGTTCAAGCACCAGACGTTCATGCGCGGCGTGCTGGTCAACGATTACCAGGCCGTCTTCTGCTTCCGCAACGATATAGGTGTTGGCCACCTGCCCGCGCGCCACGCCAAGCGGATTGCGGGCGCGGTCGGGGACGGGTTCATGGGCTTCGGCGGCCCTGCCCCATAAGGGCGCGAGGTCTTCTCCTTGAATCGCGCCCATGTCGGCAAAACTGCTGCGATTTTCATAGGCCGACGGATAAGCGGATCGTTGGCCATATTGCCCCTGATAGGCGGTCGCGCCAAGCACGGCAGGGCGCGCAAAAATGTCGCCTTGCGCGGTCTGCATCGGCTCCTGCTGCCATGCCGCGAGCGCGTCGGCGCTTGGGCGCTGCACGGCGCGAAAGCCGGATTGATCCAGCGCGTGGCGCAGGCCCGACACAATCATGCCACGGATCAATGCCGGGTCACGGAAGCGCACCTCGGTCTTGGCGGGATGGACATTCACATCGACCTGCGTTGGCGGCAGGTCCAGAAACAAGGCCACAACAGCATGCCGGTCACGCGCCAGCATTTCGGCATAGGCGCCGCGCACGGCTCCGATGAGCAGCCTGTCCTTCACCGGACGGCCGTTGACGAACAGAAATTGATGGTCGGCGACACCGCGATTGTAGGTAGGCAGGCTGGCAACGCCGCCAAGCCGCACGCCTTCGCGTTCAAAATCAAGCGCCACGCTGTTGTCGATAAGCTCGCTACTGGTCAGTGCCGCAACGCGTTCGGGGCGTGCTGATGTGGGCTGGACCGCCAAAACGCGCCGTCCGTCATGTTCGACCACAAAGCCAATGTCTGGCCGCGCCATCGCAAGGCGCTTCATGGTGTCGAGCGCGGCGGCATATTCTGCGCGCGCACTGCGGAGAAATTTGCGACGCGCCGGCACATTGCCGAAAAGGTTTTCAACCCGCACCCGTGTGCCATGTGGCAAGGCAGCTGGCCCCTCGCCTGTCACAACGCCATGGTCGACCGTCCGAGTCCAGCCTTCGGCGCCTGCGGGCCTGCTTTCCAGCGTCATTTTCGAAACGCTGGCAATTGACGGCAAGGCTTCACCACGAAATCCCAGAGTCGACACCATTTCAATGTCTTCATCGGGCAATTTTGACGTCGCATGACGCTCCAGCGCTAGGGCCATATCCGATGGTGACATGCCGCAGCCATCATCTGTGACTTCGACCAGATCAATGCCCCCTGCGCCCAAGCGCACCGAGATATTTTGCGCTCCCGAATCGATGGCATTTTCCACCAATTCCTTCAACGCGCTGGCTGGTCTTTCCACCACTTCACCGGCGGCAATCCGATTGACTAGATTTTCAGGGAGCCTTCTTATTGACATCCGCAGGTTCCTAGCCCAAGCGCACTGCTCAAGCGACTCCTTAATCGTTCGCAATCCAGCCAAATACCTGTTTTTAAAAACAGCAAATTCCGCTAGGACCGCGCGATTATTTGGGCGTGCTCCAAAGGACTCTCACCAAACCGGACTGGGTGGATATTACATGGTATTTGGCAAGTTTTTCCGTTTCGCATCACAGGACATGGCTATCGACCTCGGGACCGCCAACACGGTTGTCTACGTACGCGGCCAAGGCATTGTTTTGAATGAACCGTCGGTGGTCGCGATTGAAACCCTGAATGGTATCAAGCGCGTAAAGGCCGTTGGCGACGATGCAAAGCTGATGATGGGCAAGACGCCAGACAGCATTGAAGCCATCCGCCCGCTGCGCGACGGCGTGATTGCCGACATTGATGTCGCCGAACAAATGATCAAGCACTTCATTCACAAGGTGCACGGCAAACGCCGTATGTTCAGCTATCCCGAGATTGTAATCTGCGTACCCTCAGGTTCCACCTCGGTCGAACGCCGCGCGATTCGCGATGCCGCTTCCAATGCCGGTGCGTCGGAAGTGTTCCTGATTGAAGAGCCAATGGCAGCGGCGATTGGCGCGGACATGCCAGTTACCGAACCGATCGGTTCGATGGTCGTTGATATCGGCGGTGGCACGACCGAAGTTGCGGTCCTCTCACTGCGCGGCCTTGCGTACACAACCTCTGTGCGTACCGGAGGTGACAAGATGGACGAGTCGATTGTCTCTTATGTCCGACGACACCACAACCTGCTGATCGGTGAAGCAACGGCAGAGCGAATCAAGAAGGATTTCGGTACCGCCCGTCCGCCAGCTGATGGCATTGGCCAAACGTTGCACATCAAGGGTCGTGACCTTGTAAACGGCGTGCCCAAGGAAATTTCGATTAATCAGGGGCAAATTGCGGAAGCGTTGTCCGAACCCATCGGGACCATTCTTGAAGGTGTGCGCATCGCTCTTGAAAATACCGCGCCCGAACTGGCTGCCGATATCGTCGATCAAGGCATCGTACTTACCGGTGGCGGCGCATTGATGGCAGGTCTCGATGAATTTTTGCGTGATGAAACGGGCTTGCCTGTCACCGTTGCCGAAGACCCCTTGACCTGCGTTGCCATTGGCACTGGCAGGGCCATGGAAGACCCGATCTTCCGCGGCGTCCTGCTCACCGCCTAAGGCGAGGTTAGGATGGCGCCGCCACCACATCGGCGCCCCGGATTTTCCCGGAAGGCGCAATATGGCCTGTTTGTGACCTATGTGGTCGCGATTGCAGGAACGGTGGTGGCTGCGCTGCTTCTAGCCATCTCGGTGGTCGATCCAGCCGGATTTTCTGCGCTGCGTACCGTCGGTTCCGAGATAACTGCCCCTGTTGCTCGGATATTCAGCAATCTACGGCTGTCCACTCAAGGCCTGACGCGGAATGTCTCGGCATATGTGGACGCCGCGTCAAAGAACGCTGCGCTAGAAAAAGAACTGAAATCCAACCGCAGCAAATTGATTGAGGCGCGCGCTCTCCGGGTGGAAAATGCCCGGCTTCGGGGACTGCTGAAAGTAGCTGAAGGCGATGAGCAACAAGTGGCCGTCGGGCGCCTCATCAGTTCCACTGCATCTAGCACCCGCCGTGTGGCCACATTGTCCATCGGCCGCAACTTCGGGGTCGAACGCGCGCAACCAGTACGCGGGCCAGCCGGACTTATCGGACGCGTCATCGAATCAGGCCCGACTACCGCCCGCGTTCTGTTGGTGACCGATAGCGAAAATCTGGTTCCCGTCATGCGCGTCAGCGATGGCCTGCCGGCCTTTTCAGCCGGACTTGGTAACGGCATGGTCCTGATCAAACCGCTGAACCTTGGCGAGAGCCCATTTAAAGTTGGCGACGTCATCGTGACATCAGGCAATGGCGGATTGTATCGGGCAAATATCCCCTTTGCGCGGGTCATCCGCAAAACAAGCGACGGTGCGCTTGGCCTCCCTTTTGCGGACCCAGCCAACACGCCATATGCCATCGTCATGAAACCCTATCTGGGTGAGGCGAGAGCCGAACAGCAAGCGATTGCTCCCGATGGCAAAACCAAAGAGGTTGCTGAGTGAAAATTCCGGGCAACGCCATCCGCCTGCCGACACGGCCAGCACGCGAATATGAAAGCCGTTTTGACCGTGAACAATCGATGCTCAAGATGCTGGCGATCCCGGTTGCCTCAGTGATCATGGCTTCGATGGTGACCACTTTACCCATTTTTAGTTCTGAGCCGCTGCTGCCGCCATTTGGGCTGCTGATGTTCCTAAGCTGGCGCCTGATGCGGCCCGGATTGCTGCCGGTATGGTCAGGTGTTCCATTCGGGTTGATGGATGACATGTTTAGCGGCCAACCATTTGGCAGCGCTGGATTGCTCTGGTCACTTGCCATGCTGACTGTCGAGATCATTGATTCACGGGCCATTTGGCGCGATTATCTTCAGGACTGGCTGATTGCGGCGTTGCTGATTACTGCTGTGCTGCTGGGTGGATTGTGGATTGCTGGACTTGCGCATGCCGCGCCTCAGCCGATGATTTTACTTCCGCAGATCATATTGTCCATATTGCTATATCCGCTCGTCGTGCGAATATGTGCGCGTCTCGACAGCTGGCGATTGGCAACATGAAAGTCGAAAAGCAGGTAACATCAGGACAGCTTGACTTCACCTTCACGCGTCGTGCCATTTTTGTCGGCGGAGTGCAGGCTGCTATTGGCCTCACTGTGGCCGCACGCATGTCGTATATCGCTGTTGCAGATAATGAAAAATACAAGCTGCTGGCTGAAAGCAACCGGGTTAACCTGACCATCATCCCGCCGCGAAGGGGTTGGTTTATTGACCGATTTGGCAAGCCCATCGCTACCAATCGCGCCGATTTTCGTGTCGATATCATACCCGACCGTTTGGTCAGGAAAGAAGAAACGATCCAGACGCTGGCAGAACTGCTGGCCCTTTCAACCGATGATGTCGACCGTATCCACCGCGAGTTGAAGAACGCCCAGGGCTTTCAACCGGTGCAGGTCGCCGACGGCCTTGATTATGACCGTTTCGCAGCTGTCAGCGTCCGCTTGCCCGACCTTCCCGGGGTAAGCCCCCGCCAAGGCTATTCCCGCTTTTACCCCAGCGGCGCCGCAGTCGGTCATCTGATCGGCTATGTCGGCACAGTGTCGGCGGAGGAATATCAGAAGAACAAAAATCCGCTGCTGATTACCCCGGGCTTCAAGGTCGGTAAGGATGGCCTCGAGAAGACGCTTGAAGACAGGCTACAGGGCGAACCGGGTGCCAAGCGGACCGAAGTGACCGCGCGTGGCAAAATCGTGCGTGAGCTAACCACACGCCCCGATACGCCGGGCAAGCCTGTCCAGTTGACCATCGATATCGATCTGCACAATTATGCCGCACGCCGGCTTGGCCTTGAGTCAGGGTCAGTGGTGGTGTTTGATTGCCTTACCGGTGATATCATCACGATGGCGTCAATGCCCTGCTACGACCCCAACAGCTTTTCCGACGGCATTGGCCGGGTCGAATGGAAAATGCTGAATAGCGACGACCATATCCCCATGTTGAACAAAGCGCTTCAGGGGCTCTATCCACCCGGCTCAACCTTGAAACCCATGGCGGGCCTTGCCATGCTGCGCCACGGCGTTGATCCTGCAGAGATCGTAAACTGCAATGGCGGGTACCGGCTTGGCAATCGCGTTTTCAAATGTCTTGGGCGGCATGGCCCGATGAACATGTCCAGCGCAATCATGAAAAGCTGCAATACCTATTTCTACGCGATGGGGCGGCGG
>JANPKN010000043.1:0-13661 GCA_031426075.1 Sphingomonadaceae bacterium
TCCGGCATTCCCGTGCCTGACCTGATTGCCATGGGTATGTCGACGCAGGAGCGCATTGACGCCATCGTTCAACGCACCCGCAGCGGCGGTGGTGAAATCGTTGCGTTGCTGAAAACCGGTTCCGCTTATTACGCGCCGGCGACTAGCGGCATTGCGATGGCCGAGGCCTATTTGTACGACCAGAAACGCGTCCTTCCTGCCGCAGTCCACCTGACTGGCCAATATGGCGTCGACAATCTCTATGTCGGTGTTCCGGTCATGATCGGTGCCGGCGGCGTTGAAAAAGTCGTCGAAATCGCGCTCGACGACGAAGCCAAATCCAACCTCGCTGTCAGCGTGGATGCCGTAAAAGAATTGCTGGTGGCGTGTAAGGCCATCGACCCGTCGCTGAACTAAGCGCAACACACGATTTCAGGAGACGTTTGTGAGCATCCTCGTCAATAAAAATACCAAGATCATCACGCAAGGCATGACCGGCGCGACGGGTACATTCCATACCGAACAGGCGCTGGCTTATGGCTCGCAAATGGTCGGCGGCGTGACCCCCGGCAAGGGCGGAACGACGCATATCGGACTACCGATGTTCGACACTGTGCTGGAAGCCAAGCAAGCCACCGGCGCGGATGCCTCGGTTGTATATGTCCCGCCTCCCTTTGCAGCAGACTCGATTCTTGAGGCTATCGACGCGGAAATCCCGTTGATCGTCTGCATCACTGAAGGCATTCCTGTGCTTGACATGGTGAAGGTAAAGCGCGCGCTTTCGGGTTCGAAATCGCGCCTGATAGGTCCAAATTGCCCCGGTGTTTTGACCCCGAACGAATGCAAGATCGGCATCATGCCCGGTAGCATTTTTTCGGCAGGCTCAGTCGGTGTTGTTTCGCGTTCGGGTACATTGACCTACGAAGCCGTTTTCCAGACCACAGCCGAAGGCCTTGGCCAGACGACTGCGGTCGGCATTGGTGGTGACCCCGTAAACGGGACAAACTTCATCGATTGCCTGGAGTTGTTTCTCGCTGACGATGCCACCAAGTCGATCATCATGATCGGCGAAATTGGCGGCAGCGCAGAAGAAGAAGCCG
Source organism: Sphingomonadaceae bacterium (assembly GCA_031426075.1). Classification (GTDB taxonomy): domain Bacteria; phylum Pseudomonadota; class Alphaproteobacteria; order Sphingomonadales; family Sphingomonadaceae; genus Sphingorhabdus_B. The sequence goes on from JANPKN010000043.1 coordinate 1,080, forward strand.
CGCAGTTCCTGATCGACGAAGCCAAAAAGGGCCGCAAAAAGCCAATGGCTGGTTTCATCGCCGGACGCACAGCACCTCCGGGCCGCCGCATGGGCCATGCCGGTGCAATCGTGTCGGGCGGCAAGGGCGACGCCGAAAGCAAGATTGCTGCGATGGAAGCCGCTGGCATCCGCGTGTCGCCATCGCCATCGCTGCTCGGCAAAACCTTGGTTGAGGTGTTGAAGGGTTGATTTTGTCCTCCCCGCTTGCGGGGAGGTGGCAACCGGTGCGCAAGCACCTGATGACGGAGGGGGCCTTCCGTCTGACGCTGGGTTAGAGCGGCACGCCCCCTCCACCATCCTTTGGATGGTCCCCCTCCCCGCTCACGGGGAGGAATTGGAGAAGTTGGATGGGCGTAGAAAACCAGGATTTCGAAGTAGAGCGCGGGCCTAGCTGGGATCGTGCGAACTGGCCCTTGTCGGCGACTGACGATCTGACGGCCTCGCTTGACCCCACACAAATGGCGGTGGAGGTAAAGGCAGCGGCGAAAGCTGCTGGCAAGCCCATGGCAGAGGCCGACGCGGTTGCCGCTGCCAGCGACTCCATTCGCGCGATGATGCTGGTGCGTACGTACCGCGTGCGCGGTCACCTCGCGGCTAATCTCGATCCACTTGGCCTATCGAAGCAGGATATCCCTGCTGATCTCACGCCCGAATATCACGGCTTTTCCGGTGCTGACCTTGAAAAGCGCGTTTACGTGGGCGGCACGCTTGGTCTCGAGTGGACCACGGTGCGCGAACTCGTCGATACTCTGCGCGCCAATTATTGCGGGCCAGTTGGCCTTGAATATATGCATATTTCGGACGTTGAGGAACGCCGGTTCCTGCAAGAGCGGATGGAGGGCAAGGATGCCGCCATCCAGTTCACGCCAGAGGGCAAGAAGGCCATCCTCGGCAAGGTCATCGAAGCCGAGCAATATGAGAAATTCCTTGGCCGCAAATATGTAGGCACGAAGCGTTTTGGCCTTGATGGTGGCGAGTCCATGATCCCTGCCCTTGAAGCGGTGATCAAATATGGTGGTCAGCTTGGCGTGCGCGAAATCGTGTATGGTATGCCGCACCGTGGCCGCCTGAACGTGCTCGCCAATGTGATGGCCAAGCCGTATCGCATCATCTTCCACGAATTTTCCGGCGGCAGTGCCAACCCCGATGATGTCGGCGGCTCAGGCGATGTGAAATACCATCTGGGCACCAGCACCGACCGGGAATTTGACGGCATCAAGGTGCATATGAGCCTTGTGCCGAACCCGTCGCATCTTGAAGCTGTAAACCCGGTCGTTCTCGGCAAGGTGCGCGCGAACCAGACTGCACGCGACGACCTTGCAAAGCACGAACAGGTTCTGCCAGTGCTGTTGCACGGCGATGCCGCCTTTGCTGGCCAAGGTATTGTGTGGGAATGCCTTAGCTTCTCCGGTATCCGTGGCTACAACACAGGTGGCTGCCTGCACTTCATCGTCAACAACCAGGTAGGTTTTACCACCAGCCCGCAATATGCGCGGTCGTCGCCTTATCCATCCGACGTCGCCAAGGGCGTTCAAGCGCCGATCTTCCACGTCAACGGCGACGATCCCGAAGCCGTCACATTCGCGTGCAAGATAGCGATCGAATTCCGCCAGACGTTTCACCGCGATATCGTCATCGACATGTGGTGCTACCGCCGCTTTGGCCATAATGAAGGCGATGAACCCAGCTTTACACAGCCATTGATGTATAAGGTCATCAAGGACCACCCCCCCGTCAGCGCGCTATACGCAAAGCGGCTGGAGGCCGAGGGTGTTATTGATGCCAATTGGTCGAATGAGCACGCGATGCGCTTTGTCCAAGCGCTTGAGCAGGAATTTGCAAGCGCGGCGGATTATAAAGCTAACGCCGCCGACTGGTTTGGTGGCCGTTGGTCGGGCCTATCGAAGCCCGCTGACCCTGAAACGGCGCGGCGCAATGTGCCAACGGGCATCACGCGCAAGTTGTTCGACAGTCTTGGCCGCACGCTCACAACCGTGCCGGAAGGTCATAACATCCACCCGACCTTGAACCGCGTGCTTGATGCCAAAAAGACGATGTTTACGTCTGCCGCCAATTTCGATTGGGCAACGGGCGAAGCGCTTGCGTTCGGGTCACTGCTTTCAGAAGGCTATGGTGTGCGTTTGTCCGGGCAGGATTCCGGCCGTGGCACATTCAGCCAGCGGCACGGTGTCTGGGTCGACCAGACGACTGAAGAAAAATATGTCCCGCTCGCAACACTTCCCCATGGCCGGTTCGAAATCCTCGACAGTCCGTTATCCGAATTCGGCGTACTGGGCTTCGAATATGGCTATGCAGGCGCTGAACCGAAAACTTTGGTCCTTTGGGAAGCGCAATTTGGCGACTTCGTAAACGGCGCGCAGACGATGATTGATCAGTTCATTGCGGCGGGCGAAGCCAAGTGGCTGCGTGCAAATGGCCTCGTGATGCTTTTGCCACATGGCTATGAAGGCCAAGGCCCAGAGCACAGCTCTGCGCGGCTCGAAAGGTTCCTGCAACTGTGCGCCGAGGACAATATTCAGGTCGCCAACTGCACCACGCCCGCCAATTATTTCCATTTGCTGCGCCGCCAAATGGCTCGCCCGTTCCGCACGCCACTTGTCGTCATGACGCCAAAATCGTTGTTGCGGCACAAGCTAGCGGTTTCCAAGGCCGAAGACTTCCAGGGCGAGAGCCACTTCATGCGGATTTTGTCCGACACCAATGCGCCAGCCGATGCGGACATCAAACGTCTGGTCTTGTGTTCCGGCAAAGTGGCTTATGACCTGATGGAAGCACGTGACGCGTCGGGTGATAAGAACACGAGCATCGTACGTATCGAGCAGCTCTACCCGTTCCCGTCAGAACCGTTGATCGTGCGGTTGAAGCGCATGACCAACTTGGAAGAAGTGGTCTGGGCTCAGGAAGAACCCCGCAATGCCGGTAGCTGGACGTTCGTTGATCCGTATTTGGAAGAGTGCCTTGCAGAAGCCAATGCGCGCCCAACCCGTGCACGTTATGCCGGGCGCAGGGCCGCGGCAGCGACAGCAACCGGGCTTGCAAAGCGCCATCAGGCCGAACAAGCCGCTCTGGTTGCCGAAGCGTTAGGCCACAATGTTCGCGAAGAAATTCGCCGCCAGCGCACGGGCGGTACCAAGCCAATTACCCCTCCATCCTCGTGAGGATCATATTATGAGCACTGAAATTAAAGTCCCCGTATTGGGTGAATCGATTACTGAAGCCACCCTTGGCCAATGGCTGAAAAAGCCCGGCGAAGCGGTAGCCGTCGATGAGCCTATCGCCAGCCTTGAAACGGACAAGGTTGCGGTCGAAGTGCCCTCACCGGTTGCTGGCATCATGGGCGCTTATGCTGTCGAAGAAGGCGCGACCGTCAATGTCGGCGCGGTCATCGGCTCAATCGACGCCGGAACCGGTGCGTCTGCTGTTGCCCCTGTGGCTGCACCTGCACCCGCCGCGGCTGCTTCAGTTGCGCCTGTGGTCACAACCACCGCTGCCCCCGCACCGGCACCGGCACCAGCCGCCGCACCCGAAACGGAAAATAGCGACCTGCCGCTTTCACCCGCTGTACGCCGCCTTGTGCTTGAACTTGGCATTGACCCAAGCAAGATTAAAGGCACGGGCAAAGATGGCCGCCTGACGAAGGAAGATGTCGTAGCGGCAGCTAAGGGTGCGCCTGCTCCATCAGCCGTTACAGACACAGTCGCTGCACCTGCTGCTGCGGCATCAGGCACCCGTCAGGAAGAGCGCGTCAAGATGACTCGCCTGCGCCAGACCATCGCCAAGCGCCTGAAGTCCGCGCAGGATACTGCCGCCTTGCTGACGACGTTTAACGATGTCGACATGTCAGCGGTCATGGAAGCGCGCGCGACCTATAAAGACTTGTTCGAAAAGAAGCATAATGTCCGGCTGGGCTTCATGGGCTTCTTCACAAAAGCCGTTGCGTTGGCCGCGCGCGATGTACCCTCGGTCAATGCGAAAATTGAGGGCGATGAAATCGTCTATCACAATTACCTCGACGTATCGGTCGCAGTCAGCGCACCTAATGGCTTAGTCGTTCCGGTCGTGCGCAATGCGGACGCCATGAGCTTCGCGCAGATTGAGAAGGCTATTGGCGACTTTGGCGCAAAGGCGAAAGCTGGCACGTTGACGATGGACGATATGTCGGGCGGCACCTTCACCATTTCAAATGGCGGCGTGTTTGGCAGCCTGATGTCGACGCCGATTATCAACCCTCCACAATCGGCGGTGCTTGGCCTTCACCGCATTGAAGACCGCGCTGTGGTCCGCGACGGACAGGTTGTCGTGCGCCCGATGATGTATTTGGCGTTAAGTTATGACCACCGCCTCATCGATGGCCGTGAAGCCGTCACCTTCCTGAAGATCGTCAAAGAGGCGATTGAAGACCCGACCCGGTTGTTGATCGACCTTTAAGGAGCCTGAGCAATGGCAGAACATGATTATGACCTGATTGTTATTGGCGCAGGTCCTGGCGGCTACGTCGCTGCAATCCGCGCTGCGCAACTTGGGCTGAAAACCGCCTGCGTCGAAAGCCGCGAGACCTTGGGTGGCACGTGCCTTAACGTCGGCTGCATTCCATCCAAGGCATTGTTGCACGCGTCCGAAATATTTCATGAGGCGCAATCGGGTTCGCTGGCGAAGTTCGGCATCGATTTTTCAGGTGTATCGCTCAACCTCGACCAAATGCACGCTGAAAAGGCCAAGGCTGTTGGCGAGCTGACGGGCGGCATCGAGTTTCTGTTCAAGAAGAACAAGGTCGACTGGCTCAAGGGACATGCGGCCTTTACCTCCGCGAACAGCGTGGAAATTGCGGGCAAAAGCTACACCGCGAAGAATATCATGATTGCCACCGGCTCGTCGGTCACGCCATTACCAGGCGTAGAGATCGACCAAAAAGTCATCGTCGACTCAACGGGTGCGTTGGCGTTGCCGCAGGTACCCAAGCATTTGGTGGTGATCGGCGGCGGAGTCATCGGTCTTGAACTCGGCAGCGTTTGGTTGCGTCTTGGCGCGCAAGTCACCGTGGTCGAATATCTCGACCAGATCCTGCCCGGAATGGATGGAGAAGTCCGCAAAGAAGCGGCAAAGATTTTCAAAAAGCAGGGTTTTAACATCCGCACCGGAACGAAGGTTACGGGCGCAACCGTCAAAGGCGGGACTGCAACCCTGACCGTTGAACCCGCAGCTGGCGGTGCAAGCGAAACCATCGAAGCCGACTGCGTCCTCGTTGCCATCGGCCGCCGCGCCAATACCGACGGGCTTGCGCTTGATAAGACTGGTCTCACCGTCAACCAGCGTGGCCAGGTCGAGATCGGCCATGATTTCCAGACAAGCGTTCCTGGCATCTATGCGGTCGGCGACGTCTGCCCCGGTCCAATGCTTGCGCACAAAGCGGAAGATGAGGGTATCGCTGCCGCGGAATTTGTTGCTGGCCTAACCGGGATCGTCAACCATGACGTCATTCCCGGTGTCGTTTATACCTATCCTGAGATCGCCAGTGTTGGCCTGACCGAGGAAGAAGCCAAGACCCACGCTGCCGCGACAGGCGGCGAAATCAAGGTCGGGAAATTTCCGATGATGGCGAATAGCCGCGCAAAGACCAACCGCGACACCGACGGTTTTGTGAAGGTCATTGCCGACGCAAAAACTGACCGCGTTTTGGGCGTGCACATTATTGCATCGATCGCTGGCAGCATGATTGCTGAAGCGTGCGTTGCAATGGAATTTGGCGCAACGTCGGAAGACATTGCTTACACGTGTCACGCCCACCCGACTCATGCCGAGGCATTGAAGGAAGCGGCGATGGCTGTGACGGGCAAGCCGATCCATATGTGATGGTGAACCAGGCGGTACAGATTGCGCCTGCCATGATCTCATGGCTCGACCTGTTTGGTATCGCAGTTTTTGCAGCGTCAGGGGCCTTGGCCGCAGCACAGCGACAACAAACGCTGGTGACCTTCTCCTTCTTCGCACTCATCACAGGCGTTGGTGGAGGCACTGTGCGCGATCTTTTAATCGGGGCGCCTGTATTCTGGGTTCAAGACTGGCGCTTTGCGGCCACGTGCCTCGTCACTGCGGGGCTTGTCTGGGTAACGCCACAAAATGTGTGGAATGCCCGCGCACTCGACTGGTTTGATGCGGTCGGTATCGCGATTTATGCGGTGTTCGGCACATGGAAATCGCTTACGCTTGGGGTGCCCTTGCTCCCCGCGATGATGATGGGCGTTATTACCGCATGTGTCGGCGGAATCATTCGCGATGTTTTAGCAGGCGAACCTTCAATCCTTCTTAAGCCGGAAATATACGTCACCGCCGCTGCCCTTGCTTCCGGTCTATTTGGATTGCTGATATTTTTGGGCCTGCCTGTCTTGCCAGCCGCAGGTATCAGCGCGCTAGCAGGCTTTGGCTTGCGCGCTATGGCCATATGGAAGGGTTGGGCAATTCCCGCCTATCGCGGCTAATTAACGTACCCGGGCAGCGAAGAGCCGGTTCAGATTGGCGATCTTTGGCTTGTCCCACTGCACGATGTAGGGGTGCCGTGGGTTCTTCGCCATGAAGTCCTGATGATAGGTTTCCGCTGGAAAAAAACTGTACGGCTCAATCTTTGTCACGATCGGTTTCTTCCAATAAGCCGCCTTATCCAGTTGAGCGATATAGGCACGTGCTGCATTTCGCTGCACTGCATTGGCGGGGAAAATAGCCGTTCGATATTGCGCACCACGATCAGGACCCTGCCGATTTAACTGCGACGGATCATGCGCCACGGAGAAAAATATGTGCAGCAAATCATTATAACTGACGATGGCCGGGTTATAATAAATACGGACAGACTCGGCATGTTTTGTCTGCCCTGCACTGACGAGATCGTAATCCGCCCGCGCTTTAGTGTCGCCTGAATAGCCGGACTCTACGCGGGTTACACCCTTCACACGTTCAAACACTGCCTCGACTCCCCAGAAGCAGCCGCCTGCAAATACCGCAACTTGCTGCGCTTTGGGTTCAGCTATCGACGCGGTAGGCGCAGCGATCCGGATACCCTCAGTGGCATGTGCGCTGCCGATCGGCGCACCGATGTCCGATCCGCATGCAGTAGCCAAACCAAGCAACAGAACAATATTCAGCGCGCGGAAAACGCGTTTGGGGGCATTGCGGCGTTGTTTCATGACGCGCTAATGGAGATAGATTGCCCAGCTTCAACGGTGACCTCACCTGCATTGGCAGGCTGAATTAACGCGAGACCGGCTACGCCAAGGGCAAATCCGCCCATCAAACTGAGGAAAAGATCTGATCGCACAAAGTTGAAAATACCGTCCATGATGTGTTTCTATTTCTTGCCATTGATTGAGGAGCCGAACGAGATACGTGCTGTGGCTTCAAATGGTTTCAAGCAGACACTGGATTAAACGAGACTGAACGCGTTCCGTGCTCCGATTATGTCCGGCTCACGTAAGCACAGCGCAGGCTGATTGGATTCGCGTACATGCTTCCTTCAAAACGTCTGCTGAGGTTGCGTAAGAAATCCGGAAGCCCGGCGACAGACCAAAAGCGCCACCATGCACTGCGGCGACGCGATATTCGTCGAGGAAATAGTCGATGAGGTCAGCATCAGTTTGGATAATCTTACCCTGCGGTGTTGTCTTGCCCATCACGCCAGTCGCGTCAGGATAGACGTAGAACGCACCTTCGGGCGTTGGGCAGCTCAGCCCAGGCGCATCATTGAGCATCGCCACTACAAGGTCCCTACGCTCGCGGAAGGCAATGTTGCGTTCCCTCAAAAAGTCTTGTGGTCCGTTCAAGGCCGCAAGTACGGCATATTGGCTGATCGAACATGGATTGCTGGTCGACTGCGACTGCAAATCGGCCATGGCCTTGATGAGCCAGGCTGGCCCGCCAGCATAGCCAATCCTCCAACCCGTCATCGCATAAGATTTCGAGGCACCGTTCATGGTCAGTGTTCGGTCATATAAGGCCGGACAAACCTGAAGCATCGTCGCAAACGGCTTGGGCGCGTACCAGATATGCTCATACATGTCGTCGGACAGCAGCATGACATGCGGATGCTTCAACAGCACCTCACCAAGCGCCTTGAGCTCATCCGCATCATACGCCGCGCCCGTTGGGTTGGACGGAGAGTTCAAAATAAGCCAACGCGTCTTGGGAGTAATCGCTGCATCAAGTTGCTGAGGAGTAATTTTGTAATTTTGCGCAGCGGTTGCCATGACGATGACTGGTGTGCCGCCGGCAAATTGGACAATGTCGGGATAGCTCACCCAGTATGGCGCCGGAATGATGACCTCATCGCCCACATCAATGGTCGCAACAAGGGCGTTGAACAACGTATGCTTGCCGCCGCAGTTCACCGTGATCTGTTTTGGCGTATAGTCGATATCATTATCGCGTTTGAACTTGGCGATGATAGCCTGCTTAAGCGGTGCAATACCGTCCACAGCAGTGTATTTGGTCATCCCGTCGCGGATCGCCTGGATTGCTGCATCCTTGACAAAGTCCGGCGTGTCAAAATCAGGCTCTCCAGCCGAGAGGCCAATGACATCAATCCCTTGCGATTTCAGGTCAATCACGCGGCCTGACATGGCGAGCGTCGCAGAAGGAGCAATTCGCCCGAGGGCAGCCGACAGATGGTCAATCATCATCTTACTTTCGCGTTATTATTGAACAGAAATTGCGTGCCTGCCCCTAATAGCTCGTCAAAAGTTACGCAACCCTGTTGGCCGTTATTAATCCGCGCAGGCTGTTCCCGACGAAGAACCCGTCCGCAAGGTCGCTTAATCTCAAATCGGCCTCAGCTGCCTTTCCGCTCTCGAGCAGTTCACTCCGCAAGATGGACGGCAACAGTCCAGTCTCCAGTCGTGGGGTGAGCAACGTGCCATCACGTTCCACAAACAAGGCGGTGATGCTGCCTTCTGTCAGCAAACCATCGGTCCCTACAAAAACCACCTCATCACAATCGGGCCGCGATTTGCGTGCATCATCGTAAAAGGCACGGTCCGTAATTTTGTGCCGTAGCCGGAAATCTTCCGCGTCAACAGGCAGCGAAACAACGGCAACGCGCCATTCGCTCACATCTTCCAACGGCCAAATCTCAACCGATTGCGCGCCATGCCGCGACACCATCAAGCGTATTTTGGACAGACGCTCCAAATGGAAAATACCCGCGTGAAGTCGGTTGCGCAATTCGTGGCGGTCGAATTCAAAGCCGAATTTCGACGCGCTAGCCTTCATTCGCTCCAAATGTTCCTCAAGCCGCAATATCCCAGCCATGGGCTCAAATCGCATCGTTTCGATAAGGTCAAACCCGTGATTATTCAACTTGGCGAAATCCCCTTTGGCCAGACATTCGGCCCATTCATCAGCTTCTTTGGAATCAGCCACTAACCCCGAGCCTAACCCAAGCGAGAGGGATTTTTCTGCATCACACACCGTAAATGTGCGGATAGCAACGTTGAATGCCGCATCGCCGCTATCGTCAATCCGGCCGATGGAACCGCAATATATCCCGCGCGGCCTAGTTTCGACCTCTTGAACAACCTGCATTGCCCGAATTTTGGGTGCACCGGTTATAGATCCACAGGGGAATAAAGCCTTTATGATGTCAACAGCATCCGCCCCTGCATTCAGTATGCCAGTGACTGTAGATGTCATCTGGTGAACTGTCGGATAGCTTTCGATATGAAAAAGTTGAGGTACCTTTACGCTGCCAGCCGAACACACTTGCGACAAATCATTGCGCAGCAGATCGACGATCATAAGATTTTCGGCCCGTTGCTTCGGGTCATTGCACAAAGTTTCGGCTGCTTGTGCATCCGCGACAGGATTGGCCAACCGTTGCGCTGTTCCCTTCATGGGCTTGGTTGTGACCCTTGTGTCTTTCAACGCAAAAAACAACTCCGGAGAGAAGGACAGATAATGCGATTCACCTGTCGAGATTATACCGCCATAGCCAGCACTCGCCCGTGTGCGCAACGCAGCGTATAAAGCAAGCGGATCCCCAGCATAATCGGCGTTAAGCGGGAATGTGAGATTGGCCTGATAAATATCCCCAGCGTGGATATATTCCTGCACCGCGGCAAAAGCGCGGCTGTAATCGGCCCGCGATATGCCAGGACGAAGCTGGGAAAGCCATGAACTAGCTGGATCAGGCAACAGTGACGCCACGACGTCGGTAGCTATCTCTCGGAAATCTTTAAATAACCCGAACCATGCCAGTATGCCGGTGGGTGCGGGTGTCACATTGGGCAGAAAATGCGCCCCAGCTTCATAGGCAAAAAATCCAGCCGCATGCAGGCCATCACGTTGCGCTTTGCGAAGCGAAGCCAGCAGCGCATCAAGTTCGTCACCGTCACGTGCCGTTAGAATTTCAACTGGATTGGCATAAAGCCGTGCAGGCGACGCATCATGCGCGCGGGCGTCATCAAGTAAAACGAAAGGTCCCTCGGCAGGGATCATGGAGCGGCCAACTCTGGAGCGGGTGAGGGGAATCGAACCCCCGTATTCAGCTTGGGAAGCTGCTGCTCTACCATTGAGCTACACCCGCGTGATATTTGGCATTTTATCCCGCCAAGTAGGATTTCGCCAGTGCCCAAAATCTCAGCCTTTCAAGCGATCAGCATGCCAAGTCAGGTGCTCGCCCATGAAGGTCGAGATGAAATAATAGCTATGGTCATAGCCCGGCTGCATTCGGATCGTCGCTGGCTGACCGACTGCCGCGCATTGTTCGACAAGCAAATGCGTCTTGAGCTGAGTATCTAAGAAATTGTCGTCGCTCCCTTGGTCGACCAAAAGGTCGGGCAACCTAGCGCCATCTTGGATAAGCGCGACGCTGTCATATGCGCGCCAATGCCCTCTGTCTTGCCCAAGATAGCCCCCTAGAGCCTTTTCGCCCCAGGGGCAGTTCAAGGGCGACACGATTGGCGCAAGCGCGGAGGTCGAGCGGAATCGACCAGGGTTCCGCAAGCTGATGGTCAATGCCCCATGCCCACCCATGGAGTGCCCCATAATCGCTTGCCGCTGCATATCCGCTGGGAAGTGTGACGCAATGATGGCGGGCAGTTCTGTCTGTATATAATCGCGCATCTGATAATGCGTGTCGAAGGGCGCTTGGGTGGCATTGACATAAAAGCCAGCGCCAAGGCCGAAATCATACGCGCCTTCCGCGTCATCAGGCACGCCCTCGCCGCGCGGACTGGTGTCAGGCGCGATAAAGATAAGGCCCAGTTCAGCACATGCGCGTCGAAATTCGCCCTTATCGGTCACATTGGCATGGGTGCAGGTAAGACCCGACAGAAACCAAACAATAGGCAGTCGTTCGCCCTCTGCATGCGGCGGAACATAGACCGAGAAGGTCATATCCGTTCCTGTTGCCGTGGAGGCGTGGCGATACACGCCTTGCACACCGCCAAAAGCCATATTGGTGGACATAGTTTCGATAGTCATGCCGGCTCCAGGGTAGGGATAGGATTGATAAGCGGTGGATGACGCCAAAAGGTCAGTGCCCGAACAAGGTCATCCGGCGCAAGGCCAAGCGTCGCACTATTTCGAAGCGGATGACAGTTGATGAATTCCGCTTTCATCAAGGCGGCGTCGAGGACGAAGCGCACATCGGCACCGGAATCATTTATCGCTGCTAATGCCGTAACGGATCCCGGCGTTATGCCAAGCAAGCGCTCCATATCTTCAGCCTTACCAAAACTGACACGGCTGCTGCCAATTGCGGCGGGTAGTGCCTTGAGATCAACACGAGCTTCGGCTGAAACGGTCACGAGAAAAAAATGGCCAGCCTTGTCTTTGAGGAACAGGTTCTTTGTGTGCGCGCCTGGAATAGCATCATTATGCAAGCTGCTCTCTGCCACCGTGAAGACGGCGGGATGTTCATACACTGCATATCCGATGCCGAGCGCAGCCAAATCCTCATAAAGCTGCGTCTCGGCATCGGTCATGGCTGATATCGTATTAATCGGTGACGCGGTGCAGAGCACACAGCTTGTTGCCATCCGGATCACGGAGGTATGCGAGGTACAATTTCATGCCATTGCCTTCGCGAACGCCAGGCGCATCTTCAATCGCTTCGCCGCCATTGTCGACGCCAGCCTGATGCCAAGCATTGGCTTGCTCGGGAGTCATGGCAAAACCGATGGTGCAACCATTACCATGTGTGGCGGGATTGCCATCGATTGGCGGCGTGACAAGAAACATCGATCCATTGTGTACGTAAATCAGTCGGCCTTTAGGATCTTGAATACCGGGCTTTCCGCCAAAGGTCGCAAAAGTCGCGTCGTAGAATTTTTTTGAACGGGCAATATCATTGCTACCCACCATCATATGACTGAACATTATCTCTTCTCCCTTGCATTAAAACACGACAACGCTGCGGATGCTTTCGCCAGCATGCATTAGATCAAACGCTTTGTTGATCTCTTCCAGACCCATGACATGCGTGATCATCGGGTCAATCTCGATTTTACCGGTCATGTACATATCAACGATCTTT
>JANPKN010000044.1:0-4555 GCA_031426075.1 Sphingomonadaceae bacterium
CAATATCAGCCATTTAAATAACACTCCGATTTTCTGTCATATCTGTAGGGCTCGCCCAAATGGACGCAGCCGGTTTCATTTAAAAAGTTACGCTGCCTCTTGGTCAGCATAGGCACCAAAAACGCGTGCCAATTTCGCAGCCGGTGCGGTCGACAGCTGAGCGATCTTCGTTGCCGGTGCTTGTACAAGCCCGATAATCGTCGCGCGCAGTTGATCGAGCGATGGCAACGAAGCCAGCGCCTTTACACCATTTACATCGAGGAAAGTGTCACCCATCGCACCACCGACAATTTCAAGTTTGTCATTGGTCTTGGCGAACTCGACCGCAATCTTTGCAGCTGCGACCGGGTCCGACGATGTGGCGAGCGCAGTAGGTCCGGTAAGCAATTCAGCTACCGCACCATATGGCGTTCCCTCAAGGGCGATTTTGGCAAGACGGTTCTTGGCGACCTTATAGGTTGCACCCGCATCGCGCATCTTCAAACGAAGATCCGTCGATTGTGCTACCGTCAACCCGAGATTCCGGGTGACGACGACAACCGCCGCTTCATTAAAAGTGGCGTTCAGCGATGCAACTGTTTCGGTCTTTTCAGAACGGTTCATGCATTACTCCTTATTCGGGCTATCCCGGCGAACCGGTCAAACCCAACACGAAAAGCGATCCACCCGGATGGGTGTTCCGCTGACTTAGTCCGTGGGGAAGTTTCATGCCGAACGCACACGACAGATGGTCGGAGCAGTGGCGAAGGACGGCAAAGCCAGTCCTGAAATCTCTATCCCCGCCTAGGCTGGACATTAAGATGGACAAATTCCCATCACCAACTGTCTCGGACGGTTGCCGGTGGAGCCGTCGCTCCACCGAACAGGGGTGCAACTAGCAGGCTTGGGGTGAGAGTCAAGGGTTTGCGGGGTTCAGTGATGCTTTGATCCCAAACTCCGTTTGCATCGAGCGCAGTCGAGACGCAGTGATGGTTTGCGCGAGGACGTTGGGTGTTCGACTAAGCTCGACGCGAACGGGATTTGGGAGATGAACAATCGCCACTCCACACAAACAAAAAGGGCTGGAGGTTTCCCTCCAGCCACTTTTTTATTCAGTGCCCTGGCGCCTTAAGCCCCAGCGACGTCTGCCAGATCAATCTTAAGGCCTGGGCCCATTGAAGAACTGATCGCTACGCGGCGGACATATTTGCCCTTGGAACCGCTTGGCTTGCTCTTGATGATCGCATCGACGAGTGCGTCGAAATTCTTGCGCAGGTCGGTGTCGGAGAAGCTTTTCTTGCCGATGCCGCTGTGGATGATGCCTTGCTTTTCAACGCGAAATTCAACCTGACCGGCCTTTGCAGCTTTGACGGCTTCAGCAACGTCCATGGTGACCGTGCCAAGCTTCGGGTTTGGCATCAGGCCCTTTGGACCCAATGTCTTACCGAGGCGGCCAACGATGCCCATCATGTCCGGCGTTGCAATAACGCGGTCATAATCGAGATTGCCAGCCAGCATGTCTTCCATCAGGTCTTCAGCGCCGACTTTGTCCGCACCAGCAGCAGTTGCTGCAGTGGCCTTGTCGCCACGCGCAAACACAGCAACCTTCATGTCCTTGCCGGTACCGGCAGGAAGCGAGACCATGCCGCGGACCATCTGGTCAGCATGACGCGGGTCAACGCCCAGGTTCATGGCAACTTCGATGGTTTCGTCAAACTTGGCAGTCGCCAGGTCCTTGATCATCTTCAGCGCTTCATCAACGCCATACAGCTTGTCGGCATCGAGATGCGCAAGCGACTTTGCTTTCTTGGTCAGCTTGGCCATGTTCTCAGCCCTCCACGATTTCGAGGCCCATGGCGATAGCCGAGCCCGAGATGATTTTCACTGCCGCGTCCATATCGTTCGCGTTGAGGTCGGCCATCTTGATGGTCGCGACTTCTTCCAGTTGCTTGCGGGTAATCTTGCCAGCCGACAGCTTACCAGGCTCTTTCGAACCGGACTTCAAACCCAAAACCTTCTTGATCAGAAAAGTCGCAGGCGGTGCCTTCATGGTGAAGGTAAAGCTCTTGTCAGCAAAAACCGTGATCTTCGTTGGAATCGGCGTGCCTTTTTCCATGTCGGCGGTCGCCGCATTGAACTGCTTGCAGAATTCCATGATGTTCACGCCGCGCTGACCCAATGCTGGGCCGATTGGCGGGGATGGTGTGGCTGAACCAGCAGCAACCTGCAGGCCGATATAGCCGTCAATTTTCTTGGCCATGGATGGCCTCCTTTCATTCTGTTTCCAACATAAGACTGGCTTGAAACAAACCGATCTGACATTGGATCAAATTAAGCGGTCAAACAGCAGTCCGAAGACTGCCTCCCGCACGATATTCCCAAGGTTGAACTCAGGAACGAGCGCCGATAGACCATGACGGCCGCTTTGGGAAGACTTTGTTGCACGAGATTAGAATTATTGACGCGTTAGATGCGTTAGCTAATGCAAGTGCGGAGGAGATTGCGATTGGAACGACTGTTGACACCTCTCGCTCTTTGGTGGTCGCGCCACCTGCCGAAAATAACGCTTGTGCTTCTCACGGTTACTTTGGCGGCTACCGTATATGTGTACATAAATACCAATACAAATGAACGTCACATCAGGGCTCAGTCTGTAGAATTAACCGAAATTCTTACGGATTTGCGCGATATTGTTCGTGTGGGCGTCGATGCTGAAACCGGTTCGCGGGGCTATGTTCTAACTGAGGACAGGGAATTTTTGGAGCCTTACGACCGGGCCTATCGGATATGGCTTTCCGATATTGATGACCTCCAGGAGAAGTTCGAGCGGGCAGGTGAGGAAGAGGACGCGCTTGCAGTCGGACAAATTCGGTCGCTGGCTGAAAAAAAGCTGCAATTCATCAATCAAGTCGTGACGCTGACTGCCCAAGGGCAGCGCGAACAAGCGATTCGGGAAGTCAAAACAAAATATGGGAAATTGTTGCTTGATAACATCAGGGATGTTGTCCGACGGCTGGAGATGAAGCAACAGCGCAAGCTCGCCGAGACCGTCGGACGAGCAGACAACATCCAAATGGGGGTGGCCGCGATTTTGATGATATCTTTGCTGCTCGTTATTGCATTGGCCTATTTCAGTTTCGTGCAGGAGCGGCGTGCAAGCCGGGTGGCATTGCTTGATCAGCAGGCGATGCTGCTTCGTCAGGGTAAGGAACAGGCCGACCTCATAGCGCAGGAACTGAACCACCGTGTAAAAAACCTATTCGCGGTGATTTTGTCTTTGGTGACATTGTCTGCGCGCGGCAGCAAGGATGTCCCCGAAACGGTCGAGAAAATTCGCAAACGAATTCATGCCTTGTCGCTTGCCCATTCGGTGTCGCAAGGCACAGCCGGGATCAGTTCGGTTGATCTGAAGGAATTGCTCACCGCGACACTTGCGCCTTATCGAAATGCTGCAAACGTCGTGATTGACGAAGGAGGGGAAATTAGCCTGCCGGTCACCGCCATGACCCCATTGGGCCTTGTTGTGCACGAGTTGGCGACGAATGCTTTGAAATACGGAGGTCTGTCGATTCCTGAGGGGACGCTGCGAGTACACTGGGAAAAATGCGGTAGTGTACAATCACCTGAGGTCCGTATCACTTGGCGGGAGTGTGGTTTCTACGGAACCAAGCCCAAAGGGGTGAACGGCTTTGGGTCGACGATGATTTCGGCTTCGACACAGCAGTTAAAAGGGCGTGTGGAGCAACGCTGGCTGGACGATGGAATGGAGCTTTGTCTTCAATTCCCCGTCTGATGACAGCAAAAGTGGTTATAAGGAATATGAAGTGACTGGTGGCTGTGGCCCTTTAATTGCGACCGGAAAGCATATTGCGGAAATTCCGTCAGCAGACGTTTTAGCTTCAAGAAATGGGGCTCCCCGGCTCGCTAATCGACGCATCCTGGTCGTTGAAGACGAGATTTTTGTTGCGATGGCAATCGAAGATGCACTCGTCAGTTCCGGGGCGGAGGTTGTTGGCCCGGCGATGTCGGTTTCACGCGGGCTTGAGCTGTTAGACAGTGAAACCGACCTTGATGGTGCAATTCTTGACGTCAATGTGGATGATCAGCTGGTTTTTCCGCTCGCGGAACGATTGCGCGACAATGGAATTCCGATCATTTTCCACACGGCTTATGTCGACAGCGCGAAAATGGATTCATCATTTCCCGATGCCATTATTTGCATAAAGCCAGTGCTCAACGAAGAGCTTGTTGCGCAAGCCGCGGCGCGATTTGGATAACGTAGTTCGACGAACATTTCGCCGAACTGTTGTTACTTCATCAATTCGACTTCTTCGAAGTCCAGCTCGACCGGCGTTGCACGGCCAAAGATGCTGACCGATACCTTGACGCGGTTCTTGTCAAAATCGAGTTCCTCGACCAAGCCGTTGAAGCTTGCAAATGGACCGCCAAGCACCTTGACCTGATCGCCGATTTCGTAGTCGACCGAAACGCGCTTCTTTGGCGCGGCTTCAAGTTCCTGCTTGGTGTTCAGGATGCGCGCGGCTTCTGCCTCGGTGATCGGCTGCGGCTTGTTGCC
>JANPKN010000045.1:0-20300 GCA_031426075.1 Sphingomonadaceae bacterium
CCTCGAGCGCATCTAGCCAAAGCGGATCGGCAGCAACACCGCCTGACAACAGTCGGTTGCGTTGTTGCATCGCCTTTTCATAGCGGCTGCTGTGACGTGCATGGCCGGGATTCAGCGCAAGCACCAATCGGTCGAGAAACCTGCGCCGCGCAGCTGCGCCATCTGCAAACAAGCGGTCCATAGCGGGCGTCAACCAAATAACTGAAAGCCACTCCGCCAGACTATTAATCGTGGCATTGCTTTCGTTCACGCGAACCTTGCGCCGGTCGGGCTGCTCTGCGCTTACACCCGTGCCGATGACGTTGCCGCCGACCTCTGCAACAATTGCGAAACCGCCGCCTCCTGCGGTGCGCACCATATCTGACATCGCCGCACGGCGAAGGCCGCGGCCTGGTACCAAAAGCGATACGGCCTCAAGGACATTGGTCTTGCCTGCGCCATTTGACCCATGAAGCGCGACAAACTGCGCCACTGGACGGATTTCAAGCGCAGCATGATTACGAAAATCATTCAGGATCAGGCGAGTCAGAGCCATAGGGTGCGTCTGCTATAGTATGGCTGCTTTTGGTCAAGCCGCTATTGGCGCCACCCCTTCACCCAAACATTAGTATTTATTCCCAATATATGAAATTTTTCCAATAGTCCCATAACGTCTAAAATACGTTAAATATTTAGTTTTAAACAATAAACTGATTTTGGCACGGGCTGTGCAAAGTTGTTTGCATAGCCGGAATAGTCCGGAACATTGAAAAGGAAATCAACATGACACAATATGCACGCACACAAATCTTATCCGCTTTTGCAGCAGTTATCTGCGCTTTCATCACCATCGGCATCAGCGTCGCACCTGCTGTTGCACCTGCTGCAGCTCTCATCGCATAATACGAAGCCACGTTTTACAATTAGGGAGAAGTTTGATGTCACGTTTAGCACTTGATAAAGCCAACAAGAAAATTCTCGGCGTTTGCGCCGGCCTTGCCAACTGGACTGGCATGGACGCAATGATCATTCGCCTGATCTTTGCTGTCGCTACGATTGTCGGCTTTGGTTCACCTATCGTGATATACATCTTGCTGGCAATGATACTCGACTAAATCGGACAACGCCGTTATTAAACCCTTAGCAGGGCGGCATAATGATGGCGGAAGACGACTTTGATAGCAGCAGACATAACTACAGGGCATTCATGCGTGGAGGTGTTTCGATCACGGCAAGCATTCGTGAGCAAGGTGGCGGAAGGCAACAGGTTGAGGTTGTCGACCTTTCCCAAGCCGGATTCCGAATGCGGAGCGGATCATTTCTCTCACCGGACCGGCCAATATTCTTGAAGCTACCCGACTATAGCCCATTGAAAGCACGAATAGCCTGGAACGTGGACGAATTTTATGGATGTGAATTTTTCCAGCGCCTGCACGAGGCGATTTTTGAAGACATTCTAAAGCGTTACCCGCAGCTTACCGCGCAAAATGCATCGCCATAATAGTGGTGCCGGATCATTCCACGTAGTACACCTTTGCGGCTTATGCATACGGACTGAATTACGTTACGGAAATAACACGAAATCGGAACATTTGCCGCTTGGCGCCGTTCTCGATCATGCCCGTCAAATTCGAACAGGCCGACTGGCAGCAGTCGGCCAATAATCGCAAGGCACAGCGCAACGCAGTGCAGATGTACGCAGAACTGCGTTTATCCGTTGGACAGAAATTTAAAGTTTCAGTCGTTGATTTGTCGCAGACCGGGTTCCGGGTGGAGACTGGGAACCACATCGAGCTAGGAAGCCGGGTGTATCTGGCAATCCCCGAACTCAACAGCCTGCCGGCGCAGATTGCATGGCATGACAGCGATCTTTATGGATGCAAGTTCCTCAATCCGCTGCATGCGTCGGTATTTGAGCATATCGCACGCAAATATCCTGCTTTCACAAAATAGCCGCTACGCAACCTTACGCACAAACACCGAGCCTGCGGAATAGCCTGCACCGAATGAGCAGATTAAGCCAAGGTCACCGGCCTTTAAATCCTCATTATGTTTATGAAACGCAATAATTGACCCCGCGCTGGAAGTATTCGCATAAGTATCAAGCACCGTGGGGCTCTCGTCCTCATTTGCCTCATGCCCCAATACCTTGTGCGCTATCAGCCTATTCATGCCAGCGTTGGCTTGATGTAACCACATGCGGCGCAGGTCTGATCCTGCAAGTCCGAGACTTTTGGCATGGTCCACGACCATTTGCCCGACCATCGGCACAACTTCCTTAAATACCTTACGGCCTTCTTGAACGAACAGCTTATCATTGCGCGGTCCGCTTTGATCAACCGGGCCCTGCCCGTGGGCCCGGTTTAAAAAGCCAAAATTGTTGCGGATGTTGTTCGAGAATTGCGTTTTCAAGCGCGTACCCAAAATCTCCCAATGTTGCGCAGGCGCCATGTCCTTCGCCTCAACCAATATCGCAGTTGCGACGTCGCCAAAGATGAAGTGGCTATCGCGGTCTCGCCAGTTGAGATGTCCCGAGGTGATTTCTGGATTTACCACCAATACCGAACGCGCATTGCCGCTGCGGATATAGTCTGCTGCGGTCTGGATACCAAATGTTGCGGAGGAACATGCGACATTGATGTCGAAGCCGAAGCCACGCTGCATGCCAAGCTCATGCTGAATTTCAACAGCCATGGCAGGATAGGCTCGCTGCATGTTTGATGCTGCGCACAGAACGGCGTCTACATCCTGAATATCACGGCCAGCGCGTTCCAGAGCATCGCGGCATGCCGCAACGCCAATTTCTGCCATTAACGAGATCTGGTCGTTCGGCCGTTCGGCGTATCGGGGCTCCATGATGTCGGGATCGATAATTGCTCTTTTGTCGATCACATGCCGCGACTTGATGCCGCTAGCCTTTTCGACGAAATCGACCGAGCTGTGGGTGAGCGGCTCTACATCAGGGTTGGCTGCGTTGTAGCGGTCGGCGTAAGCATTAAGCTCGCGACAAGCTCTTCGTTAGTTATGACATCAGATGGTGTGAAAAGCCCGGTCGATGAAATGACTGGAGTGGCGCCGTGCGCATGATGCGACATGTTTCTTCCCGCTTTGGTTTTTATTGCGTCCGGATGCCTAGCGGTTGCGTATTTGGGAAACAAGCCGTTTGAAAAGCACCGCAACAGCGTTATGTGGCGATGGGGGAGGAATATGGTAATGTCGTTGAATGAACGCCAGCCTAGCTGGTTGTCTCGCATGTTCAGGCGCGCACTGGTCGGCATGTATAAAAGCGGCGGGTGGCGCGCGCATGGTATCGTGCCAGAACCGCGCAAATTCGTCCTGATCGCCGCGCCCCACACCAGTAATTGGGACTTTGTCTATTTTCTCGGCCTCACTAACGATCTCGGGTTTAAACCACATTTTATGGCAAAAACCTCGCTGTTTCGCTGGCCTTTCACAAACTTCATGCTCGATATGGGCGGCGTTCCTGTAGACCGCACGTCGAACAAAAATTATGTGCAGCAAATGATTGATGAATTTGCCCGCCGTGATGAATTCATGCTTACTATCGCGCCGGAGGGTACGCGTGGAACTGTTAAGGCTTGGAAGACAGGATTTTATCATATCGCGATGGGCGCTGGCGTCCCCTTGGTGCTGGGCATGATGGATTATGAATCGAAAACAGGTGGTCTTGGGCCTGCCATCTGGCCAACCGGCGATTACAAAGCGGATATGGCCGAGGTTGCAAAAATCTATGCTAAGGTTAAGCCAAAGCACCCTGCGAAGGGAATGACAGAGATATTTGCAAAGGATGAAGCATGAACGATCTCCTTTCGACTATGCTGATCAACGCAGCGGCGCTGCTGGGCGTCATTCTCGCATTATGGGCTTATTCCGTAAAAATTCGCGACGTGTCTTTCATCGATGCCTTTTGGGCGTTTGGCATGGTGCTGCTGGCGTGGGCGACATGGGCCCAATCGAGCGCACCCGGCGCGCGGTCACACCTGCTGCTTGGCCTCACCAGTCTGTGGGGCTTGCGCCTAGCGCTTCATTTATGGACGCGCTGGCGCGCGCATGGCGAAGACCCCCGTTATGCTAAGATCATGGGTAGCGTGATGGAGAAGAAGGGTTGGAGTTGGAGCAAAACTTCTCTGTTCTCGGTTTTCCTTACCCAAGCACCGTTGCTTTTCATCACCTGCCTGCCTGTACAGCTTGGCATTTGGGCGAGTGAAGGCGGTCGTACTGTTTTGGGTCCGTTGGCTTTCTTCGGTGCCATTGTCGCAATTGTTGGGATATTGTTTGAAACGATCGGTGATGCGCAACTAAACGCATTTCGCGCCAACCCCGCCAATAAGGGCAAGGTCCTTGATAGTGGTCTTTGGCGATACACCCGCCACCCAAATTACTTTGGCGACGCGTGTACATGGTGGGGAATCTGGCTGATTGCCTCCGAAGTTGGAATCGCCGGATGGATTAGCATTATTGGCCCGATATTCCTGACCTTCACCCTGACACGTTGGTCGGGAAAGCCGTTACTGGAAAGGGGCATGAAGAAAACCCGGCCCGAATATGCCGAATATGTCGCCCGCACATCGGGTTTCTTTCCGTTGCCGCCTAAGAGCAAATAACGCTCATTTAAGTGGGGAATGCCGCAAGGCGTTCCTGAAATTTACCGGGGGCGGGCACCAAATCGGCCACGGTATAGCTGTCAAGCCGCGCCATGAAGTCGCCTAGCGCGAGCGACAGCGCGCCCTGTAACCCGCAAACGCCAGTGACCCGGCATTGGTTTGTCTGCGGGTCGAAACATTCAACAAATGCCCCCGTGCTTTCCACCAAACGGACTAACTTACCCACGTTTATGCTCTCAGGAGAGTGAGCTAACGTCAGGCCTCCTCCACGTCCGCGCCGTGCTTCAACATATCCAAGCTCCGTTAGGCGTTGCCCAACCTTCATCAGATGGTTGCGCGAGATGCCATAGGCCGTCGCAATTTCATCAATGGACGCCTGTTGCTGCTTCACAGCCAAAAACATCAACAATCGCAGCGCATAATCAGTGTGAAGGTTCAATCTCATTAAATAAGTATATTAGATATTGCTTTTAAGGGCAATCATCTTAAAATGGTATTTCAAATACTACTTTTGGAGTCGCAAAATATGACCCACCCGATCGCCACCGCCGCACGTCAACAAGCCGTCAATGAAGCGCATGATGTCGGTATTGACGACGCCTATCTTTCGCAAATGGTAGAGCAGTTTTATGCGCGTGTTCAGGCAGACGATATGCTTGGCCCTATCTTCGCGCAACGCATCACCGATTGGCCGCACCATTTGGCACATATGAAAAAATTCTGGCGCTCTATAATGCTCAAGACAGGCGAATTTTCAGGCAATCCGATGATGAAGCACGCCGCAATTACCAAGATAGATAATCCAGAATTCAGCCATTGGCTCAAACTTTTTGCCGAGACACTAGACGAATTGGGCGGACCAGCAGAGGCGCGCGACCAAATTTACGGACGGGCCAAAATGATTGCCGAGAGCTTGCTGCTTGGCATCCATATCCACCGCGACGGCGTAAAATTGCCTGCAAAAATGAAAGGATAGATCATGCTTTATGAAAAAGACTTCGTCAGCAATGCAAATTTTGCCCTAGCTGACAGTTCTGCATCCGACGCCGCAACTGCCCTCGCAGACCACGCCACTGTTCAGCCGGAAAAGACCGACCTAGAAATCCCCGCATCCATCTGGGTCACGATGTTTGCCGCCTACGTCGTCTTTTTTGCTGGCCTCATTGCGGCAACTGCTCGCGACAACGGCACGATCTTTGTGATCATCATCAGCATTTTGTACACGCTCATGTATTTCGGGGTCGCGTCCGTGCTGTTCAACCAGAACCGGCCGGACCATCCCTCGCTTTTTGCGCGCGGCTTGGGGCCTTTGGCGACCTTTACCGGACCGATGGATAAAGCCGCTGTGATCGGACAAGTGCTTACTATACCCGCGTGCCTTGCGCTGTTTGGCGTAACCATGGCCATATTCCGCGCGATGATTTTCGGATGACCGTACAAGCTTACACTCTGCCGCTAAATGCCGCATCCTACCGCACGCTTGGTCCATGGACCGAAGTGGAAATTCCTGCAGGGCTAAAGGGACAGCATCAGTTGAAAGCCGGCAGTTGGGCTGTCATCAAGATCCTCAGCGGCAAGATCGACTTTGCATGGGACGACGACAGGGCTGAACCCGCCGTCACGCTGGAGACCGGCATGGAACTGACAGTACCGCCGCTGGTGCTACACCATCTCGTCGTCACTGGGCCTGTCGAAGTCGCATTGTCGTTCTACCGCGAGGACCTGGCGGCTTAAATCAGGCAACCACGCCAAATAGGTCGTGCTCGTCGGCGTCCTCAATGTTGACCACGACAACATCGCCTGCCTTCAATGTTGGTGCAACATCGCGCAGATAGACATGGCCGTCGATTTCCGGAGCGTCGGCCTGAGAACGGCCGGTTGCGCCAACACTGTTTTCTTCGTCCGCATCGCCGATTTCGTCGATGATGACCGGGATGTTGCGTCCGACCTTTGCGGCAAGCTTGGCGGCGCTGATTGCGGCAGTTTTCGCCATGATACGCTGGAACCGCTCTTCCTTGACCTCTTCGGGTACTGGATTGGGCAGATGGTTGGCCTGCGCACCATCCACTGGCTCGAAGCGGAATGCGCCTACCCGGTCAAGCTGCGCTTCGTCGAGCCAATCGAGCAGATATTCGAAATCGGATTCCGTTTCACCGGGGAAGCCAACCACAAAACTCGACCGGATCGCGATGTCCGGCGCAATGTTGCGCCAGTTGCGGATGCGCTCAAGCACCTTGGCTTCGTTCGCAGGGCGCTTCATGGCCTTAAGGACATTAGGTGCCGCATGCTGGAACGGGATGTCGAGATAGGGCGTCAAATACCCCTCCGCCATTAACGGAATCACATCATCCACATGCGGGTAAGGATAGACATAATGCAGCCGGACCCATGGCGCGATGCCATCACTGGTGCGCAAGCTACCGAGTTCGCGCGCCAGGTCAGTCATGTGCGCGCGTACCTGACGGCCCTTCCACTCACGCGGCTCGTGACGCGTGTCTACCCCATAAGCCGAGGTGTCTTGCGAGATGACCAAGAGCTCTTTGGTACCAGCCGAAACAAGCTTCTCCGCCTCACGCAGCACGGCGTCAATCCGCCGGCTGGCGAGCTTGCCGCGAAGGGACGGGATAATACAGAAGGCGCAACTATGGTTGCAGCCTTCGGAAATTTTGAGATAGCTGTAGTGGCGCGGAGTCAGCTTCAATCCGCCTTCGGGCACGAGGTCGACAAAGGCACCGCGCGTAGGCGGCGCAGCCTCGTGGACGGCCGAAACAACTGCTTCATATTGGTGCGCGCCAGTGATGGCCAAAACGCCAGGAAAACGCGCGCGGATGACATCGGCTTCATTGCCCATGCAACCCGTGACGATAACGCGGCCATTTTCCGCTATAGCCTCACCAATGGCCTCAAGACTTTCTTCCTTAGCGGAGTCCAAGAAACCGCAGGTATTCACCAGCACAACGTCCGCCCCAGCATAATCGGGCGACAGGCCATAGCCGTCTGCCCGCAGCTTAGTGAGAATCCGTTCGCTATCGACGAGCGCCTTGGGGCAGCCAAGCGATACCATGCCGACCTTGGGCGCTGCTTTGATTATTGTTGCCATGATGGCGGGCGCATAGCGGGTTTCGGCAGGCTTGTCACGGCTGGCGAACAAGCGCATGAATGATGCGTCGAATTATGGGACGAAACATGATGGAAAACGCGAATTTATTGGCAATATTGGTGGCCGCGGCGACTGGCTTTCTCATTGGCGGTTTATGGTACGGGCCCTTGTTCGGCAAAGCATGGATGGCGGAGCATGGCTTTACCGAGGAGCAACTGCGCGCCGGTAATATGCTCAAAATCTACGGCCTGACCTTCGCGTTTTCAGTGCTGTCGGCCGTTTTCCTTGGTCATCTACTGGCGTTTTTTGACACAAATGCACGTTCGACACTTATGATTTCCGTAGGGATTTCGCTTGGCTATATCATCCCTGCCATCGGCACCAATTATCTGTTTTCACGCAAGTCAGGCCGACTGTTCGCCATTGATGCGGGATATTGGCTCGTCTTCTACGCAGCGATGGGCTTGGTCTTCCTGCTGCTGGGGCATTAAGGCTTTGACGGGATGATCTGGACCAACAGGTCGCCCGCCTGCAGCTTTTGCGCCTCTGTCTGCCAAAAGCCGAAGTTCACGCCGTTGCGGTAAATCCGAAGTCCGATACCATCGGGCAAGTCGCGTAAGCTTTTGCCAACTTCGCTCTGGGTTACTTCACGTTCCTTGATGATAACCTCACCACCGACCGATGCCAAATCCGTCAAATATTCCGAAATATGTTCGCCATGGCACGAACTTGCCAGCAACAGCCCCGTAAAGCTGACTGGATTGATTACTGTCGTGGCCCCAGCTTGCCGCGCAAGCAATTCATTGTCATCGGCGCGGATAACGACGCTGATCGGAACTTTTGGTGACAAATGGCGAACCGTAAGCACCATCAGGATCGATGCGTCGTCGCGTCCGGCGGAGACTATCACCGACGAAGCCTGTTTTATGCGGACGGCATTCAAAATTTCGTCTCGTGTGCCATCGCCGCACAATATATTGCAGCCCAAATATTCTGCCTCCGCAAGCCGCTCTTCACTGCAATCAATCACAACGATATCTTTCGGGTCTGTGCCACGCTTGATAAGTTCAGCCACGGCCTGTGAGCCGCTCACGCCAAAACCCAAGGTCACAATATGTCCGGTCAGAGTTTGCTGAATCTTTTTCATGCGCCATTTTTCCCAGCTGCGTTTGATGACAAAATTATAGGCTGTGCCTACGAAAATGAAGATGACGGCGATGCGTACCGGTGTGACGATAATCGCTTCGATAAAACGTGACCTGTTGGAAATTGGCGCAATGTCGCCAAATCCCGTAGTTGTGACCGAAATCATGGTGAAATAGACGACGTCCAGAAAGCTTATGACACCGTCATGATTGTCCTTCAAACCAGCCCGGTCAAACCAGTGAATGACAATCACCAGAAATATTAGGAAAAACGCCAGCGACAGTCGAAGGAGGACGTCCGCCCATACGGGCAGTTTGCTCGCACGGCGAAGCGCCACTCGGAATTTTGTCGGAACGTCGGGATCAGCCATTAATAGGTTCCAAATAGCTTAAAGGATTTACCGCCTGCCGGTTTTTGCGGACTTGGAAATGGAGTTGCGGCTGACTTACATAGCCGGTTTCGCCCACGCCGCCAATTGGTTGTCCGAGCCGAACACGGTCTCCCTTCGTAACGTCCAATCGGCCAAGATGTCCATATGCCGTGATCCAGCCCGCGCCATGATCAATGAGGATCAGTCCACCAAAGACACCGATTTCATTACCACTGTAAACCACCACACCCGGTGCGGCGGCACGCACTGAAGCGCCATTCTGCCCGGCAATGTTTACGCCGTCATTCACCCTGCCCCCACCTTGAGCGCCGAACTTGCCGATGACATTGCCACGAACCGGCCACGCAAAACGCCCGGCAAAATTGGCGGCAGTTGCCGGAACTGGCAACGCGGTTCCAGCGGGATTTCCGCCAGTCACAATATCATCAATGTTTAAAATAAACGCAGCAGCCTGCAATTCCGGTGTGCGTTTGCGTGAAGCTGTTCCGATTATGGCCGTCGAAGGTAGCAGCAAATTTTGCCCTATTTGCAGGGTGTAGGGCGGCAGCAGTGCATTCAGCAATACTATATCTGCCCAGACCGTGCGGTACGCCCGTGCAATGGCTATCCCGGTCTCGCCCATGCCGACACGGTGATAGTTGCCGCCAGGTATCTGCAGCCGGACGCCCGGACGCATGATGTATGGCGGCATCAATTTATTTGCATTGGCAATCGCGGTAGCACCCGCGCCGGTTTTGTTCGCGATGGAAAACAGGCTGTCGCCAGACTGGACTTGATATATCGAGGTAACCACGCGCCGGGCATTGCGCTCGACACTGGCTGGGCTCCAGCTGGGGGTTTCCACGACAAGCCCCTGTTCAGTGAGGATCTGCGGTCCCTTGTCTGCGGGTGGCGCGGGGTAAGAATCGAAGCGGTAATCACTCACAGCGCGGGGGACACATCCGGCTAATATTATGGCTGAACTCACTGCCATCAACCTTAACCGCATGATCGCACCCCTAGCCGCTATATATCTGATTCAATGTGGCTAAAGATTCATGGTTCGTCAAATCCAGTTGTAGTGGGGTTACTGCAATATACCCATCTTCGATGACCTCAAGGTCTGTATCGTGTCCCGGCGTGTGCAGCATACCATGCAGACCGAACCAATAATAATCATAGCCACGCGGATCAGTGCCTTTGACAATGGATCCACGGCTGTAATCATGGAACCCTTGCCGCGCGACCTTGATACCCTTGACGTCCTGCGGCAGCAACGGCGGAAAATTGATGTTGGTCAATGTGCGCGGGGTGAACGGCATATTTAACAGAGGTAGAAGGACGCGCTCTCCCCACGCTTCAGCTGCTGAAAAGGGCACAGCATCTGCCATGCCTTCTTTGCTGTAGACCTGGCTCAACGCGATGGAGCGGATGCCCGCTAGGGCTCCTTCCATCGCGGCGGATACTGTACCCGAGTACGTAATATCATCGCCCAGATTGGCACCCCGGTTAACACCTGACAAAATCAGGTCGGGCATGGTATCTTTCATGATTACGCCAATACCCAGCATGACCGAATCCGTCGGCGTCCCTGCAACCGAATAATGTTTATCGCCGTGCTGACGAATACGAACTGGCTTGGTCAAGGTCAGCGAATGGCCAGCGCCGGAATTTTCCTCCGCAGGGGCAACAATCCAAACATCGTCGCTAATGGTTCTGGCAATAGTCTCCAAAACCTTGAGGCCCGGCGCATTCACACCGTCATCATTTGTAAGCAATATGCGCATCAGGATGCGGCCTCCAATTTTGTCATGCCGCCTGTATACGGCAGCAAAGCGGACGGAACCACGACACTACCATCGGCCTGCTGGTGGTTTTCAAGCACCGCGACCAGCGTGCGGCCCACTGCCAATCCCGAGCCATTCAGGGTGTGGACGAATACATTGCCCTTAGCTTCGGCAGGACGGTAGCGGGTGTTCATCCGCCGCGCCTGCCAGTCGCCGCAATTCGAGCAGCTTGAGATTTCGCGATAGAGTCCTTGACCCGGCAACCACACCTCCAAATCATACGTCCGTCGCGCGCTGGCGCCCATGTCGCCGGTGCACAGCAGCATCTTGCGATAAGGCAGTTCAAGCGCCTGTAATATGCCTTCGGCGCTTTCCACCATGCGTTCATGTTCGACTGCGCTGTCTTCAGGCCGAACAATGGAGACCAGCTCCACCTTTTCAAACTGGTGCTGGCGGATCAGCCCTTTGGTATCGCGTCCTGCTGCGCCCGCTTCGGACCGGAAACACGGGGTGAGCGCGGTCAACCTAATCGGCAGCGCACTTTCGTCTAATATCTGTTCACGGACGCTGTTGGTTAAAGAGACTTCAGCGGTCGGAATGAGCCAACGGCCATCTGTCGTCTGAAAATTGTCTTCGGCAAATTTGGGCAGTTGCCCCGTCCCAAACAAAGATTCCTGACGAACCAGATAGGGCGTGGCGCATTCAGTGTAACCGCGCTGCGCGGTCTGGTAATCCAACATGAACTGACCAAGCGCGCGGTTAAGCCGCGCCATCTGCCCCCGCATGAAAGTGAATCGCGCGCCGGAAATGGCGACGCCTGTTTCAAAATCTAGACCAAGCGCGGGACCTATATCTGCATGGTCGCGGGGTTCGAAGTCAAAGTCCCGTGGTGCGCCCCAACGTGCAATTTCAACATTCTCCGTTTCATCTGCGCCGTCCGGCGTGTCAGCGGCGGGCAAGTTCGGTAATCCGGCAAGTAAGGCGTCGAGCTCAGCTCCTGCCGCGCGTTCGCGTTCTTCCAGTTGCGGCAAAATGTCTTTCAACTGCGAAACTTCCGCCTTCAGCGCCTCGGCGGTCGCGGCATCTCCCTTGCCCATGGCTGCACCGATCGCTTTCGACGCGTCGTTGCGGCGAGCCTGCGCATTCTGCATTTCAGTGAGGATGGCGCGGCGGTTTTCATCCAATGCTAGGATGACTGCGGCAACGGGTGCAGCGCCCCTCCGGGTTAGGCCGGCGTCAAAGTCTCGTGGATTTTCACGGATATATTTTAGGTCATGCATGGCGGCAGGCTATGCCGCGCGAGTGGCGGTTTCGCAACGAAAAAGGGCGGATATGTCCGCACCTTGTTTGGCTGGCAGTTCGCGACGTCCAAGTCTCACCTCGGCGCGCCACGAGGCCACCGACGCCAGCCCCGAACGGCATCACCGGCAGCGGAGCCATTTCCACAACTTTTGTGCAATTGCAGTCAGCCAGTAACATTTGGCGCTTGTGCCGCATTTGGCCCGAGTCTATAGCGCCCGCGAGAGTGACTTAGACGCAGGCTTCTTCGTTCTGGGGGGCCGGCCAGGGGTGGAGAAATTACGATGGGCGCGAGCGCCAAGCCTCAAGATCAGACCGGCGAAATCAGCATCCCTGACTTTGACCTCGACCAGTCCTATGTTCCCGGTGACGACGAACCATTCATGAATGAACGTCAACTGAGATATTTTGAAAAGCAGCTTGTTGACTGGAAAAACAGCATCTTGGCTGAGGCGCAAGGCACGCTGAATCAGCTTCAGGATGGTCCTATGCGCGAACCTGATCTCAACGACCGCGCATCGAGCGAAACGGACTGGGGTATCGAGCTTCGTACCCGAGACCGCCAACGCAAGCTGATCGCCAAAATTGAAGCTGCTTTGCGCCGCATCACTGAGGGTGAGTATGGTTACTGCCAAGTCACAGGCGAACCCATTTCGCTCGCGCGTCTGCGCGCCCGCCCCATTGCTACAATGACGTTGGAAGCACAGGAGCGCCATGAGCGGCAGGAGCGCGTATCGCGCGACGACTGATCGTCGTAGCAGTTAATATATTTGGTTAAAAACCAAGCAAAAATCGTGAATTATCTCGCGCACATTAACCTTTTGGCGACAATTTGGTGCCAAAGTCCAAATCATAATTGAACCCGATTTGGTGCTTGGTGCTGCAACATGGATGACTCATTAAGCGATAAGAAAATGCCTGCTGCCAAGCGCGGCATGAATCGCGACAGTCTTTTGCTTAAGGCCATATTGCGTTTTCCAAACGGCACGGACGAACGCATCGTACGTATCCGCAACCTGTCCGCAGGCGGGTTGATGGCGGAAGTTCCGATCAAAGTCTCGCGCGGCGAACGTGTCGAAATAAACCTGCACAGCATTGGCTGGGTAAGTGGTCACATCGCTTGGGTCACGGACGGGCGAGTCGGCATCGCGTTCGACCATCCCATCAACCCCAAAGATGCACGCAAGCCCATTGGCGTGTCGGAGTTGGAAATCCCGCCTTATCTCAAAAAGCTGAACGCAAAGACCATTCCCGGCAAAATGCGCCGCGTGTAACTCAAATGCGCCACGTTTAACTCAATCGTCGAGGCAGTATATGTCAACTGGCACTATGATCTTGTCAAGCACGCGACCAACCGGATAGGCTGACTTGCCTCCCTGTTCGATAGCGGCTTCAAGCACTTCGCGTTTCTTTGCCCCGTTAATCACCAATATGGCGGTTCGTGCCGCGCCGATGGCAGCGCCTGTTAACGTTACGCGGTTAACGGGCGCCTCCGGCGGTAACGGATCAGGCGCAACACCCACAGCGCGCACATCTTTTCCTCCATCCATCGCCGATTCCAAATCAGGCCCCGGGAAAATCGATGCCGTATGGCCATCTGCGCCCATGCCAAGCCAGACCAGATCCGGCGGCCAGTGGAGGTCAGCCAGCCGCGCATTCGCTGCACTTCCGGCCAATTTATAGTCGGCTGCATCGCTTGCAATGGGCAGTACTCGCGCGCCTTTGGGAATGAAGATTTTGGCAATCATCGCCACGTTCGACAATGGGTTGTCAACAGGCACCAAGCGGTCATCTGTCGGGATGATCGTTACGCTTTTCCAACGGATATTGGCTTGGGCAAGTTTTTCCAAAATCGGTTTGGGCGTTGAGCCACCGGGAAATGCAACAAGTGCCTGACCACGGGCATCCAGTGCGCTTTCAATGATAAAGCTGACGTCGCCGACCACGGCATCAATCAGATCTTCAGCAGCGTCAAAATCCCACCATTCGATTTCTTCGGCCATATGCCTTACGTCTCCATTAGTTCCGTAGTGCCGATGCGGCACGCGCTGCCGATTCAATCGCGGCAACATCTGGAACGCCTTTACCAACAAGCCAGCTACCGCCAACACATAAAATTTCCGGAACAGCGAGCCAATCAGCCGCCGTGTCCTGTTTTATGCCGCCCGTTGGGCAAAATTTGCACTGCCCAAACGGACCAATGAGCGATTTGAGCGCGGGGAGACCTCCATTCGCCTCAGCCGGGAAAAATTTGAAATGGGTCAGCCCCAGATCAAGCCCACGCATAATGTCGCCTGCGGTGGCAATGCCGGGCAAAAACGGGATGTCTTTGGCGATGGCTTCCTTGCCCAACTTGTCGGTTAATCCAGGGGAGACAATGAATTCGGCTCCGACAGCGATGGCGCTGTCCAAGCCCGGTATGTCGACGATGGTACCGGCACCCACAATTGCGCCAGGAACCTTCTTCATCTCGGCAATCGCGTCCAATGCAGCCGCGGTACGCAACGTGACCTCAAGCACCGGCAATCCTCCAGCGACCAAGGCTTCGGCAATGGCGCGTGCATGGGCTGCATCTTCGATCACCAGCACGGGAATGACCGGTGCGGTACGCATGATTTTTTCAATTGGAGTCATGTGCTGGCTCTTTCTCAAACATGTTGCTGCGCATAGGCCGCTGCTGCACCAAACAGGCCGGGCTGCGGATGCGTTATAAGTTTCACAGGAATCGCAGACATCAATCCTTCAAAGCGCCCTTTTGCCCGGAAACGCTCGGCAAAGCCCGAGCGGACCAAGCTGTCCTTGATTCGAAGGCCAAGTCCACCGGCAATCACAACGCCCGCAAAGCCACCCTGTGCCAATGTTATATCGCCCGCCACACTGCCAAGCGACAGGCAGAAACGGTCCACAGCCGCAGCAGCAAGGCTGTCTTCACCTGACATGCCCATTTGCCACAAGGTCTTGTCGTCGTACTGCTGGACCGCACGCCCCTCGATTGCAGCAAGCGTCTCATAGAGGTCAATTAGTCCCGGCCCAGACACGACGCGCTCAATCGACACCCGGCGGTAGCGTTTACGCAATCGCGCCAGAACAGCATCCTCAATCGCATCCAGCGGCGCAAAATCGATATGCCCGCCTTCGGTCGCCTGCACATGGTAGTTGCTGCCCTTGCGCCAGACATGCGCCACGCCAAGGCCCGTGCCCGGCCCAATGATGCTCAATGTCCCATCAGCTTCGAAATCCTGCTCCGGCCCGGTCAGATGCTGAAAATGCTCAGGCCCCGCCTGCGCCACCGCATGCCCGACCGCGCCAAAATCATTGACGATGACAAAACTATCGACATCCAGTTTTTCGCACACCATCGAACGACGGATGATCCACGGATTGTTGGTGAGTTTGATGACATCGGCGTCGACTGGCCCGGCAATGGCAATCGCGGCAGCACGGGGAAGCGCACCGCCATTAAGCCGCCCAAATTCCTGCCACGCGGTTTGGAAACTCGCATGCTCGGCAGTTTTCAGCGTGACCGCCTCGCCCAAGTCGATGACGCGGCCGTCCTGAACTTCGGCAATTGCGAAACGCGCATGCGTTCCGCCGATATCGACAGCAACGATTTTGGTCATAGTCCAGCCACCGCCAACATGGCCGACCCGCCCTTCTCTGCCTCATCCGCGCCAGCCTGCATCAACGCGAACAATTCGCGGCCAGTGCCGACGTGTCGCGCAGGTGTTGGCGCTGCCACGCGAGCGGACCAGATATCGGCGTCGACCAAGACCGACAGCGTTCCGGTGTTCGCGCACAATCGTACGATGTCGCCGTCCTGAAGCTTCGCGATGGCACCGCCCCTTGCCGCCTCCGGGCTAAGGTGGATCGCAGCAGGCACTTTGCCGGACGCACCCGACATGCGACCATCTGTAACGAGCGCCACATTAAACCCTTTGTCCTGCAAAACGCCCAATGGCGGGGTCAGTTTGTGCAATTCGGGCATGCCATTGGCTGCCGGTCCCTGAAAGCGGATAACGAGGATAACATCACGTTCCAACTCGCCCGCTTTGAACGCCGCGAGTGCGTCATTCTGGTCGTGGAACACGCGCACAGGTGCTTCGATGGTCCAGCGGGCGGGGTCAACTGCGCTTGTCTTGAACGTCGCGCGGCCCAGATTGCCCGTTACGAGACGCATGCCACCATCGGGACTGAAGGGAGCCGACGGTGGACGCAGCATAGTGTCATCCGCAGTGACCGCTGGCGCGTCACGCCACACAAGCTTGTCGTCTTCCAACACAGGCTCGCGACCATAATCTGCTAGATCCTGTCCGGCGACGGTCATGATATCGCGGTGGAACAGCCCTGCCCCAATCAATTCGCGAATGACATAGCCAATGCCGCCAGCAGCGTGAAAATGGTTCACATCGCCCGAGCCATTGGGGTAGACCCGCGCGATCAACGGGACACACGAGGACAATTGATCCAGATCTTCCCAGTCGATGATGATCCCCGCCGCCCGTGCAATGGCTGGAATGTGCAATGCATGGTTTGTTGACCCACCCGTGGCAAGCAAGCCGACACAGGCATTCACAATCGCTTTCTCATCCACGCAAATGCCAAGCGGCCGATAATCATCGCCGCCCCACCCAATCTCGCTCAGGCGATGCACCGCTGCGCGCGTTAGTTCCGTGCGTAATTTCGTACCGGGGTTGATGAAGGCGGAGCCGGGAACATGCAGGCCCATGACTTCCATCATCATCTGGTTGGAATTTGCGGTGCCATAGAATGTGCACGTTCCAGCACTATGGTAAGATGCGGCCTCCGCCTCGAGCAACTCGGCGCGGCCTACCTTGCCTTCGGCATATAATTGGCGAACGCGTTGTTTTTCCTTATTGGCAAGGCCGGATGGCATTGGGCCTGCTGGCACAAGTATTGTGGGCAAATGGCCAAAGCGCAGTGCACCGATCAACAGGCCCGGAACAATCTTGTCGCAAATGCCAAGCATTGCAACGCTTTCGAACATGCCGTGGCTTAAGCCCACCGCCGTTGCCATCGCGATAACATCGCGGCTGAACAGCGACAACTCCATCGAGTCCTGTCCTTGCGTTACACCATCGCACATGGCGGGCACGGCACCTGCAACTTGGGCGGTGGCGCCAACCTCACGCGCGAATATCTTCATTTGCTCGGGATAGCGGCCATAGGGCTGATGCGCGGACAGCATGTCGTTGTACGCGCTGACAATGCCGATGTTCATCGCTTTTCCATCGCGGATCGAAGCCTTGTCCTCACCGCTAGCCGCAAAGCCATGCGCAAGATTGCCGCAGCTTAAAGCCGTACGATTGACGCCAGCATCGCGTTGCCTGGCTATCAGATCGAGATAGGCCCGACGCCCGGGCTTTGAGCGTTTAATGATGCGTGCGGTGACGGCATTAACAATCGGGTGCAAGTTACTCATGCCAGCTCACTCCATCGCGTTCGGTCAGCGCAATTGCCGCATTGGGCCCCCAGCTTCCCGCGCCATAGGCTTTTGGCTTTAACCCTGTGGCGCTCCACAAAGCCCGTATGGCATCAATCCAGGTCCATTGGGCCTCAACCTCGTCACGACGCACAAACAGCGTCTGGTCGCCCTCTATGAGATCCAGGAGAAGTCTTTCATAAGCAATCCGCCTACGCGATCCGGCAAAGGCAGCTGTCAACGACAGATCCAACGGCACTTCGCGCAAGGTGACGCCGCCGCGATCGAGTCCAGGCTCCTTCGCCATCACCAAGAGCCTTACATATTCCTCAGGCTGCAAGCGGATGACGAGGGTATTCGCCTCAAGTTTGCCGCCCCGGTCCCTGAAAACATTGTGCGGGACTGGTTTGAATTGAATTACGATCTCGCTGCGCCGTTCGGGCAGGCGCTTTCCGGTGCGCAGGAAAAACGGGACGCCTTGCCAGCGCCAATTGTCAACATACGCCTTTATGGCGACAAAGGTTTCGGTATCGGATGGTTTGCCAAGATCACTTTCGTAGCTTTTAACAGCATCACCATTGACCGCGCCGTCGGTATATTTGCCCGTGACGACATCGCCCTCAACGACTGGGCGAAGCGCGCGCAAGACCTTCACTTTCTCATCACGAATGGCGGTAGCATCAAGGCTTGCAGGCGGCTCCATCGCGGTCAACGCGAGCAGTTGCAGCATATGGTTCTGTACCATGTCACGCAGCGCGCCGGTGTCATCGTAAAAGCCAGCACGCCCTTCAAGACCAACGGTTTCGCTGACGGTTATCTGCACATGTTCAATGGCATTGGCGTTCCACAATGGCTCAAACAGCATATTTGCAAAGCGCAACGCCATGAGGTTCTGGACTGTTTCCTTGCCCAGATAATGGTCAATACGGAAGGTGCGCTTTTCAGGGAACACGGCATTGACGGCGTCGTTGATATGGCGCGACGAAGCCAAATCATTGCCCAGCGGCTTTTCAAGGCCAATGCGGACATTTTCGCCAGAAAGCCCCGCGTTGTGCAGGCCCTTGATCGTCGCTTCGAACAAGGAAGGCGCGGTAGACAGGAAAATCGACAAACCACCCGATATATCGCCAATTGTCGCTGCCAGTTCCGCAAAGCCATCGGGATTGGAAGCGTCGAGCGCGACATAATGTAAGCGTTGCAGGAAAGCGTCAATCAACCCTTCCGCCTTGCGGTCATCGGGCAGAAACTCGCAGAGCGCTGCGCGCGCCATATCTCGAAAGGCATCATCGGAAAGGGCACTGCGTGCAGTACCAAAGATACGCAAGTTCGGGTCGATCAAGCCGTCGGCATGGAGCGCGTACAAAGACGGGAGGAGCATCCGGCGCGACAGGTCTCCGGTCGCACCGAACAGCAGCAAAATGGAACTATGGTCGCGCATTCCGTCGGTCTCCCGGCAAGGCAACAGACACGGGCCCTGCTCAATCGCCTTTCCCTTTATCCTTAAGCGCAGGAGCGTCTAGCGCTTATTCGTATGCACCTTTTCGCTTTCCGCCCAAGCGCGCTGATCAGCCATGCCCATGGATATCAATATCGGATCATCCTGTTGCCGTGATTGGAAGTCTGCCTTCCCGGAAAGACCACGCCATCCTGACGCAATCAGTGCCTGAACGGTCGGCGCAGCCAATGTTGTGCCAGGACCCAGAACGATGATTGTATCAGGGGCAAATTCCGCCGCAGCGACCTGAACAGCGCGGGTAAAATCATAAGTATCGTTCAATTGCGCACCAAGGGTGTATTCATAGATAGCATCGCGGCTGAACGCGCCAGGTGACCAGATACGACCCTGCCCGTCGATCGCTGGAACGTCGCCGGCCCCAAAATCGGCTAAAGGATTTTCAGCCCGCGCCATCGGAACGATCGGGTTCAGAAGTGGACTATGGAATGCGGCGTGGTGCATAAGGCGAAGCGGAAAGCGGTCGTCTTTCGGTAGCCGCTCCATGAGCCATTTCAGCCCGGCCTCATCTGCGGCAAAAACAATCATGCCGCCAAGCCGGATTGAGATGTGGACACCGACGTCAGAAAATCTACGCAATTCAATAAACAAGCTATTGATAAATAATATTTTATCTTTTTGAATTCTCCAATCATCATCAACTATTGACCAAACAATCTGCCCGCCCGTTCCATGCTGGTGCATCAGGCCGCCCATATTGTTGACTAGCTGCGCTCCAGCCTCAAGATTGAGTATTCCAGCGCAGGCCAAGGCCAGATACCAGCCCATTGAGTTGCCGGTCGCCGCAACGATATCAAAACGGTCGCGGTCAATCGCTGCGAAGTCGGCTAACGCGCAAGCATAGATCAGTGGTGACGCATTATCTCCAGTCATATGTACAGACGGCGCGTATTTGTCAGCGCTATCCAACTGCGCGACAGTCATCTGCCCCCTTGCTGTCCGAACTGAGTCGACCGTTGCGATAATATCCGAACGCCCCGCATGATGCGTTTTCAGATAACCAAGTTCAGCCGCGTTATATGTCCCTCGGCCCGGGCAAAC
>JANPKN010000046.1:0-1942 GCA_031426075.1 Sphingomonadaceae bacterium
CACGACGACGATTGGCTTTAGGCCAAGTGCCAAGGCCTTGCCGGTGACGAACTTAGTTTGCGGCATCGCGCCTTCGGAAGAATCGACGAGCAAGATAACGCCGTCAACCATCGACAAGATGCGCTCAACTTCGCCGCCAAAGTCGGCGTGGCCCGGAGTATCGACGATGTTGATGCGGGTAATATTACCCTTATTGTCGTCCCACTCAACGGACGTACACTTGGCAAGAATCGTGATGCCGCGTTCTTTTTCAAGGTCGTTCGAATCCATAGCGCGTTCTTCGATGCGCTGGTTTTCGCGGAATGTGCCAGACTGACGGAACAGCTGGTCAACGAGGGTGGTTTTGCCGTGATCGACGTGCGCGATGATGGCGATGTTACGCAATGACATTTGGAAATGGGCCTTTTGGAAGGTCTTCATAGCGGCCACATGCCACTAGATTCTCGCGCGCCATTAACGCAATATGCGCTGCAGCGCAACATCGCTGGTGTTGCAATACGCGATTGCAACGGTCAAAGCGCATCGATGTTCGCTCGTATCTTCGCTGATCGCTTTGTAATTCTGCTGCTTGCCACGATATTGCTGGCGAGCCTTCTTCCTGTGCGCGGGCGCGCTGCGGATGTCGCGTCGCTGATTTCCTTGGCTGCCATATTCCTGCTTTTTTTCCTCAACGGCGTGCGGTTGCCGCGACATGAAGTCGTCAACGGCGTACGCAACTGGCGGTTGCAAGGGGCAATTTTCCTGTTCGTTTTTGGCGTGATGTCCGCCACTGGATTGGCACTGTCGTATATTTTCGACAACATCCTGCCGCCAACACTTGCCTTGGGGCTGCTGTTTACGGGCATCTTGCCCTCAACTGTGCAGTCTGCGGCGGCTTATTGCGGTCTGGCCAAGGGAAATGTCGCGGCGTCGGTTGTGGCAGCGGCGTTGGTCAATCTTGTTGGCGTTGTGCTGTCGCCCTTGCTCTTGGCGCTGTTGGCGCATGTGGGGGAAGCCAGTGTCTCAGGCGAGGCCGTTGGCCGCATTGCGCTCATTCTGCTTTTGCCCTTCACGCTTGGCCAATTGGCGCAGCGTTGGTGCAAGCCTTGGGTAGATCGTAACAAAGAGTTGTCGACATGGATGGACCGCATATCCATTGCCATCGCAGTTTATGTAGCATTTTCAGGCGCGGTGGTTGCGGGCATTTGGAGTATCGTGCGCGGCGACGAACTCGCGTGGCTCGCGCTTGCTTTGTCGGTCATGCTGCTGGTGGGTTTTGGCGGGGCTTGGGCCTTGGGTGGCACAATGAAGCTGCCGCGCGGCGACCGCATTACGATGCTCTTTTCAGGCGGGCAGAAAAGTATCGCCATAGGCGCTCCGCTTGCTGCGACAATATTTCCGCCAGCGATTGCCGGAATGGTCCTGCTGCCGACGCTGATTTACCATATGGCGCAGTTAATCTTGTCTGCGCCGCTGGCGACGCATTTGGCTAAAGACTCCTAAGGGCCTCCGAGGGTCGCGCGGCCAAAATCGGGAGTGATCCCACAATACCCAGCACAAAGGTCAATCCCGCGCCACCAACCAGCGTGAGGGCCAAAATCGAATAATCCGGCGAAAAGCTGAAATCGAATATTTGGACGACCACATAATAAGCCGCCAGCATGCCAAGCAGCAGCGAGATTAGTCCAAGCACCACCGCCAAAATGCCATACTCAAGCGCTTGGGCGCCCAAGATTTGACGCCTGGTGCTGCCCAGCATTTTCATGATGACGCTGTCGTAAATCCGCGATTGGCGCGCGGCGGCTATCGCGCCGACGAGGACTGCGATGCCTGCTAGGATCGCTATCGATGCCGCAGCGGCGATGGCTTGCGCCATTTGTGTGAGCAGTACCGTGATCTGCGCCGTCACTTCACCCACCTCAATTAGAGAGGATGACGGGAAAGTCGGCGGGATCGATTTTGC
>JANPKN010000047.1:0-3709 GCA_031426075.1 Sphingomonadaceae bacterium
CCGTCGTGCTGCCCATCATTACAGCGACCGCATAGCGTGTGCCATCAGGCGCGGTCATGATCCCGATATCATTATAGCCTGTAGAAACTGGCGGCAGAACTTGCCCAGTCCCGGTCTTGTGCAAGAAGCGCCAGCCTGCTGGTACGCCTGCTTTCAGCCGGTTCGGACCGCTTGAAGTTCGCGACATAATGCCCAAAATAAGCCGCGTTGACGAAGCGGAGAGCAACTCCCCCTTCGCCAATTTTGCAAGCGCGCGCACAATCGCCTCGGGACTTGCCCCATCAACCGGATCAGCAAGATAGCGATCCAACGCGGCCTTGCGCGTGGCGAGTGGAACTTCCGAACGGGCGGCATAAAAGCGGCGTCCGATGGAATATTCCTGACGCCAGCCCATGCCGGCAATCCCACTTTGCATGAGGCGTTCGCCGGGACCGAAGCGGATCGCGCCTAAATTCTTGCGGACAAGAAAGCTTTGTACGGCTTGCGGACCACCTGCTGTGCGCAAAAGGGAGTCATTGGCGGTGTTATCACTACCGATGATCGCTTGTTCGAGCAGCGAGAGCACCGTCACTTCAATTTCGCCATTTGCGATGACGCGATCACGAATAGGTTGATGAAAGACTGCGAGATCATCACGCGTGATACGCACTTTTTGATCTAGTCGAACCTTACCCTGGTCGACCAGGTCCAAGATCGTCAGCGCAACCCATGTCTTGGAAACGCTTTGTTGGGGGAAAAGCTCGCCTGCCCGCTTACCTGTTACCCATTCACCGCCATCAATACGCATGATCGCAACGCCCGTGCGACCCGGAAAAATGCGCCATTGTTCGTCCAATAGATTTTCAAGTCCCACAGGCGCGCGGACAACCGCCGGCCGAATTTGAGCGGGAGGCGTAACTGGTCTTTGTGAAGGCAGTGGCCGGGTGATTGCCGGCGTGGTCATAGCTTGTGCAGGTTGCGTGCGCGGGGGTACACGCTCCGCAGCAACGCATGCTGATAAAACGGACAGCATCGCGAACGACAATATGCTTTTGCGAGCCGCGTATTGGACGCTTGTTTCGCGAGTTTCTGCAATTTGGACCATATGTAAATGATAGAGCAGACCCATGCCCGATAACAGCCTTAACGCATATTTTGCGATAAACGATTCTTGAGGATCGACGAGACGAGGAACGCGCTGCCCATGAGCGACCTACAAAGCATTGCAGGATTTACTTGGCGGCATCCCCACTGCATGGTTAAAAGCTCTAATTCAACTTACACAGGTGGCCGATCATATGGACAGCATCTTCATTGGACAGAATTCCAGCGGCCACGAACTGCTTAATCTTAAACGCGCAAACCGGCATGGTTTGATAGCGGGCGCAACGGGGACTGGTAAAACGGTTACGTTGCAAGGCATCATTGAGGGGCTCTCCGCCGCCGGCGTTCCAACTTTTGTCGCTGATGTGAAGGGTGACTTGTCCGGACTGGCCATGCCGGGGTCACCGCAAACCAAAACCCATGAAATTTTTGCCGCACGCGCCGCTGAAATCGGGCAGCAGGACTGGGCCTATAAGGACAATCCATCGCAATTCTGGGACTTGTTCGGCGAACAGGGGCATCCTGTGCGTACAACGGTCTCCGAAATGGGGCCCTTGTTGCTCGCGCGCCTGATGGACCTGAATGAAGTGCAGGAAGGTGTTTTGAACATCGCCTTCCACGTGGCAGATCAGGATGGGCTGCTAATGCTTGACCTCGATGATCTGCAGTCGATGCTTGTCTATTGCGGTGAGCAAGCCGACAGGTTGACACTTGAATATGGCAACATTTCCAAGCAATCCGTAGGCAGCATTCAGCGCGCGTTGCTTCAATTGCGCTCACAAGGTGGCGAGCATTTCTTTGGCGAGCCGGCGCTTGAACTCGACGATCTCATTCGCTGCGATGACATTGGCCGGGGCGTGGTGAATATCCTTGCCGCTGATCGCCTCATGTCTAGCCCTAAGTTATATTCGACTTTCCTATTGTGGCTGCTTTCCGAACTGTTTGAAACACTTCCTGAAATTGGCGACCCGGACAAGCCGAAGCTCGTTTTCTTCTTTGATGAGGCGCATTTGCTGTTCAACAATGCACCAAAGGCATTGCTTGAAAAGATTGAACAAGTCGTCCGCCTTATCCGGTCCAAAGGTGTCGGCGTGTATTTCATCACGCAGAACCCGATCGATATTCCGGACACCGTGGCGGCGCAGCTGAACAACCGGATCCAGCACAAATTGAACGCGTTCACTCCGCGCGACCAGCAAGCGGTTAAGTCAGCTGCTGAAACCTTCCGCCCGAACCCGGCGCTTGAAATTGCCCAAGTAATTACCGAGCTAAAAATCGGCGAGGCTTTGGTGTCCTTGCTTCAGCCAGACGGATCACCATCGATGGTGCAGCGCACGTTGATCAAGGCACCGTCGAGCCGCGTCGGACCACTCACCCCGCAAGAACGTGGCGTGATGATTGCGACTGATGCCGTTGGCGACAAATATGACTCGATGATTGATCGCGAGTCCGCCGAGGAAATACTGGCTGCCAAAGGTGCGCAGGCCGCCGCTGCCGCGCAGGAGGCCAAGGCGCAGGCGGTTGCCGACAAGGAAGCTGCCGCCGCAGCCAAAGAAGCTGCCCGCGCCGAGGCAGTGGCTGCAAAAGAGGCTGCCAGACAACACGCCGTTGCCGCGCGCGAGGCTGCAAAGCCGAGTATGGCGGACAAGATGCTGCAATCAGCAGCGCGTTCCGCCGCCAACTCAATTGGTCGTCAGGTTGCTGGGTCGTTCGGCAAATCTTTGGTGCGCGGAATATTGGGCGGGTTGTTTAAATAACTTAACCGCGGCCACGGTAAGGCTGAACACCCTGATCGGGTAACCACAAACCTTTGGGTGGCTCACCCGATTGCCAGAACACGTCAATCGGAATGCCGCCGCGCGGATACCAATAGCCGCCGATGCGGAGCCAATGCGGCTTCATTTCGGAGAAAAGTTGCTGGCCAATGCCAACGGTGCAATCTTCGTGGAAAGCGGCATGGTTGCGGAATGAACCCAAAAACAACTTTAGCGATTTCGATTCGACGATGGTCGCATTTGGCGCATAGTCGATGACCAAATGCGCGAAATCCGGCTGTGCCGTGACTGGGCATAATGACGTGAATTCGGGCACCGCGAACCGCGCGAGATATAGCGTATCGGGGCGCGGATTGGGGACATAATCCAATTGCGCCTCTTCGGGCGTTTGCGGAAGTGCGCTTTGCGCACCGAGAAATTTTGGTTGTAATGTGTCAGTCATAAGCGCGCATTTAGCCGTTTCGTCACGGGAAGCAAACGGGTGATACCGGTTGCTGCTCACATTCATTTCAGGTTCACGCACAAAAGCTTTGGGCTTGGCTGGTATATGGCGATGCAACAGCGCATAAATTTACGTGGTCTGGGAATATTCTTGGGCGCGCTCCTCCTGACAATCGGCGGGGCGTCGGACAGCCATGCGCAGGATGCTGTTCAAAATACGCCGCCCGAACTGCGCGACTTTCGCTTGGACCCTCCACCACCCGAAACCACACCAGAGCCGGAAGCGCCCGAGGCAGTTACGCCGCCTGCGACGCAGCCGACTGTAGAGCCAACGCCTGCGCCTGTCATTCGGCAACCAAGCCCGACAGTCGCAGCGCCACAGCCGACAGCGCCTGCGCCCACCGGAGACG
>JANPKN010000048.1:0-4610 GCA_031426075.1 Sphingomonadaceae bacterium
ACCAGCGTTGATGCGCGGGCCAAGCGCAAAGCCGAGGTCGGAGCAGATGGGCGCGCGGGTCAGGCGGCTGGCTTGAATAAGCGCGGCCATGCCGATGTTGCGGCGCGCGGACATGATTTTGAGTCCCTGCGCAACGAAGGCTCGGTTAAGGCCCTTGAGCTGCGCTACATCGGCGACGGTGCCCAGCGCGACTAGGTCGAGCAGCTCCATCAACTTGGGTTCGGGGCGGCTAGCGAAAAAGCCACGCGCGCGCAGAGTTCGGGTGATCGCCGCGCCGAGCAAGAAAGCGACGCCGACTGCGGCGAGATGGCCGTGCGAGGCCGCGTCGTCGGCCTCGTCGAGGCGGTTCGGGTTGACGAGGGCGAACGCCGTCGGCAGCTCAGCAGCGCATTTATGGTGGTCGACAACGATGACTTCCAACCCGGCGGCCTTGGCCTGAGCGAGCGCGTCATAGGCCATTGCGCCGCAATCGACCGTTACGATCAGCTTGCTGCCACCTTCGCCAATGCGGACCAGCGCTTCGCCGGAGGGGCCATAGCCTTCCATAAGACGGTCTGGGATGTAATGCCCGGCGGTCAGACCCAGTGAGCGGAATAGGCGGATGAGCAGCGCCGCGCTGGTCGCGCCATCGACGTCATAGTCGCCATAGACGGTGATTTGCTCATTTGCCTCAACGGCCTGCGCCAGTCGCAGCGAAGCATTTTCCATGTCCTGAAATATCGAAGGGTCGGGCATGAAGTTGCGAATGGTCGGGTTACGGTGCCGTTCAATATCATCCCGTTCCACGCCGCGGGCCATCAGCAATTGAGTGACCAGATCATCAGGCTGAAAATCCGGGTCCCGGCCGTCGGTCCCGCTGCCACGCCAATGCCAGGCTTGTTCGAGGACAGAGTGTTTGATGTCGAGGACTGGCTTCATGTCGCTTCCCTATGGCGCGCTGCTGGTGCTAGCAAGTGGCGATGAAGCAACTGGCAATAATCTGGGATAGCGTGACTGGCGGATCTGAAAGTCTGGCGCAGGCGGCCTATGATGGTGCAGCGCGGGTGCAGGATGTCGATGTGCTGATGTTGAACGCCGCAGAGGCGCGCGCTGAACATATGTTGGCGGCGGATGGCTATCTGTTCGTCTTCCCCGAAAATCTGGCGGCGATTAGCG
Organism: Sphingomonadaceae bacterium; assembly: GCA_031426075.1. Classification (GTDB taxonomy): domain Bacteria; phylum Pseudomonadota; class Alphaproteobacteria; order Sphingomonadales; family Sphingomonadaceae; genus Sphingorhabdus_B. Next base: position 1,156 of record JANPKN010000048.1, read on the forward strand.
GCGGCATGAAAAGCTTTTTTGACCGATTTTATTATCCCTGCCTTGGCGCGTTGAACGGGCGTCCTTATGCGATGATGGTTTGTGCAGGATCGGATGGGCGCAATGCAGTCGCACAGGCCGAACGCATCGCCACAGGCTGGCGTCTGCGACAGATTGTCCCGAGCAAAATTGTTTGCACACATGCGCAGACACCAGAGGCGATACTGGCGCCCAAGATCATCGAGGACGTTCACTTGTCGGCGGCGGCAGTGCTAGGCGAGCAAATGGCGACAGGTATGCAAATGGGTATTTACTGATCAGCTAGCAGCGTACTCACGCGATCCTGAAGGACGGGTATTACTTCCTCCGCAAACCACGGGTTCCGCTTCAGCCAACGGTTGTTGCGCGGCGAAGGGTGCGGCAGGGGCAGATTTTGCGGCCAATATGCGCGCCAATTCTGGACTGTTTGCGTCAGCGTTGTCGTCTTGCCCGTTTTAAGGTGCCATTCCAGCGCATGGCGGCCAAGCAATATGGAAAGCTCCACCTGCGGCATAGCGTCGAGCAAGGGGCGCCGCCAATGCCGCGCACATTCGGGTCTCGGTGCTGCGTCTCCGCCAGATCCGGTTCCGGGAAAACAGAAACCCATGGGGACTATCGCGATTTTGGTCGGATCGTAAAAAACGCCCTCGGTCACGCCCAACCATGCCCGTAACCGCTTGCCGCTGGCGTCATCAAATGGCCGGCCTTTGGCATGCGTAATCCTGCCCGGTGCTTGTCCTACGATCAATATCCGCGCAGTTGCCGACGCCTGAACGATTGGCTTTGGCCCGAGCGGTAGATTATCGCAGAGCGTGCATTTGCGGATTTGCCCGACCAGATGGTCGACAAGGTCAGCCGAGATGGTCAGCTTTGCGATGCTCGCTCTTGACCCAGCGGACGGTACCTGACGAAGCGCGCATGACGACGCTTTCAGTGGTGACGCGGCCGTCACGCAGCGTCTTTACGCCTTCAAGCAGTGAACCATGGGTAACGCCCGTGGCTGCAAAGATGCAGTCGCCCTTGGCCAATTCTTCCAGGTCATAAATCTTGTCGAGGTCTTCAATGCCCCATTTGCGCGCCCGGAGCCGTTCGTCGTCGTTGCGGAACAGCAAGCGGCCTTTGAACTGGCCACCCACGCAACGCAGTGCTGCTGCGGCCAGAACGCCCTCTGGCGCGCCGCCGCTTCCCATATAAATGTCGACGGTCGTGTCAGGGTCAGTGGTCGCAATTACGCCAGCGACATCACCATCGGGGATCAGCATGACGCCGCAGCCAATTTCGCGCAATTCGGCGATGATCTTTTCATGGCGTGGGCGGTCAAGGACGCAGACGATTAACTCATGCGGCGGCACGCCTTTTTCAGCAGCGACTGCGGCAACATTTTCAGATACGGATTTATCGAGATTGACGATATTCGGCGAGTAGCCCGGGCCAACCGCGATTTTGTCCATGTAGACATCAGGCGCGTTGAGCAGATTGCCTTCTTCCGCCACGGCGAGCACGGCTAGCGCATTGGGGCCCGCCTTTGCGGTGATGGTCGTGCCCTCTAAAGGATCAAGCGCTATGTCGATCTTTGGGCCAGTGCCAATTGCGGAGCCAACCTTTTCGCCAATGAACAGCATCGGCGCTTCGTCGCGCTCACCTTCACCGATGACGACGGTGCCATCCATGTAGAGTTCGTTCAAGGCGGCGCGCATCGCTTCGACAGCGGCGGCATCTGCGGCTTTCTCATCACCACGGCCAATCAGTTTTGCCGCGGCAATCGCTGCAGCCTCGGTCACCCGCACCATTTCCAGAACAAGGACACGGTCGAGGATTTGGCTTGCTGCAGTCATTTGTATTTCCTAGCTATCTGAGAACAGGTATGCGCAAAGTAAGCACCCCGAGCGGAACCGCATGTCGGGGGTTACGTTCCGATAGGGAAGGCAGAGCCCATTGTCGAGATTGCTTGTCGCTATTTTCTTTGTGACCGGAACGACGACGGCCGCCGGGGCGCAAACGACAACGGACGTCGATGATGCTGCATTGCAAATCGAGCGTGCCCGGCGGCTCGTTGCTGTCGACCAAGATGGATGCGTCAAATATCCAAAGTCCAATGAAATTGTGGTGTGCGGCGAAAATCCCGACAACAAAAGCCAGCGTGTGTTTCGAGACCAGCAAGGAACGGACGAAAACCGCATTCGGCGTGGGGAGGCTGTATCGAGCAAACGCGCGGCGGCTTGCCTGCGCGGTGATACTATGTGCAAAATCCATATGAAGGGTGTTGGCGTTGGCTTCGGCTATGTCCCACCAGTCGCCATACCCCTTGAGGAAGTCCTCAAGGGCCTGCCTGAGCCTGATATGATTGTCATCGATGGCAAGGAGCCCGAATAGGCTTACGCCCCCAATATGTGCATCACCATCGGTGCGCCAAGCAAACTGTCGGACGTTGCCAGCGCTTCTATGGTGTCGTTGATCGCTTGCTCTGGTCCTGCGTGGGTGACCATGGCAATCAACGCCGATCCATCATCGCTTGCTTCGGTTTGGATGAGGCTTTCAATCGACAAACCGGCATCACGCATCGCTGCGGTGATTTCGGCGAGGACGCCAACCCGGTCAGCCACCAGCATCCGCAAATAGGTTTTGCTGATCCGGTGTGCAGACGATGCACGTGGCAGCTTTTCAAGTTCAGCGGATGGCATCGAGAATGCAGGGCCGGTTTCCTTGCGCGCGATATCCACAAGGTCGGCCACGACCGCAGACGCCGTCGGCTTATCACCTGCGCCAGCGCCCTGGAACAGCAGACGGCCGGAGAAATTGCCTTCAGCTACGACGGCGTTGGTTGCGCCAGTGACATGAGCCAGCGGATGGGTCAGGGGCACAAGGCAAGGTTCAACCCGTTGAAATATCGTCGACGATCCATTGTCGCCGTCGATTTCGGCAAAGCCAATCAGGCGAATGCGGTATCCCAGCGTTGCGGCTTGCGCGATGTCGGCAGCAAGGATTTTGCGCACGCCGCGCGCTTCGACACCGCCGAAATCAATGACCGATCCAAAACTTAATGACGCAAGAATCGAAAGCTTATGTGCGGCATCAATGCCGTCAATATCGAAGGACGGGTCGGCTTCAGCAAAGCCTTTGGCCTGCGCATCCGCAAGCACTTGCGCAAAATCAAGGCCTTCGCGCTCCATAGTCGACAGGATGAAATTACAAGTGCCGTTCAGGATGCCATAGACCCGGTCAATACGGTTGGCGGCTGCACCATCGCGCAGACCCTGAATAACCGGAATGCCGCCAGCGACCGCTGCTTCAAACTTAAGCGCAGCCTGTTTGCTTTCGGCCAAAACCGCAAGTTCGGCGCCATGATGCGCAATCATTGCTTTATTGGCTGTCACAAGCGCGCGACCGTTAGACAAAGTTTCACGTGCCAGGGTCAGGGCGGGACCATCCGATCCACC
>JANPKN010000049.1:0-3576 GCA_031426075.1 Sphingomonadaceae bacterium
ATGGATAGCCTTTTATCCATTGTTCAAATGCCCGCTGGCATACCCGTTGGCACATTGGCGATAGGCAAGGCCGGGGCAACCAATGCCGCTCTGCTGGCCGCTGCAATGTTGGCGAATGAGGATGCGGCCCTTGCTGAGCGACTGGACGCATGGCGTGCAGCGCAGACGGCGTCAGTCACCGAAACGCCGGAATAGGGCCGGTTCATGGCGGCGCTACCTCCCGGCTCGACTATTGGAATATTGGGCGGCGGTCAGCTTGGCCGCATGCTTGCGGTTGCCGCAGCGCAGTTGGGCTATCGCTGCCATATCTATGCGCCGCCGGGTGACAACGTCGCTTGCGATGTGGCCGCTGCAACAACGGTGGCTGAATATGATGACCTGGCAGCGCTGAAGGGGTTTGCGCAAGCGTGTGACGTCGTCACCTTCGAATTTGAAAATGTGCCGGTGCTGCCGCTTGAATCGATCACTGGCATCGTTTTGCTCTACCCGCCGCTCAAGGCGCTTGAGGTCGCACAGGATCGTGCTGCCGAAAAAGAATTCGTCCGCGCACTTGGTGGTAAAACAGCCGAATTTGCCGTGGCGCAAGACGAATGCGCCTTGCCTGCCGCGATTGAAGCCGTGGGCATACCCTGCATCCTGAAAACTATCCGCTTCGGCTATGACGGCAAGGGTCAGTCGCGCATCACTGCGCTTAGCGACATTGCAGGAGCATGGGACCAGACAGGTGCTCAGCCTCTCATTGCGGAAGCAATGGTGCCGTTTGACGCTGAATTTTCGGTAATATTAGTACGTGGCCAAGACGGCGAAATCCGTTTTTGGGACAGTTCCCGCAATCTGCATGTTGGTGGCATCTTAGCGACATCGACCCTTCCGTCCGGACCCCTGGTCGAAAGCCAGCAGCTGGCTGCGCGCGCTATGGCGTCAGCGGTTGCATCGGCGCTGAATTATGTGGGTGTGTTCACCGCCGAATTCTTCGCCAGCGCGCAAGGCCCGTTGTTCAATGAAATCGCGCCGCGCGTACACAATAGCGGGCATTGGACCATCGAAGGGGCGGCCACGAGCCAGTTTGAAAATCACATCCGGGCCATTTGCGGATTGCCGCTTGGAGGTACGGAAACGGTCGCCGAGCGCGTGGAAATGGAAAACCTGATTGGTGACGATGGCGAGCGTTTTGTTGAGATTTTGGCTGACCCCTCCGCGCACCTGCATCTTTATGGCAAGGCCGAAGCACGACCGGGTCGAAAAATAGGCCACGTCACCCGCTTGTATCGGTAGCAAAAAGTCGGCAAGACGGTGGTATGAATCATCCCGAAATCGTTCTTGTCCTCGCCCGCGCCGCCAATGGAACTATCGGGAAAGATGGCGCGATGCCTTGGCACATCCCGGCCGACTTGCGTCACTTCAAACAAGTTACCAAAGGTCGGCCAATGATCATGGGCCGCAAGACCTTTGACAGCCTGCCTGGTTTGCTTGACGGACGCCGCCATATCGTTTTGACCCGCGACGCGGAGTGGGACGAAGAAGGCGCAGAGGTCGCGCATTCGGTAGAGGAGGCGTTGAAGCTCGCCAATGGTCCGCATGTGTGCGTCATCGGTGGGGCCCAGATTTACGACCTGTTCCTGCCGCTTGCCGACCGCATCGAACTTACGGAAATTGCCACAAGCCCCGATGGCGACGCGACCGTGCCTGCGTTTGACATGTCCATTTGGCAGGAAATTGCGCGTGAAGGGCATGCTGCGCAAGGTGGCGCGCCCGCCTTCGACTTTGTCACATTGGTGCGCAAAACGGCTGCCTGACGGGCGTCTTAGGGGGGAATATGCGTAAGAAATTCTGGATTCCGCTGACGTTGGTTGGCGTCGCTGCGGTTGGCTTTTTCGGCTTTCTGCCGGGCTATGTAGAAGGGTCGATGAACCAGATCGACGGTAAGCGGTTGATTGCAGTCAGCGATGAGGCAAGGGCTTTGCATAAGACCTTGACCATTGTCGACTTGCACAGCGATACGCTGATGTGGAACCGCGACCTCAATGACAGTGCGTCACGTGGTCATATGGATTTGCCGCGTTTACAAGATGGCAATGTCGCGTTGCAGCTGTTCTCTTCTGTGACCAAAACGCCCAAAGATCAAAATTATGATGGCAATGGGGCAGATACAGACAATATCACATTGTTGACCATCGCGCAGTTACAGCCCGTAAAGACTTGGGGTTCGTTGGCCGAGCGCTCGCTATACCATGCGCAAAAGCGTGATGCGTCGGTAGCTGGCGCGAATGGCGCACTCAAAGCGGTTGATACAGCAGGCCAGTTGAATGCACTGCTTGCGGCACGGAAAAAAGACCCGCGCGCAGTAGGGGCGATGCTCACCATTGAAGGCCTTCAAAATCTTGAGGGCAAGGCCGCCAATTTGGACCGGTTATATGATGCCGGTTTCCGGATGGCAGGTCTCACACATTTCTTTGACAATGAACTGGCCGGTTCAATGCATGGCCTGAAAAAAGGCGGCCTGACTCCATTTGGCCGCGACATTTTCCGGCGCATGGAGGCAAAGGGCATGATCATCGACATTGCCCATCTGTCGCACACTGGAGTTGCCGAAGTGCTCGCCATGGCGACCCGGCCAGTTGTCTCCAGCCATGGCGGCGTGCAGGCGACCTGCAAGGTCAACCGCAACCTGACCGATGAAGAAATTCGCGGTGTCGCTAAAACCGGCGGCGTCATTGGCATTGGCTACTGGGAAGGCGCAGTGTGCTCGACGGACCCGCGTGCCACCGCCAAAGCGATGAAGCATGTCCGCGATCTGGTTGGCATCCAACATGTCGCCTTGGGGTCCGACTATGACGGTGCAACCACTGTGCGTTTCGACACATCGCAACTGACACAGGTTACGCAAGCATTGTTGGACGAAGGTTTTACGGCACAAGACATTCGCGCAGTCATGGGTGAAAATGCCTTGCGCGTCATTCGGGCGGGGCTTGTGCCATTGGTTAAGCCTACCGGAACAAGATGACTATTCCGCGCCTTTCTGCCAAAGACCGGATGCCTGATGCCTTGCGCGGCGGGGTCGTTGCTTTGGGCAATTTTGACGGCTTCCATTTGGGGCATCAGGCAGTCGCGGGTGAAGCGATTGCGCAAGCCAAGGCAGCGGGTCGTCCGGCTATCATCGCCACTTTTGATCCGCATCCTGTGCGATTCTTTGCGCCGCAATCGCCTTGGTTCCGGTTGACGACGCTGGATCAACGGCAGCGGCTTTTTGAGAATGCTGGCGCCGATGCGATGCTGGTGTTTGACTTTGACGCGGAACTTGCCGCGACCAGCGCGGAAGATTTCATCGTCAAATTGCTGGTTGAGCGGCTTGGGTTTGCGGCGGTGGTCACTGGCGAAGACTTCACTTTTGGCAACAGACGTGGCGGTACTGTCGATGTATTGCGCGATATTGGTAGTGCGCATGCCTTGGCATCCACCGCAATGGGACCAGTGGTTGATGATCAAGGGGTAATCTCTTCCAGCCGCATCCGCGACGCGCTGAAGGAAGGCGACTGCGCAATGGCAACCGCCTTGCTCACGCGGCCCTTCATCGTT
>JANPKN010000050.1:0-3944 GCA_031426075.1 Sphingomonadaceae bacterium
GCCAAGCATCGACGTGATGGATGCTGTTGGTACCAATATCCGTCTCGACAGCCGGGGTAGGGCCGTTTTGCGCGCTCTGCCGCGCATTAATGACGATGTGAACGAAGAATGGGCGTCGGATAAAACGCGCCATGCCGTTGATGGACTGACGCACCGCCGCCTGGACAAGCCATATATTCGCAAAGATGGCAAACTTGTCGCGGCAAGTTGGGCCGAGGCTTTTGACGCGATCAAGGCGCACTGGAGCGGCGAGGCCGCCGTGCTAGCTGGTGATCAGGTAGATTGCGAAACCATGTTTGCTGCCCGCGCACTGGCAGGCGTCTCGATGCTTGAAGGCCGCCAGACTGGCCTGGCCTATGACACATCCTCGCTTTCGGCGGTAAATTTCAACACGACGATATCTGGCATCGAGAATGCTGACGTTATCCTGTTGGTCGGCAGCGATCTGCGCCGTGAAGCACCGCTGGTGAACACACGCATTCAAAAGGCGATCCGCAAACGTGGTGCGAAGGTCTTTGCAATTGGACCAGTGACTGACCTGACCTATAAGGTCGAGTGGTTGGGCGATGACCTGAGCGCGCTTTTAAAGGCGCCCAAGGCCTTGAGCGATGCGTTGAAGACCGCCGAACGGCCTGCGATCATCGTCGGTGGCGGCGCCCTTCGTTATGACGGCGTCCATGGTGCGGCGTTGGCGTTTGCCAAGAAGTTTAAGCTGGTCCGTACCAATGACTCTGGGGCATGGAATGGTTTCAACGTTTTGCATTTTGCTGCGGCACGTATGGGTGGCTTGATGCTTGGCTATGCGCATGATGGCGGCATTAAGAAGTTGGCGGCATCTTCGCCTAAGCTGGCGTTTTTCCTTGGTGCCGATGAGGTTGATTACAGCCTGTTTGGAGACAGCTTCAAAGTCTATGTCGGCCACCACGGCGACAATGGCGCGCATCATGCCGATGTTATCCTGCCGGGTGCTGCTTATTCCGAGAAATCGGGCACCTATGTGAACCTTGAAGGCCGCGTTCAGCGTGGCGAGCGTGCGGTGTTTCCGCCGGGTGATGCTCGAGAAGATTGGGCGATTTTCCGTGCGTTGTCGGACGTCTTGGGCAAGCGCCTGCCATTTGACAGCCTTGACGCCTTGCGTGCTGAAATGGCGAAGGCTGTGCCTGCGCTTGGTGTTGAGGGATTGGCCAACTATGGCTGGTCTGAACCATCGCTACCAGCAGATGTGAGCGGCAAGATTGCCGATTATCCCATCAAGGATTTCTACCTGACCAATGCTATCTGCCGCGCGTCGGAAACAATGCAGAAATGCTCGGCGGAATTGGTGCACGGCACACAATATCTGGAGGCGGCGGAATGACTTCCTTCTTCCAAAGCCTTGGCATGAGCTACGAAGCTGCATGGTTCACCGCAACCATTGCGGGCATCCTTCTCATCGCGTTTCCGCTGATGCTGGCCGTAGCGCTCATCATCTATTCGGAACGCAAATTATGGGCCGCCTTCGCGCTACGTAAGGGACCGAACGTGGTTGGACCTTTCGGAATTCTGCAGTCCTTCGCGGATGGCTTGAAGGTGTTCTTGCAAGAGACCATCATCCCAAGTGCGTCAAACCGTGGCTTGTTCCTGATCGCACCGATTATAACCTTTACCGTCGCGTTGATGGCATGGGCGGTCATCCCGTTCGCTGATGGCGTTGTGCTGTCAAACATCAATGTCGGCTTGCTTTACATCCTCGCGATCAGCAGCCTTGGCGTCTACGGCGTGGTAATTGCGGGTTGGGCATCCAACTCCAAATATCCGTTTTATTCGGCGATGCGGGCGGCTGCTCAGATGATTTCTTATGAGGTCTCCATCGGTTTCATCCTGATCTGCATCGTGTTGTGGGCTGGTACATTCAATGTCGGCGGCATCGTCGAAGGGCAGCGCGGCCATATCTTTGGTTTCATTAACGCATATGCATTCAACCCTTTGCTGTTCCCAATTGCAGTCATGTTCCTTATCAGTTCGATGGCCGAAACGGCACGCGCACCGTTCGATTTGACTGAGGCTGAGAGCGAGCTCGTTGCAGGTTATCAGACCGAATATTCGTCGATGGCCTTCGCGTTGTTCTGGCTTGGTGAGTATGCCAACGTTTTGTTGATGTGCGCGCTTAACGCCATTCTCTTCTGGGGTGGATATTTGCCGCCGTTCGATTGGGCGCCATTATATGCCGTTCCGGGCATCATCTGGTTCTTCATCAAAATCCTGCTGATGTTCTTTATCTTTGCATGGGTGAAGGCGACTGTGCCGCGTTACCGTTATGATCAGTTGATGCGTCTGGGGTGGAAAGTCTTCCTGCCAATCTCGCTGTTCTGGGTCTTTTTGGTGAGCGGCTATCTTATGTTCACAGGACATTTCGCATGACTACGATCACGCATCTCATCAAAAGCTTCACCTTGTGGGAATTCGTCAAGGCGCACATGCTGACCTTGAAATACTTCTTCAAGCCAAAGGCGACGATCAACTATCCGTTCGAAAAGAACCCGTTGAGCCCGCGGTTCCGCGGCGAACATGCTCTGCGTCGTTATCCCAATGGTGAGGAACGTTGCATCGCTTGCAAGCTTTGTGAAGCGGTTTGTCCTGCATTGGCGATCACTATCGAGTCAGAGCCGCGCGAAGACGGCAGCCGCCGCACAACGCGCTATGACATTGACATGACCAAGTGCATTTACTGCGGCTTTTGCCAAGAGGCATGCCCGGTCGATGCGATTGTCGAGGGCCCGAACCTCGAATTTGCCACAGAAACGCGTGAGGAATTGCTCTATGATAAAGCCAAGCTCCTCGACAACGGCGCAAAGTGGGAGCGGGCAATTGCCGCTAACCTTGCCGCTGATGCACCCTATCGTTAAGGGCAGCCCATCGTGATTCAACTCGTCTCTTTCTATATCTTCGCAAGCATCGTCATTGCTTCGGCAGCGATGGTTATTTTCGCGCGCAACCCGGTGCACAGCGTGCTCTGGCTGATTGTTGCGTTTTTCAACGCAGCAGGCCTTATGGTCCTGATTGGGGCAGAGTTCATCGCGATGTTGCTCGTGATCGTCTATGTCGGCGCGGTGGCAGTGTTGTTCCTGTTTGTCGTCATGATGCTCGACATTGATTTCGCAGAATTGCGCGCCGGTTTTGTCAAAAATGTGCCGCTCGGCATATTGCTTGCAGTCGTCTTGGTGGCCGAATTGGTGCTTGGTATCGGCGCCTATCAGGCTGGCGCAGTTCAGCTTGGGACACCGGAGATAGGGGTTGCGACAACATCAGCCACAGTGCCCAATATCGAGGCGATTGGCGCATTGCTTTATAGCAAATATGTGTTCCTGTTCGAAACCGCAGGATTGATACTGTTGGTCGCAATGGTCGGCGCAATAGTTCTGACGCATCGCCGCAGCCACGGCACACGCGGTCAGAATATCAGCAGCCAGGTGCAGCGCCGTCCCGAAGACGCGACGCGTAATGTTAATCAGCCCGTCGGGCAGGGGATTGAGCTGTGATTGTCCCCCCTATCGTCATGCTGAACTTGGTTCAGCACAACAAACTGCCGCCCGTTTTCCTGAAACAAGTTCAGGATGACGAAATTCGGATGGGAGCTGGCCAGTGATTGGTATCGAACATTATCTCGTCGTCAGCAGCATCTTGTTCGTAATGGGCGTGCTCGGCATTTTCTTGAACCGCAAGAATGTCATCATCATCTTGATGGCAATTGAGCTCATATTGCTCGCGGTGAACATCAACCTTGTCGCGTTTAGCGTATTCCTGGGCGACCTGACTGGACAAATCTTCGCGATGTTCGTTTTGACCGTCGCAGCCGGGGAGGCCGCGATTGGCCTTGCCATTCTCGTGATTTATTTCCGCGGCCGTGGGACGATTGCCGTTGATGACGTCAACCGGATGAAGGGGTAACATCCAGTGACTGCAAT
>JANPKN010000051.1:0-20849 GCA_031426075.1 Sphingomonadaceae bacterium
CATGACCGACGACGCACCAGCCGCAAGGGCTTTCGCAAGATCGCCCGATGTACGCAGACCGCCATCGGCAATCACGGGAATGCCAGACTTTGCGGCTTCGGCGGCAGACTCCATAATCGCGGTCAATTGTGGCACGCCAACGCCAGCAACAACGCGGGTGGTGCAGATTGAACCGGGGCCAATGCCAACCTTGATACCATCTGCGCCTGCATCAATCAGCGCGCGGGTGGCAGCGGCGGTGGCGACATTGCCGGCCACAACCTGAACCTCTGGCGCCATACGTTTGATTTCTGCGACGGCAGCGGCCACCATCGCGCTATGACCATGCGCCGTGTCGACAACAATCAGGTCGCATTCAGCATCAATCAACGCCTTTGTATAAGCCAGTCCTTTTTCGCCCACTGTGGTCGCTGCAGCAACGCGCAAGCGTCCCGATCCGTCCTTGGTGGCGTTGGGGTAGAGGACAGCCTTTTCGATGTCCTTGACGGTGATCAAACCAATGCAGTGATAGGCATCATCCACGACCAACAGCTTTTCAATCCGCCGTTGGTGCAGCAAACGTCGCGCTTCTTCCTGCGTCACCGACGCCGACACCGTCGCCAGATTTTCGTGTGTCATCAATTCGGACACAGGCTGCATCGGGTTTTCGGCAAAGCGGACGTCGCGGTTGGTCAATATGCCGGCAAGCTTGCCGCTCGCCTCAACCACTGGAATGCCTGAAATCGCATTCGCCAACATGAGAGCCTGCGCCTCGGCCAGTGTAGCGTCAGGGGCGATTGTGATCGGGTTGACAACCATTCCGCTTTCAAAGCGCTTGACCTGTCGCACAGCCGCGCATTGCTCTTCGATGCTGAGATTGCGGTGCAATACACCAATGCCGCCAAGCTGCGCCATGACAATGGCCATGCGCGCTTCGGTCACCGTGTCCATCGCCGACGACAGTACCGGAATATTCAACGAAATGCTTTTCGTAAGCCGCGTGCGCGTGTCCGCTTGGCTTGGCAAAATGTCTGACGCCCCGGGCTGCAACAGCACGTCGTCAAATGTCAGACCGAGGGGAATTTCTTTCATGGGGCCACCGCTTTAAGCTTTGATTCGTGGCGGCCCATGTAAACAGTAACCCTTTTATTCGCCAGCCTTCTTGGATTTATATTTTCGTGTGTCGGCAAAATGGCGGCCAAGTGCAATATGCAGGTCGGCATCTTCTGCTGCGCCGCCAAGCTCTGTGCTATCAGTTAACTCGTCATTGGGGCCGTGATAATCGCTGCCCAAGAATTTCTGCATCAAATTCAAATCAGCGAACGATCCACCCACCATTAACGCCGGAACCCCTTTCTGCGTCAGAGCCCAACCGTCCTGCCGCTGAATGAAGGCATTGGCATCAGTCGAACTTTCAATCGCACGGCCTGTCTTTTTGGCAACCGCCTCAACCCCCGCATCAAGTGGTGTCGTGCCCCGGCCGATTATGGCGACCTTGGATCCGCGCGGGGCAATGGCGATGGTATCGACGTTGAGAGAAAGGACGATCTCGTCAAGCGGCACCACTGGTTTTTCAGCAAAGGCGTAGGCACCAAGCAAGCCACTTTCCTCCGCCGTGGTCGCGACGAAATAAATGTCGCGATCATGTTTCTTTTTCGCCAATGCCTCGGCCACTTCGTTCATGACTGCAATGCCACTGGCATTATCGACGGCACCATTGCAAATGCGATCAGGCGCGTCCTCAGGCCCACAAATACCCAGATGGTCCCAATGCCCCATAAACAACAGCACGCCGCTATTCTTTTTACGGCCAGATATCTTGCCAATCACGTTAGAGCTGTTGAAGCGATAAACATCCGTCTTGACGTCCAGGTCGGCGTCTATCCCAAGCATTTCGCCTGCATAATCCGCCTGTTTTGCGTTGGTGCGCAATTTGTCCCAATCTTGCCCTGCCGCCGTTACTAATCCGACTGCGAACTCGGTACTGACGGCACCTTCCAAAAGCGCACGCTTTTCACGGCTTTCCAACGCAATTGGTCGAGACAACAACAAACGGCGCAACGTGGGCCAATTACCCTTGCTGTCGCCCACAAAAATAACAGCTTCCGCGCCCGCTGCGATCAACGCCTCCCGGCGCGCACGGGGTGATTTCATATTGTCGGGCACATTTTCGGCATCAAACAGGACAAAAGCTGCTTTACCCGCCACATCAGCCGCAACTGTTCCGTCACTTTTCACTCCAGAGCCCGTGAACACCAATGGCAGACCACTGCGCGCATAATCTGCCTGCTGGCCGATCAGGATGATATCTTCAGACGCAACACGCAGCTTCCTGCCCTTGGCTGTAAAGGTGTATTTGGCATTACCCTGCCCGCGCTGAACCAGGGGAACAGCGTCAAACCAGCTGCCGTCCGCCGCGGCAGGTTGCAGCCCCGCTTTTGCCCAGGCTTTAGCTATGTACTGAACCGTCTTTGCTTCGCCTTCAGTTCCTGGTTTGCGACCTTCAAACTCATCGCTTGCAAGTATCTCAATATGGCCGCGCAAGTCCGCCTCTGTCACGCCCTTGGCCAATATCGGACTCGACACCAGCGAAGCAGCGCTGACAAACAAGGCTAATTGGGAAAGACGCATATTTTTCGCTCCGGACTAAGACACGACGTCACCCATCGCATGTCGGGAACGCTCTATCGTCAATTTTGCTTGCTCTACATGCATCGATTCAATCATGCGACCCTTAAATCGCTGCGCTCCACCTCTGTTCGCCGCAATTAGTTCTTGTGCCTCGGTAACTGCTGTCGAGTCCGGTCCAAAGGCTTGATTGGACGTGATAATCTGGTTCGGGTGGATTAGCGTTTTCCCGGTAAAACCGTAGACAGCGCCCTGTCGGCACTCGGCGTCAAACCCGCTCATGTCATCGAGCCGGTTGCACACACCGTCAAAACGGGGCTTTCCGGAGACAGCGGCAGCCAGGATAATGGTCTGCAGTGCCAGTTCCAAACCTTCACGATTTGGTCCCGGACGAATGCCAGTTTCGGCCGCTATATCGTTCGTCCCTGCGATCAGCCCAGCGACCGAAGGATGCGCAGCAATATAGCGCGCAGCATATAGGCCGGATGGTGTTTCGATCATCGCCAACACAGGCTTGCCACAATCTGGAATGTCGCCCGGGGCTTCTACCTTTGGCAAAACAATAAGGTCGGCGCTGCTTGTCGAAAGCGCTTGAATGTCTGCGACGTGATGGCTGCTATCAACGCCATTTGCCCTGATAGCCAAAATTTTGCCTGGCACACCTGTCGCGACATAATTGAGAGCTACCGCGCGCGCTTCGTCCTTTTGCTCCTCGGTCACCGCATCCTCAAGGTCGATGATAAGCATGTCGACATCCAGCCCGCGCGCCTTATCCAGTGCTCGCGCATTGGAAGCAGGCACATAAAGTGCAGAGCGGACAAACCTTAATTGCTGCAGAATGTCCATTTTTTCGTCCCTTGCTCGATGAAGTCGCGACGGAAAGCCTTTTTACGCCGCGCGCCGCCATAGCGGCCACGTAACACGCAGTAAATGCTGGCTGATCCATCCGATTTTGCTTGCAACCAAAGCATAATCCAACACAATCTGTGTCACGTCAAAAGGGAGGACTTTTATGGAATATTTTTTCGGCCTGCTTGCCCTGATCGTTATCATCTTTGTGATGATGGGTGTGACGGTAGTTCAGCAAGGTTTTGTCTACACCATTGAACGCTTTGGTCGATATACATATGCAGCCCAACCTGGCTTGACCATCATCATCCCGTTCTTTGACCGTGTCGGCCGGAAGGTCAATGTCATGGAGCAAGTCCTCGACATTCCGGGGCAGGAAATCATCACCAAGGACAACGCCATGGTTGGAGTGGACGCCGTTGTGTTCTTCCAAGTACTGGACGCTGCTAAGGCTGCCTACGAAGTCTCCGACCTGTACAACGCCATCATGCAGATTACGACGACCAACCTGCGAACCGTGATGGGCAGCATGGATCTCGACGAAACCTTGTCAAAACGCGACGACATCAATGGCCGCCTGCTTTCGGTGGTGGACCATGCGACGAGCCTGTGGGGCGTGAAGATTACCCGCGTTGAGGTAAAGGACATTCGCCCGCCAGCGGATATTTCTAACGCCATGGCACGGCAAATGAAGGCAGAGCGCGAGAAGCGTGCGCAAATCCTGGAAGCCGAAGGCCTGCGTGCCGCCGAAATCCTGCGTGCCGAAGGCGAAAAGCAAAGCCAGATTCTCCAAGCCGAAGGGCGCAAAGAAGCCGCCTTCCGCGATGCCGAGGCCCGTGAGCGTGAAGCGGAAGCAGAAGCCAAGGCAACTGTCATGGTGTCCGAATCCATCGCGTCATCGGGCACGCAGGCGCTGAATTACTTCATCGCGCAGAAATACACCGAAGCAATCAGCCAGTTTGCGACGTCGCCAAACGCCAAGACCATATTGTTCCCGGTTGAGGCCACACAGTTGATTGGCACGCTTGGCGGCATTGGAGAGCTGGCGAAAGAGGCGCTGGCTCCAAAGGACAAGTGAGCGCATAGGTGCGAACAACTGGATGATAGTCCACCAGTTTATCGTTGATATAGATTAGCGGCGGAAAGTAACAAAATGGCAGAATGGCTCGATACGATATCCACCCACTGGTTCTGGCTTTCGCTTGGGCTGTTGTTGGGCGTGGCCGAAATGGTTGCGCCGGGTTTCTTCCTGATGTGGCTTGGCCTTGCCGCGCTAATCGTCGGGATTCTGGATTATTTCCTGCCCATCACCCTTGCCTATCAGGTCGCAATGTTTGCCATATTGTCTGTTCTTACCGTTTTTGCGGGCAAAAAATTCCTCCAGAAGAATCCGATCGAAACTGAAGACAATATGTTGAATGACCGCGGCGCACGCATGACAGGCGAAATTGTCACTGTGGTTGAGCCAATCACCAATGGCCATGGCCGCGTCAAAGTCGGCGACAGCGAATGGAACGCTCGCGGTTTGGATGCTGACATGGGTGCGCGCGTGCGGGTCGTGGGCGCCGATGGCGCAGTGCTGTTGGTGGAAGTTGTTTAGGTTCATCGCATGAAGGCTTCGATTCTGCATCCCAGGTAGTTTCTTCGCTGGATGGAACCCATTGATTTCTCGGACGTTCAAATGATGCGGCGGCATCAAGTGCTGTGGCAAATCTAAATCTTTGCCCGATAGAATTCGACCGGGCAAAATCTGGGAGAGAATCATGGGCATTTTCAGCAGTATTAAAGACGCGATTTTTGGCAAAAAAGCGGTTGCCGCGACACCAAAGGCGCCACCCGTCTCACCAACGCCAGTTGTTGCATCGGCCCCACAGCCAGTGCCAGCACAGGCAGTGACCGACATTGACGTGATTGCAAATCTTGAGGCAATCGACGCGAGTGACGGTCGCAATTTAAACTGGCGGACATCCATTGTCGATTTGATGAAAATGCTCGGCATGGAAAGTTCACTTCAGGAGCGCAAGGACCTGGCAATGGAGCTTGGCTATACCGGCGAACTGGAAGGCAGCGCCGAAATGAACCTCTGGCTGCACAAGGCCGTAATGCGCGAATTGGCGAAAAATGGTGGCAAAGTTCCTGCAGAGTTGTTGGATTAACAACCCTGAATGATATCATCTTAATTTCAGCCAAGGCTGGCGCGGTCGGGCTCAACAAAGGCCCGCCGCGCCTGTGCCGAAAACAATAGCTCTCTTGTATAAAACCGAAGCGGCCAATCGCGCTTTCCCCGCTCTGATAACAAAAGCGCGTTGACCGCTTCATAGAGCGGCATATCGTTCACTGCTTCCATCAGATGGGCTTTCACCCCTGCGATGTACACTTGTGTAATCGTTTCGTGATAACCCTGCGTATCGTCGTTAACTCCGCCAACGGACACGTTGTAGGCGGCAATGATTGAAGGCAACTCACGGTGAATGTCGATGTCTGGTCTGTCACGCACAAGCCAAGTGCACGTCGCCAAATGTGCCTCGTGCGTCCACGCTTCGCGCGGTAGAGTAGCCGAAAGCAAGCCTTCGCCGATTGCTACAATCGACGCGTCATCGTGAAATAATCGAACTTCGAATGTGGACATTATCCGGACTTTCAATTGGTCCGGCTATGTCCGGACGAATTACGCGGCCTTAGGTGCTGATTGTCTTACACCTTCATCGACATGCTCCGCAAATTGCGCGAAATTGTCGATGAACTGCTGAACCAGTTTTTGTGCAGTTACATCGTACTCTGCGCTGTCAGTCCATGCTGCACGAGGGTCAAGGATACCGCTGTCCACGCCGGGCACTGCGACCGGGAATTCAAACCCGAAATTAGGGTCTTTCCTGAATTCAGCATTGTTCAAACTGCCGTCCAGTGCCGCGTTTAACAGTGCACGGGTGGCCTTAATCGGCATCCGGCTGATGCCAGGCATCGTCGCCTTGCCGCCAGTCCAGCCAGTGTTGACCAACCAGCATTGGACATTGCCCTTGGCAATACGCTCCTTCAGCAGATTGCCATACACGCTTGGGTGGCGCGGCATGAACGGTGCACCAAAACAGGTGGAGAATGTTGCCTCCGGCTCGGTCACGCCGATTTCTGTCCCGGCAACGCGTGCTGTGTAGCCCGAAAGAAAGTGATACATCGCCTGATCAGGTGTCAAACGAGCGATCGGTGGCAATACGCCATAAGCATCTGCGGTAAGGAAAATAATCGTGTTAGGCACTGGGCCCATGTTCTTTTCCGACGTATTGGGAATGAATTCGATGGGATATGATCCACGGCTGTTTTCGGCGAGGCTGTTGTCGTCGAAATCAAGTTCACGCGTTTCCGGATCGATCACGACATTTTCGAGCACTGTTCCAAAACGCTTGGTTGTGGCGAAAATCTCTGGTTCCGCATCGGCCGACAGGCGAATCATCTTGGCGTAACAGCCGCCTTCAAAGTTGAACACAGCGGTGTCAGACCATCCATGCTCGTCATCACCAATCAACGTCCGGCTCGCGTCGGCGGACAGTGTTGTCTTACCAGTACCCGACAGACCGAAGAACACTGCCGTGTGTCCATCGGCGCCGATATTGGCCGAACAATGCATCGGCATCACGCCCTTTACCGGCAAAAGATAATTGAGGATACCAAACACGGACTTCTTCATTTCGCCGGCATATGCTGTCCCACCAATCAGGATAAGCTTTTCCGTGAAGTTCACTGCAATCACAGTCTCGCTGCGACAGCCATGTCGTGCGGGATCCGCACGGAAACTTGGCAAGTCGATAATGGTATATTCGGGCTCAAAACTTGCCAACTCGTGCTGTGTAGGCCGCACCAGCAACGTGCGGATGAACAGGTTATGCCAAGCAAATTCGTTGATCACGCGCACGTTCACGCGGTGCTCAGGCTGCGATCCGCCAAACAGATCAGCGACATACAATGTTTCTTTATGCCCAAGCGCCGCAATAAAATCTTCTTTCAAAGCAGCAAAATGCGCTGGATCCATGGCGACATTGGTTTTACCCCACCAGATGCTGTTCTCGGTTTCGGCATCACGAACGATGAACTTGTCTTTGGCCGAACGTCCGGTGTGCGCACCGGTTTTCACCACAAGTGGGCCATCCTTTGCCAATATGCCTTCGTTATTAGCCAGTGCAGCTTCGACCAATGGCGCAGTTCCCAAATTGCAATGCAACGTCGCATCTGTCGCGAAACCCTGTTGCGCAAGTGAGATATTCAGTGGTGTCGACATTGGCTGCTCCGGCAAAAGTGGCGAATCTTGGGCATACGTATGCATTATCAAGTCGCCGCCGGTATACGATGCTTCCGATAAGGTCAAATACGGCAACCATGATTTTTACTCGGCAAACGTTATCCCCAGATGCCTTTGCATCTGCAGAGCAATTCATTGAACCCGGAGGCCAGCCTCACTATAGTCGAATAATGAGCGCCAACATTGCCTTGGTTGATGACGACCGGAACATCCTGACATCTGTATCGATAGCGATGCAGGCGGAAGGATATGTGACTCGCATCTATTCCGACGGCGAAACCGCATTGAAAGCGTTGCTCGAAAATCCTGCAGATCTCGGCATTTTCGACATTAAAATGCCGCGAATGGACGGGCTTGAACTGCTGCGACGATTGCGCGAAAAAAGCGATATGCCAGTCATCTTCCTTACATCAAAGGACGAAGAGTTGGACGAGGCGCTTGGCTTGGCCATGGGTGCAGACGATTATATCACAAAGCCATTTTCACAGCGTTTGTTGATTGCACGTGTGAAAGCCATCTTGCGACGGGCTACTTACGACAGAGCTGTTGTAAACGGCGAAATGGAGCCCGAACCGGAACCCATGATACGCGGGAAGCTGGAAATGGACCCGGCCCGCCACCACGTCAAATGGGACGGTCGGTCGTTGACGCTGACGGTGACCGAATTCATGATTCTTGAGGCGTTGGCCAACCGTCCCGGCGTTGTGCGCACGCGCGACCAACTTATGGATGCCGCATATCAAGACGACGTTTATGTCGATGACCGCACAATCGACAGCCATATTAAACGACTGCGTCGGAAATTCCGCGAGATTGACCCCGAATTCACTGCCATCGACACGCTTTATGGGGCCGGATATCGTTTCGCTGACAGCTGAGCCCGCTGATCTGCAGTTGGGGTGGAGCCGGGGGTTGTCGTTGACCACCCGCATCCTTGCCGTGAACCTGTTCGTCTTGGCCTTGCTTGGCGCTGGATTGTTCTTCCTCGACAGCTATCGCGTGCGTTTAATCGCAGAGCGCGAACATGCTGCACGCGTTCAAGCGACATTCCTTGCATCAAGCTTGCCACTAGTCGCCCCGGAAAAGCGAACTTCGTATATTGCAAAATTTGGGCAGCTGAACCACTCCCGGATTCGCGTCTACGACGAAGCCGGCGCGAAAATACTGGATAGCTTTGCCGGTCAGTCGCCAACTTACATCTTTCGCGACCCCGCCAACGAGCCTTTGCGAAAAATCGCGGCACGCTGGATCGACGTCATGTTCGATTTCCTTGTTGGCGCGCCCAAGCTGGAGCGATTTGTCGAGCCAGCGGACGATAAAAGCTCGGCATGGGAAGAAATTCGTGCCGCGACGCCCTCTAAGCCGGTGTCGATGGCGAGGTTTGCCCCCGACCTCACGCATATGATCAGTGCGGCGTCGACGTCGCGTGATAGACAGTTGACGATGCTGACAACAGCGAATGAACGCGACATTCGCCTGTTTGTCCGGGCGGAGCGCTTTAACGTCGGCATGTTCTTTCTGTTCGCTTTGGGAATCGGCGTTTTGCTCTCCGTGTTTCTTGCCCGCACAATCGTCCGCCCGTTGCGCCACCTTGCGCGCGCCGCGGTAAAAGTCAGGCTTGGGCGCGCGCAAGAGGTCACCGTACCGCGCCTGCCGTCACGCCGTGACGAGATTGGCATGTTGGCGCGCGCACTGTCTGACATGAGCATCGCTCTGCGTCAGCGTATCGACGCAACCGAAGCATTTGCCGCTGACGTGGCGCATGAGATTAAAAACCCTCTCGCGTCTTTGCGATCAGCGCTTGATGGCGCAGAGCGGATAGAAGACCCCAAGTTACGTAAACAATTGATGGATGTCGCAAAAGCCGATGTTCTCCGCATGGACCGGCTGATCAGTGATATCTCCGATGCAAGCCGTGTGGACTCGCAACTGGCAAAAGCGAAATTCGAACCAATCGACCTTGGCGATATGATCGAACAACTGCTTCAGGCGCGCGAGGACCGGGGAAGCGACAAAGATGTGAATATCGCCTTTGCACGACCGCGACGCAAAATCGCGACTGTCATGGGCGAAGACGTCCGCCTTGAAAGGATGCTCACCAATTTAATCGATAATGCTGTATCGTTTTCGCCTGCAGGTTCCGTGGTCGAGATTTCCGCAACGCTTGCCGATGAGGAAGTGATTATAAGGATTAGCGACGAAGGACCTGGAGTGCCACCGCAGGAGCGCGAAGCTATCTTCCGTCGGTTCCACAGCGAACGGCCTGCGTCGGAGAATTTCGGCAAACATAGCGGGCTTGGCCTCGCCATCGCGCGAACAAT
Organism: Sphingomonadaceae bacterium; assembly: GCA_031426075.1. Classification (GTDB taxonomy): domain Bacteria; phylum Pseudomonadota; class Alphaproteobacteria; order Sphingomonadales; family Sphingomonadaceae; genus Sphingorhabdus_B. Next base: position 10,069 of record JANPKN010000051.1, read on the forward strand.
TGTTGAAGGGCATCATGGACGAATAGCTGTGCGCGACCGGGTTGATGGCAAGGGCGGCGCATGCTTCGAAATCGCCCTGCCCTGCGCCGCCACGGCCACAAGCTGATGGCAGACATTGTCCACGGCAGCGCGGTCGCCATCGGCGGCAACGGTTTATTGTTGCTTGGTCCATCCGGAAGCGGAAAATCTGACCTGGCGCTTCGCCTGATTGATCGCGGTGCAGTGCTGATAAGCGATGATATCGTGGTTGTGGAAACGCGCGACGACCTACCCGTCCTTGTCGCCGCACCCAACATTCTAGGCAAGATTGAAGTGCGCGGTGTCGGGATATGCCCGATGGAATTCATCCCTTCTGCACCCTTGCGACTGGTTGTGGTGTTCTCTGACAATTATGACCGCATGCCGCCGGAAGACCAACGAACCAGTGTTTCGGGATTCTCAATTCCCGTCATTGCGCTCGATCCGTTTGAACCAAGCAGTGCCATCAAACTTGAATTGGCGATGAGGTCAGCGATTGACGCTGGACTGCTGCCGGTGGCAAAGCGGACAGCCGCTGCACACGAAAGTTCGCCGTTTTGATCCAAAATACACTTTCCGAGCCACAAAAAATCCTGTTGATCACTGGTGTGTCAGGGGCGGGCAAAACCACGGTGCTTAAAACGCTTGAGGATCTGGGCTGGGAAACGGTTGACAATTTTCCCATCAAGCTGGCGGGACAATTGCTCAAAATTCCAGCGTCGGGCGGCGAAGATGGTCCCAATATTCCGCTCGCGCTGGGATTTGATAGCCGGACCCGAGGTTTCGATGCCGAGGCATTGATTCAGCAAATTAAAAAGCTTCAAAACCAACCCAATCTTGAGATACTTACATTGTTTCTCGATTGCGCTGGCGTTGAAATTGAGCGCCGCTACGCCGAAACCCGTCGCCGTCATCCCATGGCGCAGGATCGTCCCGCAATGGACGGCATTGCCATTGACCGAAACTTGATGGAGCCATTCCGCCGTTGGGCGGAAACGGTGGTCGATACAAGCAAGCTGTCGGCGCATGATTTGCAGCAAGCCATTCGCGAACGGTTCACCAGCGAAACTTCGCCGCATTCGACGATCACCGTATCCAGCTTCGGTTTTTCGCGCGGTGTTCCCCACAATGCTGATCTGGTCTTTGACTTACGGTTTCTACGCAACCCGCACTGGGACAGCGAATTGCGACCCATGACCGGAATGGACGCAGCGGTTGCCGAATATGTTTCCGCAGATCCGAAATATGACGAGGCCATGCAGAAGATCCGCGATTTGCTGCGTTTCCTGCTGCCGCTCTACGATGCGCAGGGCAAGGCATATATCAATATAGCTTTTGGGTGCACAGGTGGGCGTCACCGGTCAGTGCATGTTGCGGAAATATTTGGTAATTGGTTGCGCGAAGATGGCTTTGTGCTCACGGTTGCGCATCGCGATCTGACGTCAAGACCGATTGACGCGCTTGAGGAGCCTGCTAACGGCGCAAACAGAAATACGTCGCGACAGGACAATAAAAGCACATGATTGGTTTGATTTTAGTCACGCATGGTAAACTCGCGAACGAGTTTCTCGTCGCGCTTGAACATGTCGTTGGTCCGCAAAAGGACGTGGCCACGATCTGCATCGGACCCCATGATGACATGGAAGCGCGTCGTCACGAGATCGCAGCTGCCATCAAGCAGGTCGACACCGGCAAAGGAGTCATCATCTTGTCTGACTTGTTCGGGGGGACGCCATCCAACCTTGCCATATCGTTGCTCGACAGCGGCCGGGTCGAGGTCATCGCAGGTGTTAACTTGCCGATGCTCATCCGGTTGGACAGCGCCCGCAAAAATCTTGATGTGAAAGAAGCCGTAGCGGCCGCACGTGAAGCTGGTCGCAAGTATATCAGCGTCGCCTCCGAAGTGCTTGAGGCGTCGCGATGACGCGGATCAGCCGCTCTGTCACCATCGTCAACGTCAAGGGCCTCCACGCCCGCGCCAGCGCGAAATTCGTGACTTTCGTGAGCCGCTTGCCTGAAGGCATCAAGGTGCATGTCGAGAAGGATGGCCAGTCGGTAACCGGAACCTCTATCATGGGTCTAATGATGCTCGGCGCAGCCAAGGGCAGCGAGATCATCATCCATGTCGAAGGCGATCAGGCAGAACTTGCGTTGGATAAGCTGGTAGGACTTGTTGTTGACGGTTTCGGCGAAGACTGATGCGCCGTGAGATCACCGGATTTTCCAATGCGTTGCTAAAAGAGATCCGCGGACTTCGGGAAAAGAAACTACGCAAGCGCGCTGGCCTTTTCCTTGCCGAGGGTCTGCGCATCATGACCGAAGCGCGGGAGGCTGGGTTCCTTCCTGAAATGCTGTTTCGCGTGAAAGACCGGCCGGTACATGACCTTGAAGTCATGCTGGAGGCAGAGGTTCTCGACAATGGCGGTGATGTCATCGAAACGACCGCCGACATCATGGCGAAGCTGTCAGGCAAGGATAACGCCCAGGCCGTGGTCGGCGTTTATCGCGACCATGGAACCGCTTTGGCGGATGTTGACCGTAGCACCGCGCCAATATGGCTTGTGGCGCAATCGATGCGTGACCCCGGCAATCTTGGCACAATGTTACGAACGGGTGATGCCGTTGGCGCAGGCGGACTCATTCTAATTGATGATTGCACTGACCCATTTTCCGTCGAATCCGTCCGCGCGAGCATGGGCGCGATTTTCACTCAAAAGGTGGTTCAATGCCGGTGGGAGGAATTCACCGCTTGGTTGCGCGCAGGCGAAGGCCAACTGGTTGGCACGAGCCTTCAAACGGATACCGATTACCAGACCGCCCGTTACAGCGCGCCATGCTTCATTTTGACGGGCAATGAGGCACAGGGCCTGCCGGATGAATATGAAGCCGAATGCGACCTGCTTGTTAAGATGCCCATGCGAGGCAAAGCTGACAGCTTAAATGCCGCGGTCGCGACCGCGGTGATGGCCTATGAGGTATTGAACCAGTTTAGGCGCGCCTAAACTCGCTACGACTCACGCGGAGGCTTCGCGCTGATCGGCAATTGGCGGTGCGGTTTCACTGTCGCCATAACGCGGTAGAGCCTCGACCAAGGGAACCTCCTCTAATTCGCGCTTGCCCGTTTCGATATTGAGATCAGCGAACTTCCGGCCCGTTGAGATAACATTGCGTTCGAAGCTGCCGACAAATTTATTGTAGTTATTCACCGCCGACGACAGTCCGCTGCCAACCGACTTAAGATGCTGCGCCGCAACCGCAATCCGATCATGCATTTCCTTGCCTAGCGCGCCAATTTGCTTCGCTTCGCGCGCCAGCCCTTCTTGACGCCAAACGCTAGCGACGGTTCGCGCAATTGCTACTAGGTTCGTAGGCGTGGCCAACAGTACCTTCTTATCAAAGGCGAAGTCCCACAACTGTGGATCATGCTCCAACGCCGCTGCGAGGAAATGCTCGCCCGGGACGAACATGATGACATAATCGGGCGCTTCGGAAAACTGGTCCCAATAGGCCTTGCGCGACAAGCCATCTATGTGATTTTTCATCGATTGCGTGTGGCGCGTCATAGCCACCGCGCGGACATCATCGTCCACTGAGGCAAACGCGTCCTGATAATCATTCAACGACACCTTGGCGTCAATCACCAAAGTACGCCCACCCGGCACATGGATCACGGCGTCGGGCCGCAGGCGCAGGCCGTCGCCGACATCAATGCTCGTTTCCAGATCGAAATCGACATGTTCGGACAGACCGCAGCTTTCGAGGACGTTCTTCAACTGCTGCTCGCCCCAACGTCCGCGTGCCTTGGGCGCATTGCGCAAAGAGTTCATAAGGCCCGACGCGACGCTCGATACCCGTTCTTGCCCCAAGCGCATTTCGCCGATCAGGCCCTTCAGGTCACCATAAGCCTCCGTCCGGTCTTTCTCGATCTTGCCGACCTGCTCTTCATACGCTTTCAGCTTGTCGCCCACTGGGCCCAGAAGTTGCTTGAGCCGCTCCTCATTTTTCTCGCCAGCTTGATGGAAACGTTCATCGGCGCGTTGCAAGAACGCAGCTTGTGCTTCGCCCAACAGCTTCTGCCCAATTTCGCCAAATTGTGCAGACAGATTTTCCTTTGCGTCGCCAAGCGCCGCGATCTGCTCATCAAAGCTTCGCTCGCGTTCTTCCAGACTTGTTTCAAGCCGCGCCAGGCGGTCCTTGGCGCTGTCACGTTCAACAACCACCTGATCCAGCATGGCCCGCAACTGGGCCGTCGTTTCCGCTCCGGTTTTGCCAGCGCGGCCGCCGGCGAACCATCCAAGGGCTAGCCCACCCAATAAGGCAAGCACGACAATGACAACGACGATCAACGGCTCCAACGGCCACCTCCCAAAAAAGAACGAAACTGGAACATAGCCCGTGCAGGGCGGAGGTCAAGTGGCTTCGGAGAGGTTCCGTTGCGACTTCTTTACGCGGGCATAGCTCATCATGCTGAAGGGCAGCAGCCCGGCGTAAATGACGCCTGCGCCAATCAGTGCGACCCATGGAGCCGCCACTAAAGTGGCTGCAAACAAGCCAACCGCTGCCAGCGCCATAAAACGCAAACTGCGCCGCACCTTAATCGACGACCAGCTATAGGTCGCGACATTGGAAATCATCAACAGCGCGCACAACAACAACCATGGGGCAAGAAAGCGATAATCGCGGACCCAGTCTGCTCCAGTTTCAAACCAGATCATCATCGGTAGCAAAGCCAGAGCGGCACCAGGAGGCGACGGAACGCCTGTGTTAAAGCCAGCGGACTTATGCGGTTGGTTTTCGGTGTCGATACGGGCGTTAAACCGCGCCAGACGAAGCGCGGCACAAAGTACGAAGAACACCGATATGGTCCAGCCAAAGCGCGGCATGTCCTGCATGACCCACATATACATGACCAAGGCAGGAGTAGCCCCAAACGCGATCACGTCAGACAGCGAGTCCAGTTCAGCGCCAAAACGGCTTTCGCCATTCAGCATCCGCGCAATGCGGCCGTCCATGGCGTCAAGCACGCCAGCAATTACGATCGCAGCTACAGCACTTTCCCAGCGGCCCTGCATCGCAAACCATGCGCCCGACAATCCAGTGCAAAGCGCAAGCGCAGTTACAGCGTTAGGCGCAAGAGCCCGTAAGGATATTCCAGGACGGGAGGAATGCGTTTCCATCAATGCGCGACAGCTATCAGGTCCTGGTCAACACCGATTTCAGCGAGAACCGTTTCACCAGCAACGCAACGCTGGCCCTTGATGACGCGCGACGACGTGCCATGCGGCAAATATACGTCAACGCGGCTGCCAAAGCGGATTAGGCCAACGCGCTGCCCATTGGCGACGCTATCGCCTTCCTTGACGAACGCGACGATGCGGCGCGCAACTAAGCCAGCAATCTGCGTAAAGCCGATGCGAACACCATCGCTGCGTTCCACAAGGAAATGCTGACGTTCATTTTCTTCGCTGGCCTTATCCAGATCAGCGTTGAGGAATTTGCCCGCAATATACACAACGCGCTTGATTGTTCCGCGTATTGGCGTGCGGTTGATGTGCACGTCAAATACGCTCATGAAGATCGACACGCGAGTCATGGGCTGATCACCCAGACCATCTGGTCCGCGCAGTTCAAGCGGCGGCGGGACTTTTTCGATCAATGTGACGAGACCGTCGGCGGGTGCGACGATAAACCGATCTTCAATCGGTGTAGCCCGCGCAGGATCACGGAAGAACGCCAATGTCCAAACAGTTACAGCCGCCATCGGCCAAGCCAGCGTTTCCCAGGCCATGAAAGCGAAAAAGAGGGTTATACCCCCGGCGATAAGTCCGAACTTGCGGCCCTCAGGGTGGACGGGTGGAAATGACCATTTCGCCACCCCGGTACCCCGGTTTGTCAATTCTTGTCTGCTCATTTGGCCTAGCTAGGGGATGCGCCGCCATCTTACAACCTAAGATGGCATTTCAGCCATTTTCAGACAATGTCGGGGAGGCAGTTGAACATATGGCAGACTTTGCTATGGCACCGCTCAACACTCAAATCTCCCATATGGAAAGTGCTTTCTGCCATGGCAAAAATTAAGGTCAAAAACCCGGTCGTCGAGCTTGATGGCGACGAAATGACGCGGATCATCTGGGAGTGGATTCGCGAGCGACTCATTTTGCCGTATCTCGATATCGATTTGAAATATTACGATCTTGGTATGGAATATCGCGACAAGACCAATGACAAGGTCACCGTCGATTCCGCTAACGCTATCCGTGAATTCGGCGTCGGCGTAAAGTGCGCCACAATTACCCCCGATGAAGCCCGCGTTGAAGAATTCGGTCTGCAAAAAATGTGGAAATCGCCAAACGGTACCATCCGCAACATCCTGGGCGGCGTGGTTTTCCGTGAGCCAATCGTCATTCAAAACGTGCCGCGCTTGATCCCCGGTTGGACAGACCCAATCGTCATTGGCCGCCATGCCTTCGGTGACCAATATCGCGCGACTGATTTCCTGGTCCCCGGCCCAGGCACGCTTCGCCTTGTATGGGATGGCGACGATGGCCGGACCATTGATGAAGAAGTTTTCCGCTACCCCTCACCTGGTGTGGCGTTGGCAATGTACAATCTTGACGATTCCATCCGCGATTTTGCGCGCGCGTCGTTGAACTATGGCGTTACCCGCGAATGGCCAGTGTATCTGTCGACGAAGAACACAATTCTCAAATATTATGATGGTCGCTTCAAAGACCTGTTCCAAGAAATCTACGAGGCCGAATTTGCCGAGAAGTTCAAGGAATTGGGCATTGTCTACGAACACCGTCTGATCGACGACATGGTCGCATCGGCGCTGAAATGGTCCGGCAAGTTCATTTGGGCTTGCAAGAATTATGACGGTGACGTGCAATCCGACCAAGTTGCGCAGGGCTTTGGCTCGCTTGGCCTGATGACCTCCATCCTGATGACGCCAGACGGCAAGACCGTTGAAGCAGAAGCCGCACACGGCACAGTAACACGCCACTATCGCCAGCATCAGCAGGGCAAGGCAACGTCGACCAACCCGATTGCGTCGATTTTCGCTTGGACCGGTGGCCTCAAGTTCCGTGGCAAGTTCGACGAAACACCTGACGTTACGCGTTTTGCCGAGACACTCGAGGAAGTCTGCATCCAGACCGTTGAAGATGGCCACATGACCAAGGATCTCGCGATCCTCATTGGCCCGGATCAAGCATGGATGACCACAGAACAGTTCTTTGAGCAGGTTCGCGCCAACCTCGAAGTCAAAATGGGCAGCTGGATGTAAATCCCGTCGCATTTGAAGACAATTAAGCGCGGGGGCCGACTCCCGCGCTTTTTTATTGCCCCGCCCTTCCCTTCTTATGCTGCATCTGCGTAAAAGGAGGCCATGGCAGGTGAATTACAAACCGAAGGCATTAGCGATCTGCTCGTCATTCTCGGCGCAGCCGGCATCGTCATCCCTGCCTTCGCGCGGTTTCGCATCACGCCCGTTATCGGCTTCATTTTGGTGGGCATTCTCGTTGGACCAATGGGTCTGGGTAGCCTCGTTAATCAATATCCACTGCTCGAATGGTTTACGATAACCGATACGGAGAGCATTGGCCCAATCGGCGAATATGGCATTATCTTGTTGTTATTTTCCATCGGCCTTGAACTGTCCTTCCGCAGATTATGGAAAATACGGCGCTTGGTGTTCGGCGTTGGCGCAGCGCAGTTGTTTGGCGCTGGCCTCATCATCGCCGCGGGCCTATATTTATTTGGCTATGGTGCGACCGCGGCGATCGGCATCGGCATCGCCTTGGCGCTTTCCTCGACGGCTTTGGTGTTGCCGATATCAGGCACACATTCCGCCGTCGGAAAGTCGGCACTGGCAATGTTACTTTTCGAAGATCTTGCCATCGTACCGATTATTTTCGTGCTCGGTGCTTTGGCACCGCAAGCAGGGGCGGATTCTTGGGAAGGCCTCGTTATCGTTCTCTGGCAGGGAAGCCTCGTTATTGCCGCCATGCTTGTACTTGGCCGTTTCTTCCTGCCGCGCCTGTTCGGACAAGCCGCCCGTACAAAAAGTCCTGAGCTGTTTGTCTCCGTCAGCTTACTCGTGGTGATCGTGGCAAGCCTAGCGACCGGCGCCGTCGGCCTTTCGCCGATTGTCGGCGCCATGATCGCAGGACTGTTAATCGCCGAAACCGATTATCGCACTGAAGTTGAAGTCATGACCGCGCCATTCAAAGGGCTGGCCTTGGGTGTTTTCCTGATCAGCATCGGCATGCAGGTAGATTTGCGCTTCGTTGCCGCCAACTGGGCGGCTCTCGGCGGCGCGGTAGCTGCGGTTGTCCTGATCAAGGCAACGGTGACTGCAAGCCTGTTAAAGCTGAACGGCGCACGGACCGGAACCGCCACCGAAACTGGCGTCCTAATGGGAAGCCCGTCGGAAACTACGCTTATTGTACTGGGTGCAGCAGGCGCAGCGCAGATCATCGACGGCGCCACTGTCAATTTCTGGCAGGTTGCAACAGCCATCGGCCTGACCATCACGCCCATATTGGCGCGCCTCGGGCACGATATGGCCCGCCGTCTGGAACTGCGCGAAAGCGATGAAGAGATGCACGAAACAGACCCGACGCAGGAACCGCGAACGGTGGTGATCGGCTTTGGCCGGGTGGGCAAATTGGTCGCCGACATGCTGACAACCCACGGCCAGCCCTATGTTGCGGTTGAGTCTAATGTGGACGCGGTAACGGCCGCGCGGCGTGCGGGTTACAAGGTTATCTTCGGCGACATCTCGCGGCCTGAAACCTTGGACAAATTAAGCTTGGGCCATGCAAAGGCGCTCATCCTCACCATGGATCAACCCGTGCTTGCCGAACATATCGTCAAACGCGTTCGGCAATGGTTGCCGGATATCACAATCGTCGCGCGCGCCCGTGACGCAGATCATGCTGCGCGATTATATCAAGCCGGCGCAACCGATGCCGTGCCGGAAACGCTCGAAAGCTCGCTTCAATTGTCGGAAGCGGTGCTCGTCGATCTTGGCGTCGCCATGGGCCCAGTGATCGCGTCAATTCACGAAAAGCGGGACGAATTCCGGCGGCAGATAAAGGAAGCCGGAGGCCTTGATGAAGCCCCCAAGCTGAAACTTACCTCTTAACCGGCGATCTTCGTCCTAATCGCATCCAACGCAGCTTGCGCCAATTCAGCGCCAGCAGGACCGCCGCCTTGCGCCATGTCAGGACGTCCACCACCACCTTGAGCACCCATGGCCTTAGTCGCCGCGCGAACAAGGTCAGGTGCAGTGATGGTGCCATGCAATGCAGGCGAGACAGCAACTACTACGGTATTGCTGTTTTCATTCGCGGCAATGATGGCGACGATGCCAGTGCCGATGGCCTTCATCTGGTCGTCCGCGAGACCACGCAGTGCCTTTGGCTCTATACCTGCAATAACTTGACCCATGAAAGTGACATCACCGATTTGTTCGGCTTCTGCCTTCGGACCACCGCCACCTGACAGGGCGAGCGCGGTCTTTGCCTCGGACAGCTCCTTCTCCATCCGCTTGCGCTCGCTCATCAGCGTTTCGATGCGCACGGCAACTTCGTCCGGCGCAGTTTTCAAAATCGCAGCGACGTTCTTCAATTGCGTTTCACGCCCAACCAGCCACAAGCGTGCAGCCTCTCCCGTCAGCGCCTCAATGCGGCGAATACCGCTTGCAACTGCACCTTCAGAAACGATGGTGAACAAAGCGATGTCGCCCAATGCGTTGACATGCGTGCCGCCACACAATTCGACGGAGTAATGCGCGTCATCATTTTTACCCATGGTAAGAACGCGGACCTCGTCGCCATATTTCTCACCGAACAACGCAAGCGCCCCAGCGGCGACCGCGTCATCGGGCGTCATCAACCGCGTGGTCACGGCCTGATTGCCACGAATTTGCGCATTCACATCGGCTTCAACAAGAGCGATTTCTTCTGCTGTAACGGCCTTATTGTGGGAAAAGTCAAAGCGCAGACGGTCAGGCGCAACCATACTGCCCTTTTGCGTCACATGGCCGCCCAACCGGTGGCGTAGCGATGCATGCAGCAAATGCGTAGCGCTATGGTTGGCGCGTAACGCGTCACGGCGTTCAGTGTCGATCTTCAGCGTAACGAAGTCGCCGACTTTGATCTCTCCGGTTCCGATAGTGACCTGATGCGCATGCAGACGGCCAAGGGGCTTTGCTGTGTCCGTCACCTCACCACGCATGTTACTGCTATAGATAACCCCAGCGTCGCCCATCTGGCCGCCGCTCTCGCCATAAAACGGTGTTTGGTTTGTAATGACCGTGACCGTGTCGTTGGCAACAGCCGATTGCACTTCGATGCCGTCATTGACGAGCGCAACAACCTGCCCCTCGCCTTCGCTCGCGGCATAACCCGTGAATTCGGTTGCGCCTACGCGTTCGGCAATATCGAACCATACATCGTCCGATGCCTTGGCGCCTGAACCCTTCCATGCCGCACGCGCCATGGCTTTTTGATTGTTCATGGCGGTTTCGAAACCATCCTGATCAATGCCGAAACCTTGCGCACGCAACGCATCTTCGGTCAGGTCATATGGGAAGCCATAAGTGTCGTAGAGCTTGAACGCGGTGTCGCCAGCCAAAATGTCGCCGGGCATCATACCTGCGGTCGCTTCGTCCAATAATTTTATACCCTTGTCGAGCGTGCGGCGGAACTGCGTTTCCTCCTGCTGCAGTGTCGCTTCAATCAATGGCTGCGCGCGCA
>JANPKN010000052.1:0-4249 GCA_031426075.1 Sphingomonadaceae bacterium
GCGGGTGAAACGCTGAAGCTGCTGGATCCTGCCAAGGACCAGCCTGCACCGCCACCGCGCAAAAATAACCGGCATCTGTACACCGACGGCAATCCGCTTGAGTTGGTGCCGTTCGCGCAAAAGGTTGCGCTTTGTCAGCAGATCGACGCCGCTGCCCGTGCGCGTGACCCGCGTGTGGCGCAAGTCAGCGTGAGCCTTTCGGGTAGCTGGAGCGTGATCGAGATCGTCCGCGCCGATGGCTTTGTCGCAACCGATGTACGGCCTTTGGTGCGCCTGAATGTCGGCATCGTGGCGCAAGACGGCGAACGCCGCGAAACCGGAAGCTACGGGTTTGGCGGGCGCTATCTCTACGACAAATTGTTTGAAGAACATGAATGGGAACATGCGATCGATGTCGCGCTTGCGCAGGCGCTGACCAACCTGCGTTCGGTCGCGGCGCCTGCCGGTGAAATGACCGTCTTGCTTGGACCCGGCTGGCCCGGCGTGCTGTTGCACGAGGCGGTTGGCCATGGCCTTGAAGGCGACTTCAACCGCAAGGGCAGCAGCGCCTTTTCCGGCAAGATCGGTCAGCGCGTTGCCGCGCTCGGGGTCACGGTTGTTGATGACGGCACGATGCTGAACCGGCGCGGGTCGCTGTCGATCGATGATGAAGGCACGCCAACGCAGGAAAATGTCCTGATCGAAGACGGCATTTTGCGCGCTTATATGCAGGACCGGATGAATGCCCGTCTGATGGGTGTCGAGCCCACCGGCAATGGCCGCCGCGAAAGCTTTGCCCATACGCCGATGCCACGCATGACCAACACCTTCATGCGCAGCGGCAATGATGATCCTGCCGAACTGCTCAGCCGTGTGAAAAACGGCATCTTCGCCAAAAGCTTCGGCGGCGGGCAGGTCGACATCGTGTCGGGCAAATTCGTGTTCAGCTGCACCGAGGCCTATCTGGTCAAGGATGGCAAGCTTGGCGACCCTATCAAGGGCGCGACATTGATCGGCGATGGTCCAACCGTGTTGAACAAGGTCATCGGCCTTGGCAACGACATGGCGCTTGATGAAGGCGTAGGCGTGTGCGGCAAGGCGGGGCAAAGCCTGCCAGCCGGTGTAGGCCAACCGACGACATTGGTCAGCGCGCTGACTGTAGGTGGCACGGCAGGGTGATGAACGACGAAGAAGACGAGGACGTTGATTTAGCGATGCCGCCCGCCGACTGGGCGGCGACATTGCTGCGTTTCTGGTTTGAAGAACATGCAGATGCCGACTGGTTCGGCGGTGGGCCCGATTTCGATCAAGCCGTTACCGACAATTTTGCCGGTTGGCGCGAGGCGCTGCGCAGCCAGCCGGTGGAAGCGTTCCTTGGCGACGCACAAACGGCGCTGGCGGCGATTATCCTGTTTGATCAGGTCCCGCGCAATGCCTTTCGCGGCGATGCCGAAACCTTTGCGACGGACCACATAGCGCTTGCCATTGCCCGCGAAAGTGTCGCGCGCGGTCTGGATGGGGGACTTGGCAAGAACGAACGCCTGTTTCTCTATCTGCCCTTCGAACATAGCGAAAATGCGGCCGACCAACGCGAATCGGTTCGGCTCATCAGCGCTTTGGGAGACGAGCGGCTGACGCAATTTGCGCTTGACCATCAGGCGATGATTGAAAGGTTCGGACGCTTTCCCCACCGCAACATTGTGCTGGGCCGCCGCGACCGCGCAGGCGAGGCGGAAGCCGTCGCTGCGGGCCATAAATGGTAACACTTGCGTCGATTTTTTAACAGGCATATGCTCTCGGCATAACAAGAAGCAGGTCGCTCATCCGCCGGAATTTGGATTTCCGGATCATGAGGAGATTTGACCATGCGAAATGCGCTTCGATTTGCATCCCTTGCCGCCATCACCGCCGCGATTGCGACCGTTCCCGGCTCTGCCCAGAAAACCACTGGTCCAAAGGCGACCTATGCCATGGATGTGTCAACCATGTCCGGCTTTGGCATGGGGGCAATTATGGGCGGCGGCTTGGGCAGTCTGCTTGGCGGCGGCAAAAGCGACAATTACCTGCTTGACCTGCGCCTGACGTCGACGACGCCCGCGCCGCAGCAACCAGAGCGCGCCGATCATTTCTTCCTGCCAATCGCCAAAATGGGGAAATCTGTTCCGTTGATTGGTGACTCGCCTGAAAAACCATCCAAGCCGGAACGCCGCGAAGATGCGATGCCAATGGAAAAGCCCAAGGGACGGTTGCTGATGTTCTGGGGCTGCCATGTGAACGCGCCCAAGGGCCAGCCCTTCATTATCGATTTTGCCAAATTGCCCACGGCGCAAATGCCTGCAAATATGCCCGCGCAGATGCGGGGCTACCAGGCTGCCATGGCGAATACGCGCGATACCAACGCGGCTTGGTGGCCAAATGGGCAAAGCGGCAAGCAACCGCGTTCGGGTTCGTCGCTGCGCGGCGAACACCGCATCGCAAGCGTGTTCACACCCGAGATCAAATTTGCAGTGGTCAATGATTTTATGGCCTCATTGCAAGTGAACCCGTCGGATCAGGGTGCGGCGATCAACCTCAACTGGAACGCAGTGCCCACCGCAACGGGCTATGCCGCATGGGCGATGGGCGGCATGGAGCGTGCGGGTAATGGCGGCGATATGGTCATGTGGACATCGGCCAGTAATCGCGATTCAGGGGTTGGGATGGACTGGCTTTCTCCTGCCGAAGTGATGCGACAGATCGCCGCAAAAAATGTGATGCCGCCGTCGCAAACCAATTGCGCAATTCCGGCGGAAGCCAAAGCGGCGGCAGGTGGAATGATGTTCGGCGGCATGAACGCCTTTGGCCCTGAAGAGAATTTTGCCTTTCCGCCAAAGCCTGCTGACCCCAAGATTGCATGGAATATCGACTGGACGGCAAAAGTCCGCTTTCGTGCGTTCAGCAGTTTCATGACCGGAATGGGGGATATGGGCAGCATGGGCGCCAGGCCGGATAGTTCTTCCGAGCCGCGTCCGAAAAAGAAATGCAAGGGGCCGTTGGGCATTCCGATACCCGGTACCACCTGTTAGGTTGCGCTTGTCCGGTTAATGCGTCAAAACCGGCGCATGTCCGATTTCACCGATACGCTCACCGACAAACAGATTCAGATGATCGGCAAGCAGCCGGTGTTCTTCGTCGCGACTGCGGCGGCGGACGGGCGGATAAATCTGTCGCCGAAGGGATATGACTCGTTCCGCGTGCTGTCACCATCGCGTGTGGCCTATCTCGACTTGGGTGGATCAGGCAATGAAACCCACGCGCATCTGGCGGCCGACGGACGCATCACGATCATGTTCTGCGACTTCGACCGTCCGGCATTAATCTTGCGCATCTATGGCACGGGCCGAGCGGTCTTGCCGCAGGACGCCGAATGGGAAGCACTGTCCGCGCACTTCACGATATTGCCGGGCACGCGCCAGATATTCCTGATCGATGTCGAGAGCGTGCAGGGCAGTTGCGGCTGGGGTGTGCCATTCATGGCGTTCGAACGCGAGCGCGACACGCTGACCAAATATCATGCGCAATCAGACCCGGTGGGCTGGGTCGCCAAAACGAAAAAGCGTACACGCAGCATTGACGGCTTGCCAACGCGTCCCACCGACCGGTTTTTTGGCCCAGCGAATTAACGGCGTGACAATTTCATGAGCCACGCGATCAAGGTTGCGACCTATAATATCCGTAAAGCGGTGGGGCTCGACCAGCGCCGTAACCCGGCGCGCATCTTGTCGGTGCTCAATGAAATCGACGCTGATATTGTTGCGCTGCAAGAGGTCGATCGCCGTTTTGGCGCGCGGGTCAGCGCAATTCCCTTGGCGATGCTTGAGGCGGATTCGCCTTATGTGCCGGTGCCGCTGAACTTTCGCCCCGCTGCGATTGGCTGGCACGGCAATGCGATTTTGATCCGCAAGGGGATCGAGGTCCGCCATGCCCAGCCCATCGATATGCCAACGCTTGAACCACGCGGCGCTGTGATGGCGGAGCTTTCAGTGGACGGGCACCCGCTACGTGTCATTGGCGTGCATCTCGATCTGTCGGGCCTGTGGCGGCGCAAGCAAATTCGCGCGTTGCTCGCTGCGATTGATGCCAGTCCGCGCTATATGCCAACGGTGATTATGGGCGACTTCAACCAATGGTCGGACAAAGGCGCACTGAGCGAGCTTGCCTTTCACCATCACCGGTTGGTGCAGACACCGAAAAGCTTCCACACCTCTCGCCCAGTGGCGTGCCTTGACCG
>JANPKN010000053.1:0-3764 GCA_031426075.1 Sphingomonadaceae bacterium
CGCGCTTACAACGATTTCCTGAGGCGCATCTTCGGCGGTCGCATCCTGCGCATACGCAATGCTTGGCACTGCTGCAGATGCCATCAAAGTTATTAAGGCTGCAGAAGCCCATTTCGCAGACTGAATTGCCATTTTTCATCCTCCCCGGATCATGTCGAACGCCTTCTATCACCGAAGCGTATCACAGGGTGTTAAATCGTTCGAAAATCGAAGTCAAGTTCGATATGCGAATTTTTATGAGGCCGGGTCGGCCTGTAGTGCGATTGCCAATGACGGAAATCTCCGGAGGGCAGATTCAATCTCGGCAGCAGCTTCGCGCAGCAAAGGCAGGCGTGATGCAATCAGCTCTTCCTGTGAAATGCGCGTCGTCGAAGTCGAGCAATTGACAGCAGCGATTGGCCGCCGTGATGCATCAAAGATGGGCACGGCAACCGAAACAATGCCGAAGTCGAGTTCGTCAAACGCGGAATCGTAACCATTTTCCCGAATTTGCTTTAGCCGAGCCCGCATCGCTTCCGCCGCAGTGACTGTATGCTCTGTGAACTTTTCAAATGGCGCGCTTGCCAGAAACGCGTCAATGTCCGCGTCGGGTAGGAACGCTAGGATCGCTTTTCCCATCGACGTTGCATGCGCCGGAAAGCGCGTGCCGACGTTGACCCCCAACCGGATGCGGCGATTGGTCGAGACATGTGCGAGATATAAGATGTCTTTGCCGGCCAGCGATGCCATCGACGCACTGTCGCCGGTTTCGTCGCGCAAGCCTTGCAGCGGCGGAACACAAACTTGCTCAAGATGCATCGACGAATGAAAGGCCGAGCCAAAGGCCAGCACCTCAGGCCGGAGCAAGAAGTTCCGGTCATGCTGCGCCACATAACCCAAGGCTACAAGCGTATTGAGGCAACGCCGCGCCACCGCAGGGCTGAGGCCAGTGACCGCAGCGACCTCGCTCAAGCGCATTTCGGGATGTTTGTCGTCAAAGGCCCGTAATACGGAAAGACCCCGTTCGAGTGTCGAAAGATACTCGGGGTCTTTCTCGATCTTAGCCATCAATCCGACCTTTCTAAAGTCCTTCTCAGCGGTGCAACCAGCTCTTCATCATGTGCGCCCAGCACTGGCGGCGCAGTCACGTCCAGAGCACGTTCGCCGTCGAAAGTCACGGGCGATCTAATGGTCCGGAACACACCATGCGGGCCATTGGGATCCTCGATACACAGCTGAAGCGCCTTTGCCTGTTCGGACTCAATTGCCTCTTGTGAAGTATTCACAGGTGCGTGCGGCACTTCCAATTCGCGCAAGATATCGCACCATGTCTGGCGATCACGCGTTTTGAAGATTGGTGCCAAAAAGCCAATGACGTTCTCATAATTTGCAATACGCGCCTCACGGCTTTCAAACATCGGCAAGCTCAGCATATCGGGTTGGCCCACAGCGGTGGCCAGATTTTCCCAGAACTTTGGCGGTGAAGACATATGCAAGGCAATCCATGCTTCATCAGAACATTCAAATACATAAGATTGCGACACATTTGGACGGCTATATGGGCCCATGATCTGATTATCGGAGAAATAATGTGTGAAGTCATCGAGGTTGAAATGCGCCATGGATTCGAACATCGATGTTTCGACCAGTCGGCCTTTGCCCGTGCGTTCGCGTTCGTAAAGTGCGGCCAAGACACCATAAGCCGCATAAAACCCCGTAGTCGCGTCAGCCAAAGCTGGCCCAACTACGCGGCGATGGACAGGGTTAACCAACAACCGAAGAAAGCCACTTACCGCCTGGGCAACGGTATCGAAAGCAGGCCTGTCACGGTCCGGGCCTTCCGTACCAAATCCCGATATGGACGCATATACCAGCCGAGGGTTCAGCCCTTGCAGACGCGACGCCGAAACGCCGATCTTGTCCGCTACGCCGGGACGAAAATTCTGGATAAAGACATCGGCTTTCGCCAGCATTGCATCAAACACTGCCAGATCCTCGGGCAGCCTTGTGTCCAACGTGATACTTTTCTTGTTGCGGTTATATGTCTGGAAATGGGGACTATACAATGCACCGCGAAACGCGCGAAACGGGTCACCGACCTTTGGCTGCTCGATCTTGATGACCGTGGCGCCAAGGTCCGCAAGCAGCATACCCGCCGCAGGCCCCGTGATAAACGTCCCCATTTCAAGAACGGTGATATTGCTGAGCGGCTTTGCCATTATATGTCTCCAGACTTGACTTCACCGTAGAAAATTCGAATAACGAAATCAACTTCGAAATTCGAAATATGGAGCAGCTATGCGCATCGGCAAACAAGACGCACCTTTCACATCTATCTGCACGTCGGATGCCCACAGCATCAACGTACGTGGTCTGGATTTGTGCGAAGACGTGATCGGCAAAATCGATTTCACCAGCTATTTCTGGATGCTCGTCACCGGAACGCTGCCTACGCCGACGCAATTATTCTTCTGCAACGCCGTGCTTGCGGCAATTGCCGAGCATGGCTTGGTCCCGAGCGTTGTCGCATCGCGCATGACTTATGCGGCAGCGCCCGAGGCATTCCATGGCGCCGTCGCGGCCGGCTTGTTGGGTTGTGGCAGCGTCGTATTGGGCAGCGCTGAGGTTGCTGGCCGTTTCTACGCCGAATGTGTTGAGGCATCTGAAGCCGAGGGCGCGAACGCCGCTGACATTGCCAAAGCTAAGATTAACGCGCTGCGTGCCGAGAAAAAACCAATCCCGGGCTTTGGCCATCCGCAGCATTCCGATGGCGACCCGCGCGCGAACCTGTTGCTGCGTCTGGCCGAAGAGCATGGAATAATCGGCAAACATATAGGGATGCTTTACGCCATTCGCGACGTGTTGCCTGACGCGATTGGACGGCCCTTGCCGATCAACGTGAATGGCGCGATCCCGGCAGTCATGCTTGATGTCGGCTTCCCCTTGGCGGCACTGAAAGGCATTTCGTTGCTCGCGCGCACTGCAAGCATCATCGCGCATCTACAGGAAGAGACCGAACGGCCAATCGGCTTCATCATGTCGGGTGCCGCTGCTGCGCAGATTGAGTTCACGCCTGCAACGGACAGCTAAAAGTACCATCAACCTATCGGGCTTCGTTGCGGGACCAAACGCCGTGCCCGCAACGTTTGCGCAAGCGAAACATAGTCTCAACACCCGTGTTCATGGAGTCAGCCGTCGGCATCCACATTGACTGCACAGGGTAAATAAGCTGAATCAAATTCGCTTCACTAAAGCAGGCCTACCGCATAGGACTAGAACAACAGGAGTGGAGATTTTATGAAAAAATATCTAATGACCAGCGTCGCAGCCGCGATCGCGAGTGCCATTTTACCAACCGCAGCGGTGCATGCGCAGACACCCGCCGCGCCCGTCATAGTAGCAAGCGAAGATGCGCGTTTGACGGCATTTCTCGACGCGGAATTCAGCGAATTTCTGAAAACACAGCCGCAAGTTGCCACGCGCTTGGGAATGAAAGAAGGCGGCGACCTCTGGAATGACATTGGTGATAAGGCCGCTGCCGACATGGTCAAATGGCGGCAGGCCAGCGTAGCGCGGATGAAGGCCACTTTCAATCGCGCGGACCTGTCACCCGAAGCAAGCGTCAACTACGATATTTGGGAACTCGAAGCGGAGCGCGCCGTCATTGGTCAAGAGAACCGCATGTACCGCCCGCCCTTTTATTCGCGGCTGTATTCCGCGCATAGCCAGTTGGCCGATTTCCTCGTCAACACGCACGGGGTCGCGGACGTCACCGACCTGAAAAA
>JANPKN010000054.1:0-6616 GCA_031426075.1 Sphingomonadaceae bacterium
AGGTTGGGCAGGTTGCTGCCGAAATCCGTCGCTGGAGGAAGCCAGAGCCATATAAGGGCAAGGGCATCAAGTACCGCGGCGAATATATCTTCCGCAAGGAAGGGAAGAAGAAATAATGGCAAAACTGTCTCTCTTTGCACGTCGCCGTCAGCGCGTTCGCTCGAAATTGCGTGCGCAGGTTGCTGGACGTCCTCGTCTTTCCGTGCACCGCACTGGCCGTCACATCTACGCACAAGTCATTGACGATTCGAAGGGCTCGACCATTGCGTCTGCCTCGACTCTCGACAAGGACGTGAAGGCGAAGAACGGCTCGACAACTGAAGCTGCGGCTGATGTTGGCAAGCGGGTAGCCGAAGCTGCCAAGAAGGCTGGCATTTCCAGCGTGGTATTTGATCGTGGCGGGTTCCTGTTTCACGGTCGCGTCAAAGCGCTTGCTGATGCAGCGCGCGAAGGCGGATTGGAGTTCTAATGATGGCTGAAAACACTGATAGCACTGCTCCCGTCACTGATGGCGCAGCACCTGAAGCAGCCGCAGCCGAAGGCCAACGTCGTGGACGTGGTGGTCGCGGTGGCGGTGACAATCGTGGTGGCAACAGCGGCGGTGGCCGTGGTCGTAACAACAATGATCGTCGTCCTGCGCAAGAAGAAGACGATGGCACGATTGAAAAGCTCGTTCACATCAACCGTGTTTCTAAAACGGTTAAGGGCGGTAAGCGCTTTGGTTTTGCCGCACTCGTCGTAGTCGGCGATGGTCAGGGCCGCGTGGGCTTTGGACATGGCAAGGCGCGCGAAGTTCCAGAAGCCATCAACAAGGCAACTGCTGCTGCGAAGAAGTCGATGATCCGCGTCGCCTTGAAAGATGGTCGTACGTTGCATCATGACGGCAAGGGCCATTTCGGCGCTGGCAAGGTAACTTTGCGTTCGGCTCCAGCAGGTACCGGCATCATCGCAGGTGGCCCAATGCGCGCTGTCTTCGAAAGCCTTGGCGTTGCGGACGTTGTGACCAAGTCGGTCGGCACGTCGAACCCATATAACATGATTCGTGCGACCTTTGCGGCCTTGTCTGAACAGACCAGCCCCAAGTCGGTTGCGCAGCGTCGCGGTAAGAAAATCGCTGACCTTCTTGGTCGCGGTGGCAGCAAAACAGCTGAAGCCGACGCCGAAGCTATTGCGGAGTAATCGATATGGCGAAGATTAAAATCAAACAGACCGGTTCGCCGATCCGTCGTCCTGCTTCTCAGCGGGCAACTTTGAAGGGCTTGGGCCTTGAAAAGATGAACCGCATTGTCGAGATCGAAGACACCCCCGAAGTCCGTGGTATGATCCAAACGGTTCGGCACATGGTCCAAATTCAGGACTAACAACATCAGCGCGAATTAAAGCGAAAGCGAGTGCACGACATGAAATTGAATGACATTAAAGACAACGAAGGCGCACGCCATCGTCGTATGCGCGTTGGCCGTGGTATCGGTTCGGGCAAAGGTAAAACCTCGGGTCGCGGCCAAAAAGGTCAAACCAGCCGTTCAGGTGTTTCCATCAACGGATTTGAAGGTGGCCAGATGCCACTTCATATGCGTATTCCAAAGCGCGGCTTTAACAATATCTTCGCCAAGGACCACGCCGAAGTAAACCTCGGCATGATCCAGAAGTTTATCGATGCGAAGAAGATCGACATCAAAGCCGTGGTCGACCACGCGGTGCTTCAGGCCGCTGGCCTTGCACGTGGCGGGAAAGATGGCGTTCGTTTGCTCGCAAAGGGCGAATTGACTTCGAAGGTCAGTTTCTCCGTTGCTGGCGCATCCAAGGCGGCTATTGACGCGGTGGAAAAAGCGGGCGGCAAGGTTGAGGTATTGGTGAAGGTTTCGGCAGCTGAAAAGGCCTTAGCGAAAAAATCATCTGTAAAGAATGCCGCTAAAGAAGCTGCGGCTAAGAAATAAGACTGGGGCGACGACTTCGCTCTTGTCATGCCTGCCCCGCTTCCCGATATGGGCTGGCGGGCTTTGACATTTCTGGGGGTTGTTCGGAAACTGTCAGGCATAAATTTTGGGGTTGGGCCGCCGCGCAAGGTTATTGCATTCGGCCTCAATCTGGAACCAAGGAACGAATATCATGGCATCTAGGGCCGACCAAATGGCCTCGAACCTCAATCTATCGAAGTTCGGGCAGGCAACAGAGCTTAAGAACCGCATCTGGTTCACCATAGGCGCGCTGATCATATTCCGTTTGTTAAGTTTCGTGCCATTGCCTGGCGTCGATCCGGTCGCGCAAGCGGCGCTGTATGCCAATAACGCCGCTGGCGGCGTCCTCGACATATTCAATACCTTTTCAGGCGGCAGTCTTGAGCGCATGAGCCTAATCGCGCTTGGCGTGATGCCCTATATTACTGCCTCCATCGTGGTGCAGCTTGCTGCTTCTCTGTCGCCAACGCTTGCTGCTATCAAGAAAGAAGGCGAGAGCGGACGCAAGAAGCTGAACCAATACACACGTTACGGCACTGTGTTCCTGACTGCTGTGCAGGGTTATTTCCTTGCGGCAGGGCTCGAAAGCCTCGCAGCGGCCAATGGCATTGGCGCGGTGGTTGAGCCGGGCCTGATGTTCCGGGTGGTCGCCACCATCAGCCTTATCGGCGGCACCATGTTCCTGATGTGGCTGGGCGAGCAAATCACATCGCGTGGTATTGGTAACGGTATCTCGCTCATCATCATGGCCGGTATCGTCGCGCAAATGCCGCGATTGTTCGCGCAATTGCTTGAAGGCGGTCGCACAGGATCGATCAGCGGGTTCGTTATTGTTGGCTTCATCGCGATGTTCATCAGCCTTACGCTGCTCATCTGCTTCATGGAGCGCGGACAACGCCGTGTGTTGATTCAATATCCGAAGCGCGCAACGCAGCGCGGCATGATGCAGGCCGACCGCAGCCATCTTCCTTTGAAGATCAACACCGCTGGCGTTATCCCGCCGATCTTTGCATCGTCACTGTTGCTTTTGCCAATCACGATTACGCAATTGGGCGGTAACAACGTTGCTGGTGAAAGCGCCATGGGTGACTTTGTGATTTCGCTTAATCAATATCTCGCCCACGGGCAGCCGGTCTATCTGGCGCTCTATGGTCTTGGCATTATCTTCTTTTGCTTCTTCTACACCGCGGTGGTGTTCAATCCGGAAGAGACATCAGAGAACCTCAAGAAGGCTGGTGGCTTCATTCCGGGCATCCGTCCTGGTAAGAACACCGAATCCTATCTCGATTATGTGCTGACACGCATCACGGTGCTGGGGGCAGCCTATCTGACGTTGGTTTGTTTGTTGCCGGATTATGTCATGGCACAGACCGGGCAGCAGCAGTTCTTTGCCATTGGCGGAACCAGTTTGCTCATTCTGGTGAACGTCACCATTGATACCATTTCACAGATCCAGAGCCATCTGCTCGCCCACCAATATGGGGACCTGCTGAAAAAGGCGAAGCTCAAGGGTGGACGCGCCCGCTAAAGGGTGCGACATCGAAACGAATCGGGGAAACGTTTCATGAATATCATCCTTTTGGGGCCTCCTGGCGCGGGCAAGGGCACGCAGGCTGCATTTCTCGTCGAGAAATATGGCATGGTGCAATTGTCGACTGGCGACATTCTTCGTGCTGCTGTCAAGGCGGGTACCGAGGTCGGCAAAATGGCTGATGACATCATGAAGGCGGGGAAATTGTTCCCCGACGGATTGATGGCGGAAATCCTTGGCGAACATATGGACGCCATTCCTGCCGACAAGGGACTGATCTTCGACGGTTACCCGCGCACCGCACCTCAGGTGGCGCTGTTGGATGGGCTTCTTTCGGCCCGTCACCGCACGCTTGATTACGTCATCGAATTGGTGGTGGACGAGGACGCCCTTGTGGAGCGCGTTGTTGGCCGCTTCACCTGCGCGAATTGTGGCGACGGGTATCATGACGTATTTAAGCAGCCGGCGGTTTCCGGGACGTGCGACAAATGCGGTTCGCACGAATTTAAACGCCGTCCCGATGACAATGAAGAGACAGTACGGACGCGCATGGCGGAATATCGCGCGAAGACCGAGCCGATACTGCCCCTATACGACGCCCGGGGCCTGGTAAGCCGTGTCGACGGAATGGCTTCGATCGAGCATGTCACCGACGCCATTGACGCGATTATCGGTTAGGCGTGGCCTAAAACCATCCTGAATCAAGTTCAGGGTGACGGAAATGGAAACGGTTGTTAGACACTCTGCCATGAAGAAACTTGCACTTCTGGCTCTGCCGTTACTTGCCGTGTCATCGGCTGCTTTTGCCGAGGTCAAAGCAGTTTCCGATACGGGCTTTAACTCCATCCACATCGCCACCGTCAATGCGACGCCGGAGGAAATCTGGAAGCGCCTGTTGGCACCAAGGGATTATTGGAACAAGGCGCATAGCTGGTCGGGTTCAAGCGCTGGCTTTTACATCGACGCGCAAGCCAATGGTTGCTTTTGCGAGTTGTTTCAGGAGGCCGATACCAACGGTAAGCTGAAAACGGTCGGCAGCGTTGAACATATGCGCGTTATTTTCGCACAGCCGGGCAAGGTATTGCGCATGCAGGGTGCGTTAGGCCCGCTTCAGTCGGAAGCGGTGATTGGCACGCTGACCGTCGCGATTGAACCTTCCAAGGGAAGTTCCGGCACAAAGGTCAGCTTTTCATACGTAGTTGGCGGTTACATGCGCTACAAAGTGGCAGAGATCGCGCCGGCGGTAGACAAGGTGTTGGGCGAACAATTCAAGAATATGCTCTCGCCCTTTGCCTCAGCAGAGACGGAGGCACCAAAGGCAGATAGCTTCAAGCTCGATATTGAGAAAATTGAGGAGCCAGCCTCCAATCAAACGTCCGAAACCATTGAAGCGGATGCCGTGGAACCCGATGACGAAGTCGCCTCGAGTGAACCGCCTCAAGCGGAGCCGAATTAATTGGCGACGGGGGGAATGGGCACGAAATTCAGCAATAAATTAGAAATTGGCTGGTGCGAGATGGTGGATGTGCCAAGCCTCGGGCTGACGCAAGTGCATGCCAAGATGGACACAGGCGCAGCAACGTCGTCCATTCATGCAAGCCGTATCAAGCCCATTTTACGCGATGGCAAGCCGTGGGTTGAATTCTGGTTCCGGCGAAATGCTGGCGAAAAACCAAAGCGCTATGAAGCGGAAATCATTGATCGTCGCATGGTCCGCTCTTCCAATGGAGAGCGACAGGACCGTTATGTCATCGCGGCGCAATTTTGCTTTGGTAAGCTGTGCTGGAATGGACAGCTCACCTTGGCAAACCGACGATCAATGGCCTTTCCCTTGCTAATTGGTCGGCGGGCGCTAAGGCGCGGCTTTATCGTCAACAGCGCGCGACGGTGGGTTTTGGGAAAACCTGCGAATTAAGGAAACACACAGACATGAAAATCGCGATGTTGGCGCGGAACGCCAACCTTTATTCCCATCAAAGATTGGTGGAAGCAGCGCAGGCGCGCGGCCACGAAATCGACATATTGAATACATTGCGCGTGACCATGAATATCACGTCGCATCGCCCGGAAGCATTTTACCAGGGCGCGAAGCTTGGCAAATATGACGCGGTCATTCCGCGCATTGGCGCGTCAGTCACCTTTTACGGACTGGCCGTTTTGCGCCAGTTCGAGATGATGAATACGTGGTCGCTTAATGAGAGCGTTGCGATCGGACGTTCGCGCGACAAACTACGTTCATTGCAAATCTTGGCGCGCAAGGGGCTTGGCCTTCCGGTGACTGCCTTTGCCCATGACCCGCGCCAGACCGATGAAGTGATACAGATGGTCGGCGGCGCGCCTGTCGTTATCAAATTGCTTGAGGGTACCCAGGGCATCGGCGTCGTCTTGGGCGAGACCGAAAAATCCGCACGCTCCGTTATTGAGGCGTTTCGCGGCGCGAACGTCAATATCTTGGTTCAGGAATTCATCAAAGAGGCCAATGCAACGGATATCCGCTGCTTTGTCATCGGCAACAAGGTTGTCGCGTCGATGCAGCGCAAGGGCTCAGAGGGCGATTTCCGGTCTAACTTGCATCGCGGAGGCTCGGCATCGTCCATCAAGATTACGCCGGAGGAGCGATCAACCGCCGTGCGCGCTGCGCGCGCCATGGGGCTAAATGTCGCTGGCGTGGACATGCTGCGGTCGAATCACGGCCCTGTTATAATGGAAGTAAACAGCTCACCGGGGCTTGAAGGCATCGAAAAAGCCAGCGGCAAAGATATTGCGACCCGGATCATCGAGTTCATCGAAGAAAACGCCAGTGATGGCAAAACCAAGACCAAAGGTAAGGGATAGCGCGCCTCCGGCCTTGACAGTTTGCGCGACTCACCGTAAGGCCCACGTAATTCCGAACATCTGGTGCAGCCAGCAGCGCTTCTATGCGTCCGCTGGTTTTGTGCGTTTCGGAATATCATCAGCGTTGAGATAGGGTTCGTTCTTTCGGGAACACCTGTGGAGCAGGAGTAAATAAATTGGCACGTATTGCCGGAGTTAACATTCCAACCAACAAGCGCGTGATCATTGCGCTTACCTACATTCACGGTATCGGCCGCACCAAGGCCGTCGAAATCGCGACTAAGCTGGGAAT
>JANPKN010000055.1:0-2684 GCA_031426075.1 Sphingomonadaceae bacterium
AACGAACGTTTTGCAGGTGCTGATGATACGTATTGTATTGAAGCGATGATGCAGGACGGTAAGGCGTTGCAAGCGGGTACGTCGCATTATCTTGGCACTGGCTTTGCCGAAGCGTCCGGCATCAAATATCAGGACAAAGAAGGCAATCAGCAGTTTGCGCATACCACGAGCTGGGGTGTGTCGACGCGCATGATTGGCGGCGTGATCATGACGCATGGCGATGATGATGGCCTGCGCTGTCCGCCACAAATCGCGCCACACCAGATTGTCATCATTCCGATGCTGCGTGACAATGACGAAGACGAAGCCGTGCTGCAATATTGCCGCACCTTGCGCTTGGAATTGCTGGCGTTGAGTGCATTTGGTGAACCATTGCGCGTGCTGCTCGATACCAAAGCGGCGAAGGCATCAAACAAGCGCTGGGCCTGGGTCAAAAAAGGTGCGCCGATAATAATCGAGGTTGGTCCACGCGACATGGGCGAGGGCAAGGCTGCTGTGATCCGCCGCGACCGCCTGTACAAGGATGACGGCAAGCTTGCGACTGCATTTACGCCGCGCGACCAATTTGTGGCGTCCGCTGGGGCGTTGCTTGAGGAAATCCAGAGCGGTTTGTATGCGGAAGCTAAAGAACGGCTTGAGGCCAACATCCGCCGTGACGTGACGGATCTCGCCAAACATTTCGCGGGCGATGAAGCGAAATTTGCGGGTTGGGTAGAGGTTCAGTGGTCTCGCCCAAGTGGCGCAGCACTCGACAAAATCGTGACACAACTCAAAGCGCTCAAACTCACAATGCGAAACAGCCCCATTGACGCTGCCCCCGCAGACGGCGCTTGCTTCTTCACTGGCGAGCCAGCCGTGGAACGGATTTTGATCGGGCGGACTTATTAAGCCATGACCAAATCCGCGCAGTTTGAGGGTCTTCCCACCCGCGATCAAATCCTTGAATTTATCAAGACGTCTAAGGACCCTGCTGGGAAACGCGAAATAGCGCGGGAATTCGGTTTGCGTGGAAATGAGAAGATCGCGCTCAAGGCCTTGTTGAAAGATATGACCGACGAAGGGCTGATTGACATGGCGCCTGGCCGTGCCTTCCATAAAATGGGCGGTGTGCCAAAGGTGACCGTGCTTAAGATCGTGGCGATTGACGGCGATAATGTGGTTGCTGTGCCTGAGCATTGGGAGGCCGAAGGTATCCCCTTGCCCAAAATTCGCGTGATTGAAACCAAGGGCAAACGCGGTGCCTTAGGCATCGGTGAACGGATATTGGCGCGCACCGAGGAGCGTGGCAGCGGCTTGGTCGCGCATGTGATGAAGAAACTCGCTAAGGGCAGCGAGCAGATATTGGGTGTCGTCGAAGGTGGCGAGAATGGCCGGTTTTGGCTAAAGTCTGTCGACAAGAAGGCGCGTTTCGACACGCAGATCGGAGATGTTGGCGACGCAAAGGCGGGCGAGCTCGTGCTGGCCGAATTGACCGGAAACGCGCACAAAAAATCTGCACGGGTGACGCAAGTGCTCGGCGATCCGTTTGCACCAAAGAGTTTCAGCCTGATTGCTATCCATAAATTCGGCATTCCATTTGAAATGCCTGAGGCGGCTGAACGCGAAGCAGAGCGCGTACGGGAACTGCCCGTTACGGACGACCATCGCGAAGACCTGCGTCATTTGCCGATCATAGCTATCGATCCGCGCGACGCGCGCGATTTTGATGACGCCATATGGGCCACGCCTAACACCGAAACTGGCGGCTTTGATGCAATCGTCGCGATTGCCGATGTGAGCTATTACGTCCGCCCTGGCAGTGCCTTGGATCACGAGGCATCGAAGCGCGGAAACAGCGTCTATTTTCCTGACTTAGTGGTCCCCATGCTCCCGCATGCTTTGTCTTCCGACAAATGTTCGTTGCGGGCAGGGGAGGATCGCGCCGTGCTTGCTTGCCATCTCGCCATTGGTAAGACAGGACAAGTGACGTCATGGCGTTTTACGCGGGCGGTAGCCCGGATTGCTGCCAATATTCCGTATCCTGACGCGCAAGCCGCTATTGATGGCAAAATGGAAAATCCACTGCTTGAAACAGCGCTTAAACCACTTTGGGCGTGCTGGCGGCTACTTTCTTTGGCCCGGCACAAGCGGGGGCCGTTGGAACTAAACCTGCCTGAAAAACGCATTACTTTGGACGAACAGGGCCGCGTCACTGGTGTTGCGGAGCGTGAACAGCTTGAAGCACACCGTTTGGTCGAAGACTTCATGATCGCCGCCAACGTGGCGGCAGCCAAGGCGCTAGAGGCGAAGAAGTCATCCTTGATCTATCGCGCGCATGAGCCGCCAAGCCGGGAAAAGCTTGTTGCGCTCAAGGAATATCTGAAGACTTTTGAAATCGAATTCGCGCTTGGTCAAGTGATCAAGCCGGAGACATTCAATGCCATTCTTGAAAAAATCATCGACGAAGAAGTCCGGCCGCAAATCATGGAGGCTGTCTTGCGCAGCCAGACACAGGCCTATTACGGTCCGACCAACGTTGGCCATTTTGGCTTGTCGCTTGGCAGCTATGCGCATTTTACATCGCCGATCCGCCGCTACGCAGACCTTATAGTCCATCGCGCGTTGGTTAGCGCCTATGGGCTCGAAATGCCCAAGCCAAAGTTGAAAGATGTGGAGCCGACAACCGGCCTCACCGAAGCGGCAAT
>JANPKN010000056.1:0-10322 GCA_031426075.1 Sphingomonadaceae bacterium
CCACTCTGCCAAACGACGCCTTCGGATTGCTGCGCCGAGGCCGACGCAACAAACGGAATTATTAATGCTGATGCCGAAATGAGATGCTTTACCATGCTGGACATATTATGAGCCCAATCCTTATCAGGTGCTGAACGAACGACTATATACACCTTAACAGGCAATATGGGCCAGAATGAAAGTCATATACTATGTTTTCCGGATCAATACCGGCTCTAGTGACTCCTTTTCGCGACGGAGCGTTTAGCGAAAAGCATTTTCGCGCGTTGATCGATTGGCAGATCGAGCAAGGCTCCAGCGCACTTGTGCCCGCAGGAACCACCGGAGAAGCGTCAACATTGTCGAATGCCGAGCATCACCGCGTCATTGAGGTTTGTATCGAGCAAGCCGCTGGCCGCGTGCCCGTCATTGCTGGTTGCGGATCAAATGATACAAACAACGCTGTTCTCCACCTGAATTTTTCCAAGAAAAGTGGAGCAGCAGCGGGACTGGTGGTCGCGCCATATTATAATCGCCCAAACCAGGAGGGTATCTACGCGCATTTCGAACATATGACGAAAAAGAACGATTTGCCGATCCTACTTTACAATGTGCCTGCCCGCACCGTGACTGACATAAAGCCCGAGACCGTCGCCCGTCTAGCGAAGCTGCCGACAGTGATTGGCATCAAGGACGCAAGTGGCGATATGCCGCGCGTTACCGATCACCGTTTGGCATGTGGACCTGACTTCTGCCTGCTTTCAGGCGTGGATGAGCAGTCTCTCGCGTTCAACGCAGCAGGCGGTAAGGGATGTATTTCGGTTACGGCCAATGTCGCGCCGAAGCTTTGCGCGGAATTTCAGGCGGCCTGTGCATCGGGTGATTATAATCTGGCACGGGAGCTTAATGACAAGCTGTATCCCCTTCACTTGGCTTTGTTTTCTGATGCATCTCCAGGGCCGATCAAATATGCGTTGTCGCGGGTTATAGAAGGCTTTCCGACAGAACTACGCTTGCCGATGACACCGCCAAGTGAGGCTAGCCGTATGCAGGTTGATGCCGCCTTGGAGAATGCAGGTCTCATCTAATGACTCGTCCAAAGCCCGAAGCATTTAACAAAGTCAAAACGGTCGCCGAAAATCGGCGGGCACGGTATGACTTTCATATCGATGACAAATATGAAGCTGGAATTGTCCTGACAGGCACGGAGGTTAAGTCACTTCGTTTTGGAGAAGGGTCAATCGCCGAGAGCTATGCCGAGGTGCGCGACGACCAGATATGGCTCATCAACGCCAATATTCCGGAATTCAGCCACGGCAACCGCAATAATCATGAGCCAAAACGTCCACGCAAGTTGCTCCTTAATGAACGTGAAATAAATAAGCTGCATGGCGCAGTGATGCGACAGGGCATGACGCTCGTTCCGCTGTCGATTTATTTCAATGGCAGGGGCAGAGCTAAGGTGGAACTGGCGTTGGCAAAGGGTAAAAAGGCACCAGACAAGCGCGCGACGGAAAAAGAGCGCGATTGGAAACGTGAGCAAGGACGAATCATGCGGGATCGTGGATGAGCAAATTCAACGCCTGGTTGCACAAGCAAGCGCCAACGCGGGACAGCTTTGAACGCAGTCGTTTTTTGCGTCCCTTTGCGCAGCGCGTGTTCCACCCTGCGTTGTGGCGGTTCACGCGACGTTCGGTGCCACGCGGGGTTGCGCTTGGCTTACTTGTAGGCATTTTCCTTCTGATACCGGGTGTTCAGATTGCCGGTGTCGCGTTACTGGCACTGCCATTCCGCGCCAATATCCCTATCGGTGCGGCCATGACTTTTCTCAGCATGCCGGCAACCACCCCGTTCATATTGTTCGGATCAGTCTATGTGGGAGAATCGGTGCTGCGTTTAAACAACGGTTCTGCCCGCTTTTATGAACTGATTGAGACATCTGCGCCATTGTCTGCCTGGGGCGATTATGTTTGGAATGAAGCGCCGCTTGCATTGGTTCAGGGGATCGCGGGGCTCGCAATCATCTCGATTGTGATGGCAGTCGTTGGATATTTCATCGCGGCCTGGTTCTGGCGTTGGCGGATCAGTGCCAAATGGCGTCGCCGGTCGAAATCAGTTGCGTCTGGTGGATAAGGCTTTGTCGGGCGTATCTGCGCAGTCTTAGCGTCTCCCCATAATATTTCGGGGAGTATGAGTATGAAATTTGCAAATAAGCTGGCGTTGGCCGCCTCCGTTTCGCTGGCTTCGCTGTCGGTGCCAGCCTTCGCGCAAGAAGCGCCTACGCCATCACAACAGGCCAGCCCGGACGGCCCGCAACTCGGTTCGTTTGGTTTTGATACCGCGGGCATGGATACAAGCGTGTCGCCTGCAGACGACTTTTATCTTTACGCCAGTGGGAAATGGGCAGCCCAAACCCCCATTCCGGCGGATAAGTCTAACTATGGCATGTTCACGGCTCTCGATGATCTGTCGAAGGATCGCGTCAAACTTGTGCTTGAAACGGAAAAGGACCGCAAAGGCAGCAAGGCAGGTGACGTATATGCAAGTTATATCGACCAGGCAGCGGTCGAGAAAAAGGGACTAAAGCCTATTCAGTCATGGCTGAAGACCGTGCGCGGCGTGAAAAGCAAGGCCGCCTTTGAAACACTGATGCCGACGGCGGCGCGCAATGGCGTTGGTGCCTTATTCGGCGGTTATGTTGGGCAGGATGACAAAAATCCGGACGTCTACATCTTCCAAATATATCAAGGCGGTACGGGATTGCCCGACCGCGACATGTATCTAGTCGAAAATGATAAATTCGAAGGGATAAGAAAGGCTTATAAGGAATACCTTGCCAAGATGCTCACGCTTGCAGGTGAGAAAAATGCCGCAGCGCGCGCGGATGCCATCTTTGCCATGGAGAAGCAGATCGCCGGTGTTCAGTGGACGCGGGAAGATTCTGGCGATGCCACCAAGACCTACAACAAAATGTCTTTGCTTGAGTTGGACGCACTGACGCCTGGCCTAAAAATGTCGCCTATTCTGACGAAGCTTAGCCCCAAGATCACGGATGTGATCGTCAGCCAGCCTAGCGCGCTGACGGGCATATCGAAGATTTATGCGGAAACGGATTTGTCGGTCTTGAAGGACCAGATGATCGTCAACAGCTTGTCGAGCTTCTCCAATGTCCTGCCCGATTCGGTCGCAGATACGACATTCGCGTTTTACGGTACAACACTTCAGGGCACGCCGCAGCGCGAGCCCCGCTGGAAACGCGGAGTTGCATTGACCGAGGGCACTGTGGGTGACGAAGTCGGCAAGGTCTACGCCGCCAAATATTTCCCGCCCGAAACCAAGGCATCGATGGATGTGCTCGTCAAAAACGTACTTGCTGCTATGGGCCGTAGGATCGATGGCCTAAGCTGGATGCAGCCCGAAACCAAAGTGAAGGCCCGCACAAAGTTGGCAAACTTCACAACGAAAATTGGCTATCCGGACCGTTGGAAAGATTATTCCAAACTGAAAATCGTTCGGGGCGATGTTTTCGGTAATGACCTGCGGTCGAACCAATGGAGCTTTGACGACAATATGTCGAAGCTGGGCCAACCAATTCGTCGGTGGGAATGGGGCATGTTGCCGCAAACTGTGAACGCCTATGCGAATTTCGGTATGAACGAGATCGTGTTCCCTGCGGCCATATTGCAACCTCCATTTTTCGATGCAAAAGCCGACCCCGCAATCAATTATGGCGGCATCGGCGCGGTAATTGGTCATGAAATCAGCCATCATTTCGATGATCAAGGCGCGAAATATGATGCTACGGGTAAGCTTTCCGATTGGTGGACCGAAAGCGATGTGAAGGCGTTTGAAGCAGCGGGCAAGAAACTGATCGCGCAATATGACGCGTACCAGATTTTCCCGGACGCATCGGTGAAAGGGGAATTCACGCTTGGCGAAAATATCGGCGATTTGGCCGGGTTGACGATTGCGTACGACGCATATCGGACATCGCTAAATGGCAAGGAGCCACCTGTGCTTGACGGGATGAGCGGAGATCAGCGCTTTTTCCTAGGATGGGCGCAAGTGTGGCGGCGGAATTACCGTGAGGCGAATTTGCGCCAGCGGCTGATAACTGACCCGCACAGTCCTTCGGCCCAACGCGCTTGGGTGGTGCGCAATCTTGACAAATGGTACGATGCGTTCCAGCCGAAAGCGGATGGAAAATTATACCTCAAACCTGAGGACCGTGTTCGCATCTGGTAAGGAGCCGCTTTGAACAAGATATCCCCGCCAACTGAGTTTCAGATGCTTGGCGGGGATGTCGAGGTATCTTCTCGGCTGGATTACCAAAAGCTCTCGGTACTGGCGCTAACTACAATCTTGTCGTTGGCAATTTTGTGGTTTGCGACCGAAAATATCATTCTGGTTGGATCATGCGCTAGCGCCATAATCGCCACTGGTGGCCTCATTCATTTTTTCCGCACCGACGCTGCTGTCGAAAGCGTGGCCGAGTTTTCGGTGCCCGATTGGTCGATGACCCATGCTGCGACTCAACTCAGCAATGCAGCAATAGCGATTAGTGACCGCGCTGGACGGCTGGTATGCGCAAACGACCATTTTACCTTTGCCTTTCCCGGACTGAAGGCACCGCCCGATATCGGCGTTGACGACACAAACCGTGCACTGCTTGTTGCCGCTGGCCGCGCCGCGTGGCGAGACGGCAATGCCGATATCCATACGATCGACAAGGAGGGTCGAAGCTACAGCGTCATCGTCGCGCGTGCAGGCGCGGCGGACGAATATCTGCTGTGGCGTCTGGCCGTCGTTGAGAAGCTCGCGGTTGAAAGTCGCGCGATTGAACTCATCACCGGCCGAATCGGGCGGGCAATGTCGAGTAGCGGCGTGATGGCGGTGGCGCTGGATTCCGACGGCCGGGTGCGCGCGGCCAATGCCGCGTTTGGGTTGCGCGCGACTGGCTCCGATCTGGAACCTGTCACAGGGCAGCCGTTTGCTGACTTTGTCCGGATGGATGAAAAAGGCAGCGTCTTTTTTGAACGTGAAGGCCGCCGCGGCTTGCCGATCCGGTTGCTGCATGTGCCTTTGAACGAGAATAGTGCCGAAGGGGCGGCGCTTTTGCTTGCGGTTGATGAGGAGGGCGCAAAAGTTGATCGCGGCCTTGCTCTGGCGCATGTGGAACAATTGCTGTCGACCCTGCCGCTTGGTTTGGCACTTGTTGACCGCGATGGACGTTTCCTGTTTGCCAATGATGCATTCGCACGGGTTCTGGATGTTGAGGCGAACAAACTGCCCCTTTATCCGGGCGATCTGGTCATTAACGAGGACAAAGGCGCGGTGCTCGATAGCATCCGTCGTTACGGTAGCGGTTCCATGACCTCGGGCGATATCGCGATCCGGTTAAAGGAACGCCCGGACGAGGTTATTGCGTTATCCATAGCGGGCGTGCGGGGGCTGGGTGAAGCTGCCGTGTTGCTTGGGCTCAAAGACAATAGCGAAGAGATCACCCTGAAACGTCAAGTTGCGCAACAGACGAAGATGGAATCGATCGGACAGCTTGCCGGCGGGGTCGCGCATGATTTTAACAATATTCTGACTGCGATTATCGGCTATTGCGACTTGATGTTGCTCCGGCATCAGCCGGGCGACAGCGATTATGACGATATTCAGCAAATCAAGAACAACTCGAACCGCGCCGCCAGCCTGACACGACAATTGCTGGCCTTTTCGCGGCAGCAAACCTTGCGTCCACAAATCCTTCAACTCGCCAATGTGGTGGCAGATGTCTCCAGCCTGTTGAAACGCCTGTTGGGTGAGACGGTGCGGCTTGAGGTCCATCATGGGCGCGGTGTCGGGGCAGTCCGCGCTGACCCGGGGCAGCTTGAGCAAGTCATTATCAACCTGGGTGTCAACGCACGCGATGCGATGCCCAAGGGAGGCGTTGTGCATATCAGCACGGCGGCGGTCAGCCAAAGCGAAGTCTCCGCCATGGGCAGCGAATTCCTGCCCATCGGCGATTATGTTCAACTGTCGGTCGAAGACAGCGGGGTTGGCATTCCCAAGGAGAATTTGTCGAAAATATTCGAGCCGTTCTTCACGACCAAGGAAATGGGCAAGGGAACAGGACTTGGCCTGTCGACGGTCTATGGCATCGTGAAACAATCGGGCGGGTTCATTTTTGCGGATTCAAAACCCGGTGAGGGAACGCGGTTTGACATTTTCCTGCCGGTTCATCGGGGCGAAATTCCAGCACCTGAAATAGCCAAGCGCGAATTGTACAAGCCAAAGGACCTGTGGGGTAGTGGCCGGATCTTGATCGTTGAAGATGAAGATATGGTCCGCGCCGTCGCCGAACGTGCGCTTGTGCGGCAAGGCTATGTGGTCGAAACCGCGAGCGATGGCGAACAGGCGCTTGAGCTTTTCGCCGATGGAAAGCGCTATGACCTGGTGGTCTCCGATGTCGTGATGCCCAATTTGGACGGTCCGTCGATGGCGCGGCAGTTGCGGGAAAGTTACGGCGAGATTCGGCTGTTGTTCATGTCGGGTTACGCCGAAGAGCAATTGCGCGAGACGATCAGCCTCGACAATGTGTCGTTCCTAGCTAAGCCATTTTCCGTCCAGCAGATTGCGGAAGCCGTTCACGACGCGCTTGCGAAGGACGATTAGGTTAGTTATTGAAATAACATATGTAAATTTATTTGTTCCGCTCTTGTTCTTTTGGAACAGAAGGCGTACATAGGTGGTGTTCCGGGTAAGTCTTCTGGAATAGGCATGACGCTAAGGAGTGGAAAAATGGCAGCAAGTCTCAAGGTAATTGATGGGAATCAGGCAAAAACTATGAAAAATTCGGAACGTGAAAAGGCGTTAGAAGCAGCCTTGGCGCAGATTGATCGCGCATTCGGCAAGGGTTCGGCAATGAAGCTGGGCAGCCGTGAGGCAATCAGCATTGACGCAGTATCCACGGGCTCACTCGGGCTGGACATCGCGCTTGGCATTGGTGGTTTGCCAAAAGGGCGCGTGATTGAAATTTATGGTCCTGAAAGTTCAGGCAAGACGACGCTGACTTTGCACGTGATTGCAGAGGCGCAGAAAGCGGGCGGCACAGCGGCATTCATCGATGCAGAGCATGCGCTTGACCCCGGCTATGCCAAGAAGCTTGGCGTGGATGTCGATAATCTTATTGTGTCGCAGCCCGATACAGGTGAGCAAGCGCTTGAGATCGCTGACACGCTGGTGCGTTCGAACGCAGTGGACATTATCGTTATCGACTCGGTTGCGGCTCTTGTTCCGCGCGCGGAAATTGAAGGCGAAATGGGTGACAGCCATGTTGGCCTGCAGGCCCGCTTGATGAGCCAGGCACTCCGAAAGATTACAGGTTCGATTAGCCGGTCTAACTGCATGGTCATCTTCATCAACCAGATCCGTATGAAGATCGGCGTCATGTATGGTTCGCCTGAAACCACAACGGGTGGTAATGCGTTGAAGTTTTATGCATCCGTACGTTTGGACATTCGCCGTACGGGACAGATTAAGGCAGGCGAAGAGATTGTGGGTAATACGACCCGCGTAAAGGTTGTTAAGAACAAGGTGGCGCCGCCATTCAAGCAGGTCGAATTTGACATTATGTATGGCCAAGGCATTTCCAAAACGGGCGAACTGCTCGATTTGGGCGTGAAGGCCGGATTGGTAGAGAAATCGGGTAGCTGGTTTAGCTATGATTCGATCCGCATTGGCCAAGGCCGTGAGAATTCAAAAAATTACCTGACCGAAAATCCTGAAGTTGCAACGCGTTTGGAAGCGGCCATCCGCGGAAAGACGGAAGAAGTAGCTGAGGTCCTTATGACAGGCCCTGACGCGGACGATGACGTTTAAGACAGGCTTTGTGTTTAGGAACAAGCGCGGCCTTGCCTGAGGCTGCTGCTTTCGACCCGCCCTGGTCCACCCTGGGGCGGGTCATTTGTGTCTGGATATAATGCGCAAGCCGTCGTCATATATGCAGACTGGGTTCCACACACTCGCTCAGCCCCTTGACAGTCGCCCTTGCTAACGCGCAACTGCCCGCATGTCGCCGCACATTCATCTCATCGGATTGCCCACTGATCACAACAGTTCGTTCGAACGCGGTGCCGCCCTGGCACCGGCAGCGATCCGCGCGGCGTTATGGAGTGACAGGGGTAATTTGTCCACGCAGTCCGGCCATGAAATTGGCACTGATATTGCGCTCCACGACCTCGGCGATTTAATGTTGTCAGATATCGACTGCGCTGCCGATGACGCGTTGATCATTCAGGCGGTTACCTCGACTATGGACGCTGGCGCAATCCCGCTTTTGCTAGGCGGGGATCACGCGGTGACCTATCCAATCGTTGCTGCGTTGGCGGCGCGCCACGGGCCGTTGAACATCCTGCATTTTGATGCGCACCCCGACCTTTATGCCGACTTTGAAGGCAACCCGCGCAGTCATGCGTCGCCGTTTGCACGTATATTGGAAGCGGGGCATGCGAGTCGAATTGTTCAGGTGGGGATCCGCACGCTGAACCAGCACTGCCGTGAGCAGGCGCAGCGGTACGATGTCGAGATACTGCCAATGCTAGATTTCCGCGCAGAGCAGGTGCCCGTTCTCGAAGGCCCGTTGTACATCAGCATCGACCTTGACGGTATCGACCCATCCGAAGCACCGGGCGTGGCGCATCCGGAGCCGGGCGGTTTAACTGTTCGCGAAGTCTTGTCGATACTGTCACGACAAAGCGCGCAGATTGTTGGCGCAGATATTGTGGAACTGAACCCCGCAAGGGACGTCAACGATGTTACGGCAATCGTAGCCGCCAAGCTCGTACGTGAGCTCGCCGCATGCATCCATCACGATAACGACCACCAACATAAGGACCGTCCATGACCATCATCGTGCATCATCTCAACCATTCGCGTTCGCAGCGTATATTGTGGCTACTTGAAGAGCTTAATGTGCCTTATGAAATCCGCCATTATGCCCGTGATGCAGTGACGAACCTCGCGCCGGAAGCGCTGATGAACATCCATCCCTTGGGCAAATCGCCACTGATTGAAGATGACGGGACGGTAATCTTCGAATCCGGCGCCATTGTTGAATATCTGTGCGAACGTCATGGAGGCGGGCATTTCGTACCTGCGCGCGGAACTGACGCGCATATCCGCTATCTCGAATTCCTGCACTTTGCAGAAGGCTCTGCGATGACGCCGATCTTGCTCAACCTCTATACTGCACGGTTGGGCGAGGCTGCAGCACCACTACACCCGCGCATCAATCAGCAACTGGACAGCCATTTTGCGTTCATGGACGACCGCCTAAATGCGACGGGCTGGTTTGTCGGCGATAGCCTGTCCGGGGCGGATATTATGATGAGCTTTCCCGCAGAAGCTGCGGTCAAAATGGGACGCGCCGCGAACCTGCCGAACGTCACAGCGTTTGTCGAAAAAATCCATGCGCGTCCTGCGTTTCAGGCCGCGCTCGAAAAGGGCGGACCTTATGCCTATGCGTGACGAAGGCGCTGGACTGCATATCCAGCTTGCAGCGCGGCGAGTCGTTCCCTAAGTCGCTGTCATTATGACATCGACCAATGATATCCGCCGCGGCTTCCTCGATTATTTCGGGGCTGCAAACCATGACGTTGTACAGTCTGCACCACTCGTGCCGTATAACGACCCGACATTGATGTTCGTCAATGCCGGGATGGTGCCCTTTAAAAACGTTTTCACTGGTCTGGAAAGTCGTGAGGTTCCGCGCGCGGCGTCAAGCCAGAAATGCGTGCGGGCAGGCGGCAAGCACAATGATCTCGACAATGTCGGTTACACCGCGCGCCATCACACATTCTTCGAAATGCTGGGAAACTTTTCATTCGGTGATTATTTCAAAGAGCAGGCGATTACCCACGCCTGGACGTTGCTGACGAAGGAATGGGGACTTGATCCCGCGCGGCTGACGACCACTGTATACCATACCGATGATGAGGCGTTCGACCTGTGGCGCAAAATTGCTGGCCTGCCCGAAGAACGCATTATCCGCATCGCTACGACAGACAATTTCTGGTCCATGGGCGACACTGGTCCATGCGGACCGTGCAGCGAAATATTTTATGATCATGGCGACCATATCTTTGGCGGACCTCCGGGAAGCCCAACCGAAGATGGCGACCGTTTTGTCGAAATCTGGAACCTAGTGTTCATGCAGTTCGAGCGGCAGGACGATGGCACCGACGTGCCATTGCCCAAGCCTTCTATCGACACTGGAATGGGCTTAGAGCGCATTGCTGCGGTCATGCAGGGCGTTCCTGACAATTACGACACCGACACGTTCAAGGCGCTGATTA
>JANPKN010000057.1:0-12574 GCA_031426075.1 Sphingomonadaceae bacterium
GCTACGCAGGCACAGCGTCAGCCAGGTTCAACCATTAAGCCGTTTGTTTATGCCACTGCGCTCGACAATGGCATGACACCAACATCTATCATCGTAGATGGACCTTATTGCGTTTGGCAGGGCGCTAATCTGGGTCAGAAATGCTTCCGCAATTTCAGCGGCAGCGGGGCAGGGCCGCAGACGATGCGCTGGGGCCTTGAACAGTCGCGTAACTTGATGACTGTGCGTGCTGCGGCGGAATCGGGCATGGATAATGTGACCGATACATTCCGCGCCATGTCGATTGGCGATTATCCTGACTATCTGTCTTACGCATTGGGTGCAGGTGACACGACCGTTCTCAAAATGGTCAATGCTTATTCGATGTTGGTCAACCATGGTCGCGAACTGAAGCCAACCTTGATCGACTTTGCGCAGAACCGCAAAGGCAAGGTCATTTGGCCAGCCAAGTGGAAGCCGTGCACTGGCTGCCGCGCGCCCGACTGGAATGGCAAGCCGATGCCGCGATTTGCGCCTGCGGGTAAGCAAGTGATGGACCCGATCACAGCATATCAAGTAGTGCATATGTTGGAAGGCGTCATTGAGCGCGGGACAGCAGTCACCTTGCGCGAGCTTGATCGGCCATTGTTTGGCAAAACCGGAACCACCACTGGCCCAACCAACGTCTGGTTCATCGGCGGATCTCCGCATTTGGTCGCCGGTCTCTATCTGGGCTTTGATCAACCGCGTAATATGGGTGGTTATGCGCAGGGAAGTTCGCTTGCCGCGCCAGTATTCAAGCAATTCGCACGCACGGCGATGGCCGATATGCCCAAAACACCGTTTATCGCGCCAGCTGGAACTCGGCTCGTCCGTGTCGACCGTAAGAGCGGTAAGCGTGTCTATGGTGCTTGGCCAAGCGATGATCCCAAAAGCGCAGTAATCTGGGAAGCGTTTAAGGCGGAGACGGAACCCAAGCGCTCCATCCGCCAGGAAGAATTGGCCGCGCGAGGAGACAAGCCAAAGAAAAAAGCAGCGACCGAGTCTGACAATGCCGCCAGTTCGGCAAACGCGCCAAGCGCGAGCGTTGGCACAAAGCGCGACCAAGAATTTATCCAGCAAGAAGGCGGGATATATTAGTTATTGGGTATTGGGGGCGTAACCCAGCGCAGAACAGCTTTGCGCATCGCTACCTTTGACTTGAGCGCCCAATCCGCTAAAGGCCGCGGCTGACCTTTTCATTCCCTTGGAGTTTCTTATGCGCGCCGACGCAGAAGGCTATGTTGCCCGCATTGATGCCGCCCTCAACCTTGTCAAGATGTCGCTTGATTGGGATCGTGCCTTGCGCCGCTTGGACGAACTGAACGCCAAGGTTGAAGATCCTACCTTGTGGGATAACCCAAAGGCCGCCGAAGAAGTCATGCGCGAACGCCGCCGGTTGGATGCGGCCATCGGCACGGTACGTGAGATCGACGCGGATAAAGCGGGCACCGTCGAACTGATCGAGCTTGCCGAGATGGAAGGCGACGCCGAACTTGGCGACGAAGGCGCGGCGGCTTTGAAAGCGCTGGCCGACCGTGCTGATCGCGACAAGGTTTCGGCGCTTCTTTCGGGCGAAGCAGACAGCAACGATACCTTCATCGAAATCCATGCTGGCGCCGGCGGAACCGAAAGCCAGGATTGGGCCGAAATGCTTCAGCGCATGTATTATCGCTGGGCCGAACAGCGCGGATATAAGGTCGAGATGGTTGACTATCAGGCGGGCGATCAGGCTGGCATCAAATCCGCCACCTTGCTCGTGAAGGGCGAGAACGCTTATGGCTACGCCAAGACGGAAAGCGGCGTCCACCGCCTGGTCCGCATTTCACCGTATGACAGCGCCGCAAAGCGCCACACGAGCTTTTCAAGCGTCTGGGTGTATCCCGTCATTGACGATAATATCGACATTGAAATCAACGAGGGTGATTTGAAGATCGATACCTACCGCGCTTCAGGCGCAGGTGGGCAGCACGTTAACACAACGGACTCCGCCGTCCGCATCACCCACAAACCCTCTGGCATTGTGGTCGCCAGCCAGAATGACCGCAGCCAACACAAGAATCGCGCTACCGCGATGGGCATGTTGAAAGCGCGACTTTACGAAGCTGAACTGCGCAAACGTGAGGAAGTCGCCAGCGGCGAATATGCGGCCAAGACCGAAATCGGTTGGGGCCACCAGATCCGCTCTTACGTGCTTCAGCCATACCAGATGGTCAAAGACCTGCGGACTGGCGTCACGTCCCCAACACCCGGCGACGTGCTCGACGGTGATCTGGACAACTTCATTGCCGCCGCTTTGGCCCAACGCGTCACTGGCGAAGCGGTTGCGGTTGAGGATGTGGATTGATTGATCTCGGCCCTCAATTCTGAGATTTTTAGTCACAGCTGGTGAAAACCCGCATTCGGACAAACTAAAAACGGTGACCGCAATGCCTGAGCACGTCAGTTACCACCCTCGTGCGCAATAGTTAACGTCATTGCACATCAGGGTTCGGCAAGAATGTTTTTTCGAACTGGATGGTGGCACGAATGGTGGTTCCCGAAGCTATTTTGGCTGATTTACCCGTGACACTTAATCCTAGGATGGAAAGTCCAATTGCGCTCAGGGCGTTTTTTTTCCCCCGCTCGCCATATTCGCCGGTCAGGCGCAGAATTTCATTTCCGACTTTGACATAAAGCGGTTTGATCAAAAGCTCACCCGACTGACCGAAGGCCCCCGCATCTTGCGCCACGGAAATTGTTCCGACCCCAGCTGAGCCTTTTGGGATTGCGCGCACGCCGTCCACATGAACATCCTCAGCTACTAAAAGTTCGACCTGATCGCCTTTGATCGATTGCTTGCTGGTCAAATCCTTCGCAGTCATCAGGACCACCCGCGTGCCTGCCGGGACGGTTACACGTGTTGGCGTGATCTGCGCATGAAGCGCTATAACAGGCAAAGCCAATGCGACGGAAAAGGCCGCTATTCTAGATATCGGCATTCTGCCTTTCCTTACTCAATTCGTCGCCGACGAATTCAGTACGGTATCTTCGGCGACAAATGCGTTGACGATCTCGCCTGCCTTGATTTTGGCATTGTTGCCTCGGTAGAACAGGCCGGCCAGACCTGACAAGACCATCGCTGCGCCTGCCGAACTGGCCCCGCTACCTTCAGCGCTTATGCTGCCGTCAATCGGTATTTGTACTCCGTTATAGTCAAGATATAGCAATTGCGCCGTCATTTTGCCTGACCTCCCAAGGCGCCCAGCATCGCTCGCCGAAATCACCTCGCCATGCGCCCATGTGCCCGCGGGAATCGTGGTCGCGCTATCAACAATCACTGGCTTGTTTAACCTAAGTTTGAATCTGCTGCCGGCCATTATGTCGTTTGTGCTGACTTCCTTGGTTGCCAATAGTTCAAGCGGTGTGTCGCGTTTGATCAGCGTTCGTGCATTAGGTTGAGCCGAAGGGGTTGTTTCGGTTGCAACTGCGCCAGAGATATCCTGATGCGCAAACGCGGCTGTCGCACATAGACAAAACGCCAATGTAACTAATCTTCGCATTTTAGCCCCCTCTGGCATCACAGGTATTGAACGAAGTGAATTTAGATAAGTAATTGACTTTGCATAACATATAATGGTCTAATGCGTTGTTGTCTACGTCAACAATAGGGGGGCTCATGAACATTTTGAAATATGCAATGCTCACGACTTTGGTAGCTGCGGGCAGCATGTCGGGTGTCGAGGCGAAGGAAAAAAAGGAATTCGTTGTAGTCAATGAAGACGTCGGCGTACCTGTTTTCGCCTATGATATTACCGACCGGCCGTATGAAATTCTTGGCGAAGTAAAGGCTGGCGTTCGCAAGGGGAGCATGTTTAGCAAGGAAGCCAGCCAAGAAAAAATTTATCAGGAATTGTGGGAACGTGGCGAGAAAATGGGTGCGGATGCCATAATCAATGCCAAATATGGCGATAGCCATGTGAGTGCATTCAGTTGGGGAAAAACCAACGCCACCGGCACAGCTATCAAATTTAAGGTTGTAGCGGCACCTTTTGCCGAAACAGCACCACAAAAGACCGCGCAGTAAGTTTTAAGCTTATCACAAGGCAATTGAGGAATCGTTGGCCCCTCGATTTCAATCCCCCGGCGACGCCGCGCTTCCAGCCAGCAAGCCGCCGTCCAGATGCACTTCGCTGCCGGTCATGTAACTTGCGTCGTCGGACGCCAGCATTAGCGCGATAGCGGCGACTTCTTCGACCGTGCCGAAACGTTTAAGCGGGGTGTCTGCGACCATGGCTGCCATGCGCGCATCGCGATCGGGCCCTTTGCCGATCAGTGGCTCCCACATTGGCGTTAATATGGCGGCTGGGTGGATGGAATTGCAACGGATGTTCAGGCCTTGCCCAGCGCAATAGAGCGCGACCGATTTTGTGTGGTTGCGGATGGCGGCCTTTGATGAGGCATAGGCCGCTGCGCCGGGGATGCCGACAAGGCCCGAGCGGGAGGACATGTTGATGATAGACCCCGCTCCCTTTTCGCGCATAGCCCGGATGGCATAGCGGCACCCCAAGAATGTCCCGTCGAGGTTGACCGCATGAACGTGGTGCCATTCGGCGAGCGTGGCAT
Source organism: Sphingomonadaceae bacterium (assembly GCA_031426075.1). Taxonomy (GTDB): domain Bacteria; phylum Pseudomonadota; class Alphaproteobacteria; order Sphingomonadales; family Sphingomonadaceae; genus Sphingorhabdus_B. The sequence goes on from JANPKN010000057.1 coordinate 4,624, forward strand.
GCTCAGGGTCGTGCGGACCACGGCCATCTTCAAAGCCAGTGATACCGGCATTGTTGACCACGATGTCCATCTGGGGATGCGCCTTTGCGAGTCTGTCCCAATCCTGTTCCAACGAGACATCGAGCGGAAAAAACGCGCCGCCGATTTCAGCGGCAATTTGCGCGCCAGTGTCGACATCTACATCAGCGATGATGACCTGCGCGCCCTCGGCCGCAAAACGCCGTGCAATCGCTGCGCCAATCCCCCGTGCGCCCCCGGTGACCAGTGCGAATTTATTTTCTAACTTGGGCATACCTATATTCCTAGATTCATATGTGACGCGTTTGCAATGCCGTTGCAGGGGGATATCCTATCAGATATTTGCCCAAACAGATCCTGACTAAATTGCCTCTGCACAAACCATAGTTGACGCTTGCGTCAAGTGCGCGGGGAGCTTAAAAGACGCGGCTTAATCAGGCGATTAAACGCCTGCCGTAACGGAAAGCGCTTCATGACCGATTCTCCCGCTAAAACTGGCCCTTTAAGCGGCATATTGGTCGTTGAGCTCGCCGGGATCGGGCCTGGGCCATATGCCGGACAGTTGCTGGCGGATATGGGCGCCGACATCATCGTGATCGACAGGCCGGGCGGGTCCATCGTGCCCAAGGCCATCGACGGGCGCGGCAAGCGGTCCATGATCCTCGATTTGAAAAAGCCCGAGGCTGTTGCTGCATTGTTAAAGCTTGTTGAAACCGCCGATGTTCTGATCGAAGGTTTACGTCCCGGCGTGACAGAGCGGATGGGGGTTGGCCCGGATGTCTGCCACGCCGTCAACCCCGGCCTTATCTATGGACGGATGACGGGATGGGGGCAGACGGGCCCGTGGAGTCAGATGGCTGGACACGACATCAACTATATCGGCATGACTGGCGTGTTGAACGCGATAGGCAAGGACGGCCAACCGCCGGTTCCGCCGCTCAACATGGTGGGTGATTTTGGCGGCGGATCGATGTTCCTCGTCAACGGTATCCTTGCTGCCTTGGTCGAGCGTGGACGGACCGGCAAAGGGAATGTTGTCGACGCGGCGATTGTCGATGGTACCAACAGCTTGATGAGCTTTGTCCACGGCATGGCGGGTATAGGTCAGTGGCGCACGCAGCGGGAGGCCAACCTGCTCGACGGGGCCATGCCATTCTACCGTTGCTACATGACGTCTGATGGCAAATTTATGGCCGTTGGCTGCATTGAACCGCAGTTTTTTGCTGCGATGATGGATCGTTTGCCAATCGATAAGGAAGCCTATGGCAGCCAGCACGACCGGGCGGCCTGGCCAAAACAGCACGAGATGCTTGAGGATGTATTTGCGACCAAGACGCGCGACGAATGGGAAGCGACTTTCGCTGGCACCGACGCCTGTGTAACGCCCGTGCTGGATTATGTTGAAGCCGCGTCGCATCCGGCGAATGTTGCGCGACAAGCCTTTGTACAGGACGGCCGTTGGTTACATCCACAGTTCGCACCACGGCTTGCAACGCAACCACTGGCCACCCATTTCGATATTGCAATAAAAGGTGGCGATTATGCCACTATATTGACCGAGGCTGGACTCGGTGAAGATGAAATCTCCCAACTGATCGCGGCGGGCGCCGTGGTCACAAATTAGGAAAAGACCATGACTGAAGCCTATATTTATGACGCGGTGCGCAGCCCGCGCGGCAAGGGGCGCCCCGATGGCGCGCTGCATGAAATCACGCCAATCGACCTGGCATCGCAGGTGCTGGCCGCTATCCGTGACCGCAACGGTCTGTCGGGTGCGGAAATCGAAGATGTCGCGTTTGGCTGTGTCTCGCCAGTGGGTGAGCAAGGCGCGGTCATTACGCGCACCGCTATTCTGGCTGCGGGCTATCCGCACACGACTTCAGGCATTCAGGTGAACCGTTTTTGTGGTTCGGGGCTTGAGGCGTCGAACATTGCTGCGGCCAAGGTGAAGTCCGGCGAGTGCGACCTTGCCGTGGGTGGCGGCATCGAATCGATGAGCCGCGTACCCATGGGTTCCGATGGCGGCGCATGGCCAATCGACCCGCGCTCGGCGATTGCCAATTACTTTATCCCGCAAGGCATCTCCGCTGACCTCATCGCCACAAAATACGGCCACAGCCGCGACGATGTTGATGCTTATGCCGTCGAAAGTCAGAAACGTGCTGCCCGCGCATGGGCTGAAAAGCGCTTTGCGCGTTCGATCTTGCCAATCAAGGACGTCATCGGTGAAGTCGTCCTTGACCATGACGAACTGATGCGGCCCGAAACAAATATGCAGTCGCTTGGCGCGTTGGCCCCTGCATTCCAGATGATGGGCACGATGATGCCCGGCTTCGACGATATCGCGATCATGCGCTATCCGGAGGTTGAAAAGATCAACCACGTACATCACGCGGGCAACAGCTCTGGCATCGTTGATGGTTCTGCCGCTGTTCTTATCGGCACGAAGGAAGCAGGCGAGAAATACGGCCTGAAAGCGCGCGCGCGTATCGTATCAATGGCCTCCATCGGGTCTGAACCTTCAATCATGCTGACTGGCCCGGAATTTGCCGCGCAGAAGGCGCTGGCGCGGGCTGGCATGGACAAAAGCGACATTGATGTGTGGGAATTGAACGAAGCATTTGCCTCCGTCGTCCTGCGTTTCATGGAAGCGATGCACATTGACCATTCGGACATCAACGTAAATGGCGGCGCAATTGCCATGGGCCACCCGTTGGGCGCGACGGGCGCCATGATCCTTGGGACCGTGCTTGATGAGCTTGAGCGGTCCGGCAAGTCGACTGCGCTCACCACCTTGTGCATCGGCGCGGGCATGGGCACGGCAACTATCATCGAACGCGTGAATTGATCGGGACAGAAAACATGACTTACAAAACTTTCTCCGTCGATATCGACGCCGATGGCATAGCGCTTTTGACAATCGACCTCCCCGACGCCTCGATGAATGTGTGGAATGGCGCATTGATCGAAGAATTCGGCAAATGGGTGGATGATTTCACAACTAACGAAGCCATCAAAGGCGCAGTCATCACCTCGGGCAAGAAGTCCGGTTTCTTGGCAGGCGCTGACCTAACCATGCTGGGGGGCGCAAAGGCGAGCAGCACCAAAGAAGCATTTGACCAGGCATTTGCACTGAACGCGCTGCTGCGCAAAATGGAAACCGGCGGTCAGTCCGCCAAGGACCTCGGTTCGGGCAAGGTGTCTGCCAAGCCTGTTGCTTGCGCGCTCAATGGACTCGCGCTGGGTGGCGGTCTTGAGCTTGCATTAGCGTGCCATTATCGTGTTGTTGCGGACCATCCGAAAATCCAGCTCGGCATGCCCGAAGTCATGGTTGGCTTGCTGCCCGGTGGCGGCGGTACGCAGCGGACGCCGCGTCTAATTGGCCTGCAAAATGCAGCGATGATGATCATTCAGGGCAAGTCGCTCGACCCGGCCACGGCAAAGGCACAGGGGCTGGTGCACGAAGTTGTCCCTGCTGCCGACCTGATCGCCAACGCCAAGGCCTGGGTGAAAGCCAATCCAAAGGTCACTGCACCTTGGGACAAGAAGGATTTCAAATTCCCCGGCGGTGCGGGCGCAATGGACCCACGCGCAGTGCAATTGTTCGTGGGCCTGAACGCAATGGCGCACAAGGAAAGCAAAGGCAATTTTGATGCGGTAAAGGCGATTTTGTCCTGTCTGTATGAAGGTTCCATCCTGCCGTTCGACACCGCGCTTCGTGTAGAATCCAAATATTTCACCAAGCTGCTTTCGGGTAGCCAAGCCAAAAACATGATCCGCACCTTGTTCATCAACAAGCAGGCAGCCGAAAAGGGCGCTGGCCGTCCCGCTGGCGTACCGCCGGTTGAAATCAAAAAGGTTGGCGTGTTGGGTGGCGGGTTGATGGGATCTGGCATCACGCATGTCACCGTCAAGGGCGGCATGGATGTGGTTGTTCTCGACCGTAGTCTTGAGGATGCCAACAAGGCGGTCGATTACAGTCGCAAGATCATCGACAAGGCGGTCAGCCGTGGCAAGATGACCAAAGAAGCGGGTGACACTTTCATGGCGCGCATTACGCCAACCGACAATTATGATGACCTCAGGGATGTCGACCTAATCATCGAGGCTGTGTTTGAGCGGCCGGATGTGAAGGCGGACGTTATCAAGAAGGCCGAAGCTGTCATTGGTCCTGACGTCGTGTTCGCATCGAACACGTCGACTTTGCCGATCACTGGCCTTGCCAAGAATTCATCGCGACCAGAGTTGTTTGTCGGGCTGCACTTTTTCTCACCAGTTGAAAAAATGCCGTTGCTTGAGATCATCCCTGGCGCGTTGACGGGCGAACGTGCCTTGGCTGCGGCATTTGATTATAATGCCAAGATCAAGAAGACGCCGATTGTGGTCAAGGATGTGCGCGGCTTCTTCACCAACCGCGTGTTCCCGCCTTATATGGGTGAGGCAATGAAGCTTGTGACGGAGGGCGTGAAGCCAGCGTTGATCGAAAACGCTGCAAAGTCGCTTGGCATGCCTATCGGTCCGCTTGCTTTGCTTGACGAGACCACTTTGCAATTGGGTTATGACGTGATGCAGTCGACCAAGAAAGAATTGGGCGACACTTACCAGCCAAGCGGCACCGAGGACTTTATGGAGTTGATGGTGATGAAGCTTGGCCGCAAGGGCCGCCGTTTTGGATCTGGCTTCTATGACTATGACGACAAGGGCGAGCGCCTTGGTCTGTGGCAAGGCATGGCGGAGCATTACCCGCTCGCCGAGGAACAGCCTTCTGTCGAAGAGGTGAAGCAGCGTCTGTTGTACATTCAGCTGATTGCCACGGCGCAGTGCTTTGAAGAGGATGTCGTCAAGGATCCGCAAAGCGCGGATTTGGGCGCGATCTTTGGCTGGGGCTTTGCGCCTTATACTGGCGGCCCGATGAGCTATATCGACACAGTCGGGCTGGAAAATTTCGTCCGCACCGCCGACAATTTGGCGCAGCGTTTCGGCAACCGGTTCGCACCGCCCAAAAGCTTCCGCGAAATGGCGGACAAGGGCGAGACTTTGTATAAAGCTGCCGCGTAAAACTTTACAGCAGGCACAAAAAAGGGCGGCTTCCGGACTGGAGGCCGCCCTTTTTGTTTAAGCTTTGACTTAGAACCGTGCGCGAACGGTTAGGCCGTACATGCGGGGTTCTTCGACGAAGCCAATCAACGACCGCGTACCAGCACCGCCACGAAGCGGGGTGTTGGCGGTTATGCCGCGCGTGATTTCGTTCGACAGATTTGTGCCCCAAAGTTCAAAGGTGAAGCGATCATCCGGCGTGGTTAGCCCGATGCGGCCATTCATTTTGAAATAGCTTTGCTGGCGCGCGAGCGGAACCGGCAAATTATTGGTATCGAGGTCAATTGTCCGAGTCGTACGGCTATCCGAATAGTTGACGCTGCCGCTGACCAACAAGCCCCAGCCGGAACTGTTCAGCGGACCGTCATAGGTCAGACCAGCGACGCCAGTAAATTTTGGCGCGTTTGTTAGATCCTGACCGCACAAGCGGATGACCGACGCAAGTGCATCAGGCGCGACACCATCGGCGCAATTATTGGGATAACGTGCATCGGCATAGGTTAGCGCAAGGTTACCCCGCATATAATTTCCGAAATCACCGAACAGTTCAAGTTCCGCGCCGGTTGAGCGTGCCGAATTGACGTTGAAGGTTAGGAACTGGACGCCCGTAAATTCGAGCACCTGAAAGTCACTCATCTTCATATCGAACAACGCAAGGTTCGCCTTGATTGGCCCAAAGGTGGCCTTCACGCCCAATTCAATCTGGTCGACCTTCTCGGATTTGAACCGTGGGTCGGCGTAAATGGGGGCAACGGTGCCTCCCCCAGCCAAGACGGCACCCGAGTTGGTGATATTTGCTGCCGTAGGATCAAGGTTGAAGCCACCAGATTTGAAACCGTGGCTATAACCAGCATAGAGTAGCAAATCAGGGTTTGCCTTGTAGCCAACCTGCGCAGTGTAGGTAATTTCGTCGTCCTTAAAGACGTTGGACCACTCGCGTGGCACTGGCAGGAAGCGGCTTGCAAGACCGCCCCCCAATGCTGCCGGAGCGGTCAGCGTGACCGGCGCCGCAAATGGGAAGCAGTTGAGGCCGACAATCCCTGATTGGACCGCACCGGGCAATCCGATGCCGGTGTAGGCGCCAGACAATACTCCGTTGACGCTCGCCTGGCACGCGCCATTGCTGGCGTTCAACTGGTCAAAGGACGCGGTCTTTTTCTCATCAACATAACGTGCGCCAAGAGTCAGACTTAGTTTGTCTGTGAAATTGATCACATTGTGCGTAAACACCGAGAAGCTTTTCGCATCCTGACTGAAGCGGTTTTCGGCGAAAGATCCCGCAGAGTTGACGGGAACGCCGCCATTGCCAAATGCCGTGAATGTAAACAGTGGATTGACCCCGAGCGCAGGTCCAAAGTTAAATGCACTGTTGGCGCGTTGATAATCCGTGCCAAACGTCATGGTTTGATCTTCGACAATATCTTCGGTCGAATAGAAACCACCGATCAGCCAGTCGAGACTATCGTTAAACGCCGTACCTTGAAGCCGAAGCTCCTGAGTCATCGTCTTGATTTTATTTCCCGTTGGCAAAATGCCCGCGCGACTGTTCTGGCCACCTGCACCTGTGGTGAAGATCGCCAGCGAGACAAAATCAGACTCTTGGACCGAGTTCGATTTAAAGTCGCGATAAGACCCGATGTACGTTAGCTTTGCGCCGCCAAAGTCCCATTTCAATTCGCCCGATACGCCCCATTGCGTCGCTCCATTTACAAACGATTGCCCGTTCGTGGACAGATTTTGCAAGGCAGGGCGCCCGAATTGATCGACCCCGTCATTGGTAAGGCCATGGAACGCCGCGAACGGTGCCAGTTCGGTTTCCCGAACAATCACTGCGTCGCAGCAATTTTCATCGACCTTGGAATAATCCGCAAGCAATCTGATGCTGACATCGGCATTCGGCTCCATATAAAGCTGTCCGCGCAGCATATAGCGGTCGCGGTTGTTGCTCTCGGCGCCAGTCGAGCTTTTCAGGAAACCGTCGCGTTTGCGATAAGTCCCGGACAAACGGACAGCAGCGATATCTTGCACAATTGGAACACTGATCCCGCCTTGCACATTCATGAAGTTGTAATTGCCGTAAGATGCGTTAGCAAAGCCCTCGATTTCCGACAGGTTCGCGCGCTTTGTGGTGATGTTCAGAGCACCAGCAGATGTGTTGCGTCCGAACAAAGTTCCTTGCGGACCACGCAAGATTTCGAGGCGCTCAAGATCGACAAGGTCGCCCAAAGCAACGCCGGGGCGCGACTGGTACACACCGTCAATGAACACGCCTACCGAACTTTCAAGACCAGTGTTGTTGCCGGTAGTACCAACACCGCGGATTTTGATGGAAGTTCCTTGTGTTTCTGTCTGAGAGGACTGAATGTTGAAGCTTGGCGAGATTGACGAGAGGGTTTTAATGTCCGACACGCCCTCGCGCTCCAAAGCTTCAGGCGCGACTGCGGTCACGGCGAGCGGAATGTCTTGGACATCCATGGCGCGCAAAGTTGCAGTCACGATAATCGGTTCATCACCGCTGTCTTCGTCGGATTGGGCTGTTTGGGCGTAGGCTGCTGGCATTAACATTACGCTGCAGATGGTGCTGCATAAGGCAGCCGTAATCACACGATTAAATCGACGCATTTCTCTCTCCTCCTTTTAACCGACAACCCACTGGCATTTGCTGCTCATTAAGGCTGGCGGCGCTCTAAACGCTTCCCGGTCGGGAAAAGTCCGGGAAGAAACTTTCTCTCAAGGCGGCATCCTATCGACGAATTTTCACAAATCCAGCATTTTAATCGTGCGATTGAAAATATCACTTTACTGTGGCTTTTGCGCCTTTTGACGCTAATCATCG
>JANPKN010000058.1:0-3456 GCA_031426075.1 Sphingomonadaceae bacterium
CCTTGCCCATAATGGCGAGATTAACACCATCCGCGGCAACCAGAATTGGATGAAAAGTCACGAGATCAAAATGGCCAGCATCGCCTTTGGTGCGCAGTCGGATGATATCAAGCCGGTCATTCCGGCAGGGTCTTCGGACACCGCAGCATTGGATGCTGTGTTCGAAACCTTAGTCCGTTCGGGCAAGGAAGCACCAACCGCCAAGCTGATGCTGATCCCCGAAGCATGGCAGTCCAACCCAAACCTGCCCGCGAACCACCGGGCAATGTATGAATATATGGCTAGCGTCATGGAGCCATGGGATGGCCCCGCCGCCTTGGCAATGACCGACGGCCAATGGGCTGTGGCTGGTGTTGACCGCAATGCTTTGCGTCCTCTGCGCTATAGCCGGACGTCGGATAATCTGTTGGTGATTGGTTCGGAAACAGGAATGGTTGTCCTGCCCGAAACGACGATATTGGAAAAAGGCCGCCTTGGCCCCGGTCAGATGATCGCCGTCAATCTGGATGAAGGCAAATTGTACCGTGACGGTGAATTGAAGGACCGCATTTCTGCCGAGCAGGATTATGGCGCATTGGTAGACGGCTTCCGCCGGATTGAAGACTTGCCAGAGGCAGGCGACGACGGCACGCCCGCTTGGTCGCGCGCGGAACTGACGAAGCGTCAGATCGCTGCTGGCATGACGTTGGAAGATGTCGAGATGATCCTCGCGCCGATGATCGAAGATGGCAAGGAAGCCATTGGATCAATGGGTGACGACACGCCGCTTGCCGTCATAAGCGACAAGCCGCGATTGATCAGCCAGTTTTTCCGCCAGAATTTCAGCCAGGTCACGAACCCACCCATCGACAGCCTGCGTGAGCGGCATGTGATGAGCCTGAAGACCCGGTTTTCAAACCTTGCCAATATCCTCGAGGAAAAGAGCCAGAACGCCGACGTGCTCGTGCTCGACAGTCCGGTCCTGACAGCAAGCGATTGGCGCAGGCTAAAGACTGCCTTTGGTTCTCTTGGCGCGGAAATCGACTGCACATACGACATTTCTACAGGGCAAGAAGGCCTTCGCGCTGCCATCACGCGCATTCGCGAGGAAGCAGTCGCCGCAGTGCGTATGGGCAAATCGGAACTGTTCCTCACCGATGAAAATATCAGCGCGGACCGCGTTGGTATTGCCATGATCCTGGCGGCTGCTGCCGTGCATACGCACTTGGTCCGCAACGGCTTACGCAGCTATTCGTCGATTAACGTCCGTTCGGCCGAGTGCTTGGATACACATTATTTCGCCGTACTCGTTGGTGTCGGTGCAACCACGGTGAACGCCTATCTTGCCGAGGCCGTGATTGCGGATCGCCATGGGCGTGGCTTGCTTGACGGATACACGCTGTCACAGTCGGTCGAAAATTACCGCACCGCGATCAACGAAGGTCTGCTGAAGATCATGTCCAAAATGGGCATCGCAGTAATCTCCAGTTACCGTGGCGGCTATAATTTCGAAGCGGTTGGTCTGTCGCGTGCGTTGGTCAACGACTTTTTTCCGGGCATGCCGAACAAGATTTCGGGCGAAGGCTATCATTCGCTCTATGTCAACGCCCGGGACCGCCATGACGATGCTTTCGACAGCGCCGTTGCGCGGTTGCCCGTTGGGGGATTTTACAAGCAACGCGACGGCGGGGAAGCGCATGCGTATTCGGCTGGCCTGATGCATTTGTTGCAAAGCGCGGTCGCAAATGACAGCTACTCGACCTACACGCAATTCGCGCAGGGCGTGAAGGAACTGCCGCCGATTTATCTGCGCGATTTGCTTGAGTTCAACTTTGCGAAAGAACCCGTCGCCATTGACGAGGTTGAGGCGATCACCGAAATCCGCAAACGCTTCGTCACGCCCGGAATGTCGCTTGGCGCTCTGTCGCCAGAGGCGCATGAGACGCTTGCCATCGCGATGAACCGGATCGGCGCAAAGGCCGTATCGGGTGAAGGCGGCGAGGACAGCAAGCGGTTCAAGCCTTATGAAAATGGCGACAATGCCAACAGCGTGATTAAGCAGATTGCCAGTGGCCGATTTGGTGTCACCGCCGAGTATCTTGGCGCGTGCGAGGAAATCGAAATCAAGGTCGCACAGGGCGCAAAGCCGGGTGAAGGCGGACAACTGCCCGGCTTCAAGGTGACCGAGATGATCGCGCGTCTGCGGCACTCCACACCGGGCGTCACGTTGATTTCGCCGCCGCCGCATCACGACATCTACTCGATCGAAGATCTTGCGCAGCTGATTTACGACCTCAAGCAGATCAACCCGCGCGCGCGCGTGTGTGTCAAGCTCGTCAGCGCGGCGGGCATCGGTACCATTGCGGCGGGTGTTGCGAAAGCGCATGCCGACGTCATTCTGGTGTCTGGCAATGTCGGCGGCACTGGGGCGAGCCCGCAGACCAGCATCAAATATGCGGGTACTCCGTGGGAAATGGGGCTGTCGGAAGCCAATCAGGTGCTTACGCTCAACGGGCTCCGTCACCGTGTTAAACTCCGCACCGATGGTGGCCTGAAAACCGGACGCGACATCGTGATTGCCGCAATACTGGGCGCCGAGGAATTCGGCATCGGAACGCTCAGCCTTGTTGCCATGGGCTGCATCATGGTGCGGCAATGCCATTCGAACACTTGCCCCGTTGGCGTGTGCGTTCAGGATGAAGCCTTGCGCAAGAAATTCACTGGCACGCCGGAGAAAGTCATCAACCTGATGACCTTCATCGCCGAAGAGGTGCGCGAAATCCTGGCCAAGCTTGGCTATCGCAGCCTTGACGAAGTGATCGGACGCACGGAATTGTTGCGGCAGGTCAGCCGTGGTGCAGAGCATCTCGACGATCTCGACCTTAACCCGATCCTTGCCAAGGTCGACGCACCCGACAGCGCGCGCCGGTTCAGCATCCCGACATTCCGCAACGAAGTGCCCGACAGCCTTGACGCGCAGATGATCCATGATGGGCGCCCTGTGTTCGAACGGCGCGAAAAGATGCAGCTGACTTACAATGTCCGCAACACGCATCGCGCAGTGGGCACGCGGTTGAGCTCTGAAATCACGCGGCTTTACGGTATGAAGGGCCTGGCCGAAGGGCATGTCCATGTCCGCTTACGTGGGTCCGCCGGACAATCGCTTGGGGCGTTCTTGTGCCAAGGTATCACGCTTGAAGTCTTTGGCGACGCCAATGACTATGTCGGCAAGGGCCTGTCGGGCGGCACGATAATCGTGCGGCCAACGGTCAGCAGTCCGTTGGTCAGCCATCAGAACAGCATCATCGGCAACACTGTGCTGTATGGCGCAACGTCAGGTCGGCTGTTCGCAGCAGGACAAGCAGGCGAGCGTTTTGCGGTCCGCAATTCGGGCGCGCATGTCGTGGTTGAGGGCTGCGGCTCAAACGGGCTGGAATATATGACCGGCGGCATGGCGGTGATATTGGGCAAGGTCGG
>JANPKN010000059.1:0-2328 GCA_031426075.1 Sphingomonadaceae bacterium
GTTCGCGCAGCGTGCCTGCAAATTCGCCGCTCATGTGATTTGCATCCGGCGGAATGGCAACAGCAACGCCAACGCAGCGGCGGGCGGGCCAACATCATCGCTGGCATCGCGGTTGTTGTAGAAATGCCCTATCAGCCGAAGCAAGCCAAGCCGAAGCGATTCAGGCAGGCTCGCCCAATTGGCCGATAGGCCAACGACGAGGGACACCTCGGCACGGCCAGCAATGCCAGGTTGCAACACGCGGAAATAGGCCTCGCCGCGCGAGCTGATCTTTGCCTCCCACGCCGACGCCGCCATCGCAAAGCTGGCGCCCTCCGCCGGAATGCCCGTCACGCCGGTGACCGACTGCACGGGCATCGCCTGCAAAATTTGCCAGCCGGAACCAGCGGTAACAATCTCCTTCGCACTACGACGGATCAGGATTTGCCGCGTGAACTGCTCGGCATGGGCGACTGCTGCCACGGCGCATGCGGCCAACACATTATCATCGGTGCCGGCATCGACACGCAAATAGGCCCGAACCTCGGCCAGCATGACGCTGTCGAGGCCGAGCGGATCAAGGCTCAGCATCATATTTTCCTTCGGGATGGGGTTGGCCGCTCCAATGGACACGACGAAAGAACCGTATCGGCTCTTGCAATTTTATATTTTAACCAAAAACCTCTGCCCACTATGTCAGCGGGCAGAGGCCTAAACCTTTACGTCAAAGAGAATTTCATCAACTTGATCGCCGCCGAATTGATCAGCGCACCGCCAAGCCGCTTGGTGGCGTAGAAATGGACATAAGGCTTGTTCGAATAAGGATCGCGCAGAATATTGGTCTCGCTGCGTTCAGCAATCAGGTAACCCGCCTTGAAATTGCCAAAGGCAATCGACAGGCTGTTGGCCGCAATGTCCGGCATATCCTCGGCCTCAACCACAGGATAGCCCATGAGGGTATCGGGTTGCCCGGCGGCCATGGACGGCTGCCACAGGAAAGCACCATCGACGGTCTTGAACCGGCGGATGATCGACAAGGTCGACGCATTCATTACCCAGCTTGCGCCCTGACGATAAGGCGCGCGAAGCGAATGCACCAGTTCAACCAATTTATCCTGCGGATTGGTGGTCGCGAACCCACCAGCCCCACCCGTCGGCACATATTGCAGCGTGCCAAAAGGGCGCGTCGCATCGCTGGTTGTGGCAGTCGGCCCAGTCAAAAATCCGCGCGGCCGGTTGGTGCCATTGCCGTTGATAAAGGCTGCACCCTCCGCCTTGGCAAATTCCGTTGCGATCTCATCCGCAAGCCAGGCTTCGACATCGAACGCGGCATCATCCAGCATGAATTGCGTCGCCGCCGGGTTCGCATAAAGCTCGCCAAAGCTAGGCACGATTTCGTTAAACGTCGGCGTCGCGGTTTCGGGACGGGTAGCGGTCTCGGACGCCCAACCCGAAGTAACGCCGTTCTGAGTCACCAGCTTGCGATACCCCGCCGAACCCACACGCACGACACTCGCAATGGCGCGGATTGGCGATATGGATGTCAGAACCCGGTCAATGACCTCATCAATTTCGCGCGGCACGGCAAAGCCGCCATCCGCGGCGACCGCGCCGTTGAAGCTTTTCAGCTCAACCTCCGACCCGCGCCGCAAATATCCATCGACAAAGGCACAGCGCGCGGGATCGGCGACGCTGCCCCCCGACAACACCGGCCGGGTCACGGCAACAGCAGGCACAGCGCCGTTAAAAACAGCATCAAGCGTGTCAGCTTTGGTTTCATAATCCATTTCATTCTCCTTGCGTGAACTGTGTGATGTTTGCGCCGCTCGCTTCGACCGCCAAAACGCGGGCGAGCGGTTGCATTGGGGTCGCGACGACGCTGACCTCAATGAGGTCGATGTCCGTCAGCTCCCGGTATTCCTGTTTGTGCATGGCGCGGACGCGGTAGCCGAAGGACAGGCCGCTGCCCGCACGCACGGGCGCGGCGTCGTCATCAAGCCGCGCAATGACGCGCAAGCCCCGCGCATCTTCGCTCAGGCTTTCGACAAAGCCGATCCGCTGGCGTTGGTCATGTTGCCACAGCAACGGCAGGCCCGCCTTTGCAGCGCGCGCAAACGCGCCTTTTCGCACAATGTCGCCGCCTGTGTCCGGCGCGTCAAAGATCGCGGCATAGCCCGCCAGCCTCACTGGCTCACCAAACCGGGCAGACCAAGGCGCACGGCAATGCCGATCAGCAACAACGCCAGCACCATGCGCACGATCCAGCCAATCGCCGCCTTTCGCGCCGAGCGTTTGGCATCCCGCCAGGCGGACAAAAGCTCGCGCAGCTCGCTCATATCTTTCGCGGCG
>JANPKN010000060.1:0-2288 GCA_031426075.1 Sphingomonadaceae bacterium
TAACCTAAACGTTGCTGCTTTCCGCCAAGAGTTCAAAAGCTTTCAGTTGAATACTTTCAACGGGTTGTTCTTCCTTGTGCAAAACGTGAATGGTTGTAGCAATCTGGTAGGTGGTAGCGGGGCCGATCAGGATGCTGTAGCAACTACAGGTACTTGCGCGCCGGGTGACGTGACTGCTGGCGTAAGGTCGCAAGGCGTCGAAGTGGAAGCATCGGTTTATCCCGGCAGTAATTTTGCCGTGACTGCTGGTTTCACTTATGCGGATACAAAGTATAAGAGCGACCTTGTCGGCAACAATACGGGTGCGCTTCCGCTTGCGACTGAGTTATTTTTGTTGCCGGGCCAAAATTTGTCCAATGCCCCTAAATATGTTGTCACCGGATCAATTGCTTGGACTCCGGATATTGGCAGCAGCGGGTTATCAGGCCTAGTCTACGTCGACACTCGCCTGTCGTCAGATTACAATACCGGGTCTGATCTTTTCCCCGAAAAGGAACAGGACGGCTTTGCAACAATGAATGCGCGTATCGGCATTCGTGGGGCCGAACAAAAATGGGCCGTAGAGCTTTGGGCGCAAAACCTGCTGGATACGAAATATGACCAGGTCGCGTTCAACTCACCGTTACAGTCAGCGGGCTCGGGATCCCGTGCTGCGGTTCAGGCATTCGGTGCGCTCGGGGGTGCATCATTTGCCGGACAGACTTTTTCTTCTTTCCTTGCCGAACCACGGACCTATGGCATCACTTTGCGCGGCAAGTTCTAAGCGCCGCATCCAGACAAAAAGAAAAGGGCTCGCAGCAATGCGGGCCCTTTTTTGTTGCGTAACAATGAAGAATTAGGTGCCGAAACCGACGCTCAAGAAACCGGGCATTGGGCCATTCCAGTCGGCATCCGCCGCGACTTCATCGGCCTCTTGCTTCGGCGCAGGCTTTGATCTTGCTGGTTTCTTTTCGACGGGTGGGGACGCTGGTTGTGCCCTTTCCCGTTCGGGCTTTTCGGCCTTTTGCGTTGCGGACGGAGTTCTGCGTCCGCGTTTGGCAGGGGCACGCTCTTCGGCATCCGCTGCCGGTGCTTCAATCTGGCCCAATCGCTCGATTTTCATACCGGTCAGTTTTTCGATGCTGGCAATCGCTTCTTCGTCGGCCTTGGTGACGAAGGTGAAGGCTTTGCCCTTTGCGCCTGCCCGGCCGGTCCGGCCGATCCGGTGCACATAGTCGTCGGGGTGCCAAGGCGCATCGAAATTGAACACATGGCTAACGCCCTTTATGTCCAAGCCGCGCGCCGCGACATCGGACGCGACAAGCAGATCGATGTCGCCGTTCTTGAACGCTTCAAGCTGCTTCTGACGCGATGCCTGATCGATATCGCCATGGATCTCGCCCGAGCGTAAGCCGTGGCGCTGCAGGCTGGTATTTAACTCACGCACCGTCGTCTTGCGGTTGCAGAAGATGATCGCGTTGGAAACCTTTTCGCTGCGGATTAAATCACGCAAAACATCGCGCTTCTTCATTGGCGAGACGTTGACCAGAAACTGCTCGATATTGATATTGGCCGTCGCGGGACGCGCCACTTCGATATATTTGGGGTTCGACAGAAACTTGTCGGCCAGCTTCTTGATGGGGGGCGGCATCGTAGCCGAGAACAGCAATGTCTGGCGTGTCGCAGGCAATTTCGTACAAATATGCTCGATGTCGGGAATGAAGCCCATGTCGAGCATCCTGTCGGCCTCATCGATGACCAGCAATTCACACCCTGTAAGCAAAATCTTGCCGCGTTCGAATAAGTCCATCAGTCGGCCAGGCGTGGCGATGAGCACGTCAACGCCCTTTTCCAGCGCCTTGACCTGATCGCCCATCTGCACGCCGCCAATCAGCAGCGCCATTGAGAGTTTGTGATACTTTCCGTATTTCTCGAAATTCTCGGCCACCTGCGCGGCGAGTTCACGCGTTGGCTCCAATATCAAGCTGCGCGGCATCCGTGCACGCGCACGACCGTTGGCAAGAACGTCAATCATCGGCAAAACAAAGCTTGCAGTCTTGCCCGTTCCGGTCTGCGCAATTGCGATGATGTCACGCATCATTTGTACTTGCGGGATTGCGGCGGCCTGGATTGGGGTCGGCGTATCATAGCCAGCCTCGGTAACCGCTCTCAAAAGTTCATCAGACAAGCCGATATCGGCAAAACGCATATTATTGTTCCGGAAAAGCAAGGTGCGCCATGCAACCAGTGTAATACCGTTGTGGCTTGCGCGGCCTTTGGTCTGCTATTGGCAAAATGTCAAGGAAATT
>JANPKN010000061.1:0-3297 GCA_031426075.1 Sphingomonadaceae bacterium
GGCGTCAAGGTTCCGGGCAGCGAGAACCATGTCATGTATGTCTGGCTTGACGCGCTGACGACCTATATCTCGGCAATTGGCTTTCCCGACGACACCGAGGAATGGCGTAAATTCTGGCCAGCCAGTGTTCATATTATTGGCAAAGACATTGTCCGGTTTCATACCGTATACTGGCCGGCATTCCTCATGTCCGCTGGCTTGCCCTTGCCAAAAATGGTGTTTGGCCACGGTTTCCTGCTGTCACGCGGGGAGAAAATGTCTAAGTCATTGGGCAATGTGGTTGACCCGATGGAGTTAGCCGATTTGTTTGGCGTCGATGCCTTGCGCTATTTCCTGCTTCGCGAAGTCAGCTTTGGCCAGGACGGCAGCTACAGCCCCGAAGCCATCGTAACGCGTGTGAACGCGGACCTGGCCAACAGTTTTGGAAACCTGGCACAGCGCACATTGTCGCTGATCTTCAAAAATTGCGAAGGCTATCTTCCGGCCATTCGCGGCCATCACGAAGATGACAATGCCTTGATGCAACTGGTGGGCAATGCTGTTTCCGCGCAAATTCCGGCGCATTTCGAAGACCTCGCCATGTCGCAGGCTTTGGAAGCATGGATGCAGGCCGTATTTGCTTGTAATGCCTATGTTGACGTGCAGGCACCTTGGGCGCTGAAAAAGACCGATCCCGAGCGGATGGAGACGGTGTTGGCGACGTTGTTCATTTGCATCGCCCAGTTGGCAATTGCCGCACTACCGATTATCCCGGGCTCAGCGACCAGGCTACTCGATCAAATGGGCGTGCCAGCAGACGTGCGCAACTTTGCTGAAGCCGGATCGCATTGGTATTCGCCATTGGCCGAGAGCGAATTCCAGATTGCCCAGCCAGTAGGCCTGTTTCCGCGTCTTGAATTGCCAGCGGAGGAGGGGGCTGCCGCCTGATGTTCGTCGATTCCCACTGCCATTTAAATTACAAGGGCTTGGTAGAACAGCAGGCAGAAGTGTTGTCGCGAGCGCGGGAAAGCGGCGTGTCGGCCATGCTCAACATCTCCACGCGGGAACGCGAATGGGATGAAGTTATTGGTTTGGCCGAACAGGAAACAGACGTGTGGGCATCGGTTGGCATTCATCCGCATGAGGCCGATCAGCATGTTGGCATGGACTGCGCAAAACTTGTCCAAAAGTCAGGTCATCCACGCGTTGTCGCCATCGGTGAAACGGGTCTTGATTATTATTACGACAAGAGCGACCGCGCGCAGCAGTGCCTCGGCTTTCGCGAGCATATCAAGGCGTCACGCCAAACGGGCCTGCCGATCATAATCCACACGCGCGATGCTGAAGCGGATACAGCAACCATATTAACTGAAGAAATGCGGGAAGGCGCCTTCACCGGCGTTATTCACTGCTTTACCGCCAGCGCTGATTTCGCTCGGATTGCTTTGGACTTGGGACTGTACATTTCGTTATCCGGCATCGTGACCTTTAAGAACGCCAAGGATATTCAGGATGTAGCCAAATGGCTGCCAGCGGATCGTTTGCTTGTAGAAACCGATGCACCATTTTTGGCACCAATTCCACATCGCGGCAGAACTGGTGAGCCAGCCTTTGTGGCTGACACCGCACGCTTTGTGGCGCAATTGCGGGATGTATCGGCCGAAACCTTAGCGCAGCAAACTTCAGACAATTTCTACAATCTGTTTTTGAAGGCCAAACGATGAACATCATGGAGGATGGCCCGTCGCTCATCTGGGGTGTTGTGTGCGTCGTGTTGCTCATCAGTTCATTGGCTGCGCGTCGGTTGCCATTGGGTTATGTCGCGAAGGCTGGACTGGCGTGGATTGCCATTTTCGCCGCCTTGTTCGCAATTTTCAGTTTCCGTTTTGAGTTCATCAGCATTTGGGAACGCGTTAAAGCCGACATTTCGGGCACTGGTGGGCAAAGTATCAGCGGCGAAGCTATTGAATTGCGCCGTCAGGATGATGGCCATTATTGGCTTCAGGTAAACATAAACGACAAGCCTGTGCGCTTCATGATCGACAGCGGCGCGACCATCACTGCGATCAATGCGACCACGGCAAACGAGACTGGCGTTGAAGTTGACGCCAACGGTTATCCGATCATACTTGGCACGGCAAACGGCCGCGTCGCGGCCAAGCGCGGTATCGTGCGATCATTGGCGGTTGGATCGCACCGTATTCAGGACCATCAAGTCGTTGTGTCGGAGAATTTTGGCGACACCAACGTACTGGGTATGAACTTTCTCGACAGTATGCAAAGTTGGAGGGTGGAAGCCAATATCATGGTGCTCCAACCGTGATTAGCCAAGTGGCATATAAGGTCCATCCGCAACTCATAACGAACATTACTTAACATAATATATATTATCGAACTTATGGATATGGCCGAACCTATGGACGCAGACATCAGCCCTCTCGCACAAATAATGGCGCAGTTACGGAATCCACAAACCGGTTGTCCGTGGGATGTTGAGCAAGATTTTGCGTCGATCGCGCCGTATACAATTGAAGAAGCCTATGAGGTCGCCGATGCGATTGAGCGAAATGATCTGGATGGGCTAAAAGACGAGCTCGGTGACCTGCTGCTTCAGGTCATATTTCATAGCCAAATGGCATCTGAGCTTGGCGCCTTCAATTTACAGGACGTCGTTGATGGCATTTGCGGCAAAATGGTTCGCCGCCATCCGCATGTGTTTGGCGACACAGACGTCGCCGGCCAACACATACCGGAAAATTGGGAGACGATTAAAGCCGCCGAACGCAGTGGCAAAGAAGACCCCAGCGCCTTGGCGGGCGTAGCCCTCGCCCTTCCCGCGTTACTGCGTGCGCAGAAAATTCAGAAACGCGCAGCGCGTACTGGCTTTGACTGGCCGGATAAATCTGGCGCGCGTGAAAAGATAATAGAGGAATTACAAGAAGTTGAAGATGCAACTTCAGAGGAACATATTACTGAAGAGATCGGTGATTTACTATTCGCAGTCGTCAACTTCGCAAGGTTTCACAAAGTTGACGCAGAACATGCCTTGAAGGCAGCCAGTGCAAAATTCGAACGACGTTTTCGTGACATGGAAACGTCTGCGGGCAATGCGTTTGCCGCCCTATCTCTCGAGGCGAAAGAGGAACTTTGGCATCAGGCAAAGTCAAAAGAGGCCCAATAAATGCTGGCCTAAACGTCGGCTTGGTCGAACTGTTTTTCGTACTGCCCCCACAATTGACGGATTAACGACACGTCTACCAACACAATATCGCCGTCGACATACTGCCTGCTAACCGCCCCTCTCCCGTGCAACCACGC
>JANPKN010000062.1:0-23331 GCA_031426075.1 Sphingomonadaceae bacterium
CACATCATTTTCCGTGCCCCATTCGGGATGCCATTGCACCGCGAGCAGAGGCGCGCCGTTGGGCCGTGCGCTGTATGCCTCAATTAATCCATCAGGTGCGCGGGCTTCGACGGCCAAACCGTCTGCCAACCGACCGACACCCTGATAATGCACCGAGTTCACGTCGAGCGCGGGCTTGGCATATGCGCTGGCGAGCATCCCCCCGTCAGTGAGTTCAACAGCGTGCCGGTGCTCGAACATCGCATCGAAGCTGGCGTCGTCAGGGGCATGATGGCGAATAAGGGTATCACTTGCGCTCGTGTCGCGGCGCAACGTGCCGCCCAAAGCAACGTTTATCTCCTGAAAGCCACGGCAGATGCCGAACACAGGCTTTTGCGCATCGATCATGCGGTCCACCATCGACATTGCAATTTCATCGCGGCCGTCATCATAGGGACCATCGCCCCCATCTTCGCCATAAAGCCTGGTTGCGATATTCGATGGGCTTCCCGTGAGCAAGATGCCGTCTATGCGCGGAGCGACTTCTGCGGCGGTCATCAGGTCGGGCAGGGAAGGGATGATCAACGCCGCGACATCGGCATAGGTCATGGCGGCGCGGATATAGCGGTTCATCACCGCTTGGGCGACTTCGCTACCGACCAAGCGGTTACAAGCGATGACACCCAATACCGGACGGCTCATTCTTATTGCTCCTGCGCTACTTCTTGCTTGGCTTGCTCGGCAATTTCGGCAGCTTTGTCAATTTCTTGCTTCTTCTTGCGGCTGATCAAAAACTGCCAGACACCAAAAATATTGATGAATAGCAGTACGCCATTCTGAATGGCCAGGGGCATCCCGTCGGGCGCGGTTAGGCCCGAATAGACCCAGAGACATGCGACAACGGAAAACAGGACAAAGCCAAAGCCAGTAATCCGGCGGCTAAAGTCGGCAGCGACCATGGCAGCGGCCAAGATCGTTCCTATTGCCGCAATCCATTCAATTGGTCCGTTCACATTGCTCCGATCAGCTCCCGGCCAATCAACATCCGACGGATTTCATTTGTTCCCGCACCAATGTCGAGCAATTTTGCATCGCGCCAATAACGCTCGACTGGCCAGTCCTTGGTATAGCCCGCACCGCCCAACGCTTGGATAGCTTCGCCTGCCACTTTTACCGCGCTTTCGCTTGCGAGCAGGATTGCCCCTGCCGCATCAAAGCGGGTAGTCTGCCCCGCGTCACACGCACGCGCCACATTGTAGACATAGCTGCGCGCCGAATTGAGCGCGACATACATGTCGGCGATCTTCGCCTGCATCAGTTGGAAGCTGCCAATGGGTTTGCCGAATTGCTTGCGTTCACGCACATACGGAAGGACGACGTCCAAACAGGCCTGCATCACGCCAAGCTGAAGCCCGGCGAGCACGACGCGCTCATAATCCAGACCGGACATCAACACGCCAACACCGCCATGCAACGGACCCATCATCTGTTCTTCGGACACAAAGCAGTCGTTGAAAACCAACTCGGCCGTGGGCGATCCGCGCATGCCGACCTTGTCGATTTTCTGGCCGATGGAAAAACCTTCCATGCCTTTTTCGATCAGAAATGCCGTTATACCGCGCGACGCCGCTTCGGGCGCAGTTTTGGCGTATACGACCAAAGTGTCCGCATAAGGCGCGTTTGTAATCCAGAATTTCGTGCCATTCAGGATATAGCCGCCTTGCACGGCTTCGGCCTTCAACTTCATCGATACGACGTCCGAGCCAGCCCCAGCCTCTGACATGGCAAGGCTACCAACATGCTCGCCCGAAATCAGCTTGGGCAGATATTTCGCCTTCTGCTCTGGGTTGGCCCAGCGGGCGATTTGATTGACGCACAGGTTGGAATGCGCGCCGTAGGAAAGGCCAATGGAGGCAGAAGCGCGGCTGACTTCTTCGACTGCGACGACATGCTCCAAATAGCCAAGGCCAAGGCCGCCGTCGGCTTCGTCGACAGTAAGCCCGTGCAGGCCAAGCGCACCCATTGCGGTCCAAAGCTCATCGCGCGGAAACCAGTCATCAGCGTCGATTTTGGCTGCGAGCGGCGCGATTTTGTCGGTTGCGAAACGCTTGGTGGTATCGCGGATCATGTCGGCGTTTTCACCAAGAGCGAAGTCTAATGTCATGCTTGTCATGGGCTCGCTCTGCCATTTATTTGGACATGCTGCAAGCATGGGGCTAGCCAGTGGGTGACCTTTTGCTTACCGCTCGCCATATGGTTTCCCCAGCAAACGAATCTTCGCTAATGCATTATGATATCCTAATCGTCGGTGGCGGTCATGGCGGTGCGCAAGCAGCTATCGCGCTTCGACAGGCCAAGTATGAAGGCAGCATTGGCGTATTAAATGCTGAGCGTGAATATCCCTATGAGCGCCCACCATTGTCGAAAGATTATTTCGCTGGTGACAAGGTGTTTGAACGCATCATGATCCGGCCAGCGGCCTTTTGGGGCGAACGTGCAATCGACATGATGCTTGGGAAACGTGTCGAGACGGTGGACCCATCGTCCCATGCGGTGACGATGTCTGACGGAACGGTCATTACTTATGGCAGCATGATTTGGGCAACGGGCGGGACTCCTCGGCAATTGCCTGTCGAGGGCAGCAACTTGCCCGGCATGCATGTCGTCCGCACCCGTGCAGACGTTGACCGGATGGTTGAAGGTCTTGACGATGTCGCCGACGTCGTGATCGTGGGCGGCGGCTATATCGGGCTTGAGGCAGCGGCCGTCCTGCGCAAAATGGGTAAAAAAGTTACCGTGTTGGAGGCGATGGACCGCGTGCTTGCGCGGGTCGCTGGCGAGCCTCTCTCACGCTTTTACGAGGCAGAACATCGCGCGCATGGCGTTGACGTGCGTTTGGGCGTCGAAATCGCGTCGGTCGAGGGCGACAGCTATGTCACCGGCATGCGTCTGGCCGATGGTGAGGTCATCCCTGCGCAAATGGTTATCGTTGGCATTGGGATTATTCCGGCTGTCGCGCCTTTGCTCACGGCTGGTGCTGCTGGCGGAGCAGGCGTGGACGTCGACGCATATTGCCGGACGTCGCTTCCGGACATTTTTGCCATCGGTGATTGCGCTGCGCACGCCAACGCGTTTGCGGGTGGCAACATCATGCGCGTTGAGTCTGTTCAGAACGCAAATGACATGGCCAATGCTGTGGCAAAAAGCCTGACGAGTGAATTGACCCCATATCACGCGGTGCCGTGGTTCTGGTCCAATCAATATGACTTGCGGTTGCAAACCGTCGGCATCAGCGCCGGGTATGATTCGACCGTATTGCGCGGCGACCCCGACACGCGCAGCTTCTCGCTGGTCTATCTGAAGGCAGGCAAGGTCATCGCGCTAGACTGCGTCAATGCGACCAAGGATTATGTGCAAGGCCGCTTGTTTGTTACCGAGGGGCTCTCGCCCACCGCTGAACAATTAGCGGACACCGATGTTACACTGAAGGAACTCGCCGCAAATTTGATGGCCAACTGATAAACTTTGCCTCCAGTACGTTCAGCCCTCACGGCCATTTTAGGCCCAACCAATACCGGCAAGACTCACTTGGCCGTGGAGCGGATGTGTGCGCATTCAAGCGGGATGATCGGTTTTCCTCTACGCTTGTTGGCGCGTGAAATTTACGACCGCGTAGTGGCCATCAAGGGTGTTCAGAATGTCGCGTTGATTACAGGCGAAGAACGGATCGAACCGCCGCAAGCGCGCTGGTATTGCTGCACGGTTGAAAGCATGCCCATCCAAAAAGATTTTGCCTTCGTCGCAATTGATGAGGCGCAATTGGGTGCTGACCCCGAACGCGGGCATATTTTTACGGACCGGATTCTGCACGCACGTGGCCGCGAGGAGACGATGATCTTGGGCTCCGAGAGCCTTCGTCCCATTATTCGGTCGCTTCTACCAGATGCGGAGATAATCTCCCGCCCACGCTTTTCGACCTTGAGCTATGCTGGCGCGAAGAAGCTGTCGCGCTTGCCCAAACGATCAGCAATTGTCGCGTTTTCTATTGAGCAAGTTTACGCCGTCGCCGAAACACTTCGCCGGATGCGCGGGGGTGCAGCGGTCGTGATGGGCGCCTTGTCGCCGCGCACGCGCAACGCGCAAGTAGCGATGTTCCAGTCTGGCGAGGTCGATTATCTCGTCGCGACCGATGCAATTGGCATGGGGCTTAACCTCGACGTCGCGCATGTCGCATTTGTGAGCCTGTCCAAATTCGATGGGTCGCGCCGACGCCGCCTGACCGTCGCGGAAATGGCGCAAATCGCTGGACGAGCTGGCCGGCATCAGCGCGACGGCACCTTTGGCACTTTGGCTGGCGAAGGCAGCGAATTTACCCCTGAGGAAGTGTTGGCGATTGAAGGGCACAGCTTCCCTCGGCTGGACTGGTTGTATTGGCGCGAGGCCAAGCCACGCTTCGACGACATTGCGACGCTGATCGCCGATCTGGAGAAAAAGCCCCATCGTCCAGGATTGCTCCCAGCGCCAAAGGTGATCGACCTGCTGGTGCTGAAGCGTTTGGCTGAAATGCCCGATGTGAAAGCGTTGATCCGCCATTCCGTTGACGTCGCAAGGCTTTGGGAGGTCGCATGCTTGCCCGACTTCCGGCAAATGGGTGAGGAGCATCACAGCCGTTTTGTCGCGTCCCTGTGGCAATATCTTGGCCAAAACGAACGCGTCATCCCGCAGGGCGTATACGCCAGCGAGCTAGCCCGGCTGGATAACATCCAAGGCGATGTGGATACGCTGTCCGCGCGAATCGCTGCGGTGCGGACATGGACATATATCGCCCATCGAAGCGATTGGCTCGCCAATCCACCTGCCATGGCAGAGCGCGCGCGGGCGCTTGAAGAAAAATTATCGGATGCATTGCACGATGCGCTACGTCAGCGGTTTGTAGACAAACGCACATCCATGCTGCTGCGCAAAAGCGCAACGGATGTCGGTCTTTTGCCCGTAGAAATTCAAGCGGATAACCGGGTATTGGTCGATGGTGAAGATATTGGCACTTTACAGGGGTTCGCCTTTCGGGTTGACCCGGCGGCCAAAGCGGGTGACCGTAAGTTGTTATTGGCTGCCGCTGAACGACATTTGGCGGCACATTTGAGACAAAAGGCAAAGGACGTAAGTATGGCAGAGGACAGCGAATTTTCGCTCGCAGCCGATGGAGAGGGCAAGCCAGCCATTTTCTGGAAGGGCGAGATTCTTGGCGCATTGACCAAGGGGCGGACTTTGCTTCAACCTGCGTTTACGCCCGTTAGGGCGGTCGCTGGGCTTGAAGGTGATGCGTTGCGCGAAATCACGACCAGCGCCGAAAACTGGATTGCGGCGCAACTAGCCAAGGCCATGGGCGGCATTGTTGGGCTTCTGGAACTCGCCCAGCAAGCAGATGTCGACGGCAATGTGCGCGCGCTTGCGGTGCGGCTGGCTGACGAGGGCGGCATTGCTGGCCGACATTATCTGGCGGACGCGATTGCGGCATTACCAAAGGAAGCGCGGGGCGCAGCGCGCAAAGGCGGCATCGTCTTTGGTGCGCTCGATATCTATCACCACGCTGCATTGAAACCCGCTGCAGCAAAATGGCGTGCAGCGTTGTTCGCAGCGCGCGACAGCCGCGCCATGCCTGAACTGCCGCCTGAGAGCGCAGTGCATCTGAAGGCGTGGAACTTTGCCAAT
Source organism: Sphingomonadaceae bacterium (assembly GCA_031426075.1). GTDB lineage: Bacteria > Pseudomonadota > Alphaproteobacteria > Sphingomonadales > Sphingomonadaceae > Sphingorhabdus_B. The sequence goes on from JANPKN010000062.1 coordinate 5,692, forward strand.
GCGTCAGAGGCCCGCAACGCAGGCTATCGCCGAATTGGCGACGAATATGTCCGCATCGACCTTGCCGAGCGCGTTATCAAAAAGGCTCATGAAGCCCGCGGGCAGGGCAATCTGTTCGGAATGGACATGGCATTTGCAACGTCCTTGGGGATCAGTGAGGCCGGATTAAAGGCACTGATGCGCGACGCAGGCTTCCGGTCGGCGGATAAAGCACCAGAGCCGCAGGTTAACGCTGAGATGGTCACTGATGCTGCGCCCGAGGAGACTGGGGCGACTGAGGACGTTGCGCTGGATGTTGCTGCTACACTTCAACCCGAAGTCGCTGAAGCAGAGGTTGCTGTCCAAACGGACACGAGCGCCCTTGAATCCCCCGCTCCCGCAGCAGCCGAGCCGCAAGCAATCACCCTTACGCATTGGCGTTGGGTTGGATTGCCAAAGCCGCGTCCTCCCGAACAGCGACAACAGCGCGCCAAGCCGCAACACCAAAAAACACATGCAGCCGGCAAGCCACAGTCCAAGCCCGAGCGCGCACCCGTTGCCGCAAAGCAAAGTGCGCAACCATCATCCTTGGCGTTGCAACTGGCGGCGCTTAAGGGTCTTAAGCTCTAGACGGCCGGGGCAGTTTTGCGGATCGACAAGCTTCTGTTCTTTCTGCGATTTGCCAAGAGCCGGACTCTCGCCCAAGGTTGGGCAGAATCCGGGCACATTCGCGTCAATGGTCGCCGCGTGGAAAAGGCCAGTCTGTTCATCGCGATCGGCGATGTCATCACCATGCAAGTCGGCGAGGGAGTGGTGACGTTGAAGCTGCTAGCCATGCCATTTCGGCGTGGTCCAGCGAGCGAAGCAACGCTTTGTTATCAGCTTATGGATTAAAATTTGACCGGCAGTTGCATTCCGCCGTTGACTTCACCCCGCGCCTAGCAATAGGCAGACGAAGTGAAGCGGCTAATCTGCCGCCGCGTTTGGGAGAATTCCGCAAGTGACTTATGTCGTTACCGATGCCTGCATTCGCTGCAAATATATGGACTGCGTTGAAGTATGTCCGGTGGATTGCTTTTATGAAGGCGACAATATGCTCGTCATCAATCCGAATGAATGCATTGATTGCGGCGTATGCGAACCGGAATGCCCTGCGGAAGCGATTTTGCCCGACACCGAAAATGGTCTTGAGCAATGGCTTGAACTAAACGCGAGCTACAGCGCCGAATGGCCGAACATCACCACAAGCCGTGAACCACCTGCCGACGCAGATGAGTTTAAGGGCGTTGAAGGCAAGTTCGACAAATATTTCAGCCCCGAGCCAGGCGAAGGCGACTAGATTTTTGTAGCGCGGTGCGCCTTCAGCCAGTTTTTCTGATAGGCCTCAACCTCACGTAAAGCGGCAAAGACCGTCATGTCTGGCGCTGCGCGTCCAGTGCGGCCAAGCGCGTAAATCTGGCTGTAAAACCAATATTGTGTCGCAAAGCCCTCAATGCCGCGAATGGTCTTGACCTTTCTCAGCGACGAAAGCCAATCGGGGAGCAGCTTCAACTGCGTCTCTATTTTGGGCAACATCGCCATACCGCCAAGCAACCGCTTTGGCGCTTCGGGCATCACGCATAATGGCCGCGCAAGACCAATGACATCAGCGGCGCCATTGCGCAACGCTTGCTCCATCGCCGATGCGCTTCGGAAACCCCCGGTTACCATCAACGGTATTTTCAGTTCTGCCTTCATCGCTTGGGCAAAATCGACAAAATAGGCTTCACGCGCTAGCGTGGTGTCCGCCACATTTTGCGCTTCTTCGGCCTCCATGCCTTCGATACCGAGCAATTTGGGCTGCTCGTAAGTGCCGCCGGAAATCTCAATAAGATCAACGCCAGCGTCTTGCAGCCAACGGGCGACCTGAAGGCTGTCTTCAAACGCAAAGCCGCCGCGCTGGAAATCGGCGCTGTTCAATTTGACCGAAATGGGGAAGTCCGGCCCGACCAAGGTGCGGACCGTGTTGATCGTGAACATCAGGAAACGCGCGCGGTTCACTAGACTTCCGCCCCAGCGATCCGTACGTTGGTTCGACCGTGGGCTCAGGAATTGCGAAATCAGATAGCCATGTGCAGCGTGAATTTGAACGCCAGTAAAACCGCCATTTTTGCAATGAAGCGCGGCCTGTCCAAATCGACCAATCAAGTTGAGAATTTCGTCCTCGGTCAAGGCCACAGGTGTGCCGAACTGGCCGCCGGGTAGGCCAAGCTTGATTGCCGACGGTGCCTTGGGGTGCCGATTGACCGCACGCATGGTCTGGCGTCCAGCATGGCTGATCTGCGCCCAGAAATGATTCCCATTGCGCGTCGCCGCCTGAGTCCAAAATTGGAGGGCAGTCATCATTTCGGTATCCGGCTGCCCTTCGAAGTAAACATTGCCAGGGCGCTCGAGATGATCGGCATCAATGTGGATATTGCCCGAAATCTGCAGGCCAGCGCCGCCGTCCGACCAAATGCCGTACAGACGTTGCAATTCCGGCGTCGGGCGTCCTTGCGGATCAGCGAGACCTTCAGTCATCGCGGCCTTTGCGATGCGGTTATTCAGCGCTGCCCCGCAAGGCAGCTTCAGCGTACTGTTTAATCTCACTTGGACTCGCTGGACGCTTCGACCTTTGCCGTGTCCCCCGCATCCGCTTCTGCTGATGCAGCATCTGCATTTGGTGCAGCAGTTGCGCTCGAATCGGAGCCCGCTGGCGCAGCTTCCACTGGCGCTTCATCGGTCGATTCGTCGGTGTTGATCATGTCGTCGCTGATCGTGCCTTCAATGCTGTCGAGGTTGTCCATGCGCGTTTCGGTGACCTGATTATCTTCCTTTGAACTGCCGCATGCGGACAAAAGCAGCGCAACGGCAAGTGCGGGCGTAAAGTGGGAAATGCGCATGATATCCTCGTTTGTCTAATTCGGCGCGACCCTACAATCTCCGCCCGCTTTGGCAAGGCTGTTGAGAAAGCGGGGGAAAGTGTCGCGCAATGCGATGTCGAAATCTGCAAGGCTCGCACTGACGCCCAAATCTGCAAGGCTCGTCACAGGATATTCCGATATCCCGCATGGCACGATGCCGGCAAAATGGCTTAGATCAGGGGAAATATTGACGGCGAAGCCGTGCATTGTGACCCATTTGCGAATGCGCACCCCAATCGCGCCGATCTTTGCCTCTTGGCCGTCTTTTGTGTCGCACCAAATGCCAATGCGCCCTTCCGCGCGGCGCGCTTCAACACCGAACCGTCCAAGGGCGTCTATCACCCAGCCTTCAAGCGCGTGAACGTAGCACCGGACGTCTTTGCCATGGCGGACAAGGTCCAACATGACATAGCCAACGCGCTGGCCGGGGCCATGATAGGTGTACCGACCACCGCGTCCGGTGTCATAGACCGGAAATTGCTGACTGAGCAGCTCGGCTGGGTCAGCGCTGGTGCCGCTGGTGTACAAGGGCGGGTGTTCAAGCAGCCAGACAAGCTCTGCCGCGCCAATATCACGGATTGCCGCCTGCAACGCCTCCATTCGCGCCACAGCGTCTGGATAAGGCGTAAGGCCCTCCGATACTTCCCAGTCTATATGGTCAACCAAATCCATGCAGCGGGCCTTAGCATGCCGCAAGCGGCTTGCCACCGCATATGTCTGCCTCTACGCGCAAGCATGCAGGGAGACATTATGCAAAAGAGGCTTGATTACCGTGCGGTGTGGACCGACGCGCGGGCGTTGCTTGCGGCGCACAAAGACGCGATTATTGCAATTGCTGGCTTCTTCATCTTCATGTCGGCATGGATTTCTGCGTTTCTCGTGCCACCGCTTATGATCGAAAATCTGGACGACACGAATCAGGCAATACTGGAAATCAGCCGTTATTTTGAAGCCAATTGGCGCGTGCTATTGCCGACGATGCTGGTGACCATGTACGGCAGCTTGTCGCTTTATGTCCTGCTATCGGGCCGTGCGCTGGAGAAAGTTGGCGATGCCTTGGCAATTGCAGCGGCCTTGTTCGTGCCATATCTGCTTGCAACCCTGCTCGTCGGCTGGGCCACATTGGCCGGATTTTTTCTGCTCGTTGTGCCTGGGCTTTATCTCTCCGGCCGCTTTGCGATATTGCCTGCGGTGATCGCGCAGAATGCAGGACCAGGGGTGAACAAGTCCGTTATCCGGACTTGGCACGTTACCAGTAAATGCGGATGGGCGATTCTGTTCCTGATGCTGTTCGTTGCCGTGATAGTCCGCATTTTTGCAGGGATCGCTGATTCCGCGATAGCCGCCATGTGCCAGTCCATTGCGGGCGAAGGCGGTGTCCCAATTGTTGAATCTGCTGTTAAGGCCGTGTTTGTTGCAATTGAGGCCGTCGCTTTCATACTAATGTTGGTCGCGGTAAACCGTCAGCTTTCGGCGAAAACACCTACCCGATAAGCGGAATATGCGGCGCAGCGCTCAGAGGGATGAGGCCAGTGAGTCGCGGATCGGCGAATGTCTCCAGCTGCCTTTGATACGCGCTGAAACCGGATTTCTGGTAAAAGGCCAGCGCATTGGGACTATCGAGCGTGCAGGTATGCACCCACATGCGCTGAACCACTGCTTCAGCCCAGCCAATCTGTAGCGCCATGGCAATCAGCCATTTTCCATGACCTTTGCCAGTTAGCTCCGGCACGAGACCGCAAAAGGCAATTTCGCATTGTCCAGGCTGCCTGAAGTCAAGCTCGAGTATCCCGACCTCAATCCCGCGTCGGTCAAGGACGGCCCAGATTCGCACCGCCGGGTCATGGATGATGTGCAATAACTCAGCATCGCTGAGCTGAAGCCGTGAGTACCATAGCCATGGCTCACCAATGCGACGGTAAAGCGTTCGGTATTTATCCGCCGTTGGGTCTTGCCAACGTTCCAGCCGCAACTCTGAAGCTGGCAGCGCGCGCAACGGTGGACGGCAAGTCATTTCCAACGATGTAACAATCGCGCCTAGTTCGCCATTTGCAATCGGGCTAAAGACCATTCGGGATCAGTCCCACGCCACTTCAGGTGGAAGGCTCATCAGGATCGCGTCAACATTGCCGCCAGTCTTTAAGCCAAAGGTCGTGCCGCGGTCATACACCAGATTAAATTCGGCATAGAGCCCGCGCCAGCGCAATTGCGCCTGCTTTTCTTCAGCCGTGAACGGCTGGTTCATACGGCGACGGACAAGTTTGGGGAAGATATCGAGAAACGCGTTTCCAACATCGCGCGTCAAAGCAAAATTCTGTTCAAACAGAGCATCGCTGGTGTTTTCGAGATGGTCATAAAATATCCCGCCGACGCCGCGATGGACATTGCGATGCGGGATCCAGAAATAATCCTCCGCCCACTTGCGGTACCGTTCATATACATCGGGGCCATAGGGCGCACAGGCGGCCCGAAGCCGGGCGTGGAAGTCGGCGGTGTCCTCTTCATAAGGTATCGGCGGATTAAGGTCCGCGCCGCCGCCAAACCAGCTTTTTGTAGTGACGAGATAGCGCGTGTTCATATGTACAGCAGGAACATGCGGGTTCGACATGTGCGCGACTAGGCTGATCCCGGTGGCAAAGAAGTTCGGGTCTTCGGCGGCACCATGAATGGTCTTGGCAAATTCGGGGTTGAAGCTACCGCCGACGGTTGACACGTTGACGCCGACCTTTTCGAAAATTTTGCCCTTCATCACGCCGCGCACGCCGCCACCGCCGGGGGAACCATCATGGTCATGCCGGTCCCATGGCGTATATTCAAATGACGCATCCGACCCCGCTTCGCGCTCAATGGACTCGAACGCAGCACAGATGCCATCGCGGAGGGATTCGAACCAGCTCCGTGCTGCCTGTTGGCGCTCATCAAGTATCAGGGTCATGTCATATCTCCCGGAAATGAATGGGTCTGTCTAAGACCTTCTGCCAGAGCGATGCCAGCCGATACAGAAATGTTCAAGGACCGAAATCCTACGGCCATTGGAATATACACCCGCGCGTCGGCGCGCGCATGAACTTCCGGCGGCGCACCTCTACTTTCAGACCCCATTAAAATCACATCGTCTATTTGAAACTGGAACCTGGGCAGGGGGGTAGAGGCCTTGCTCGACATCAAAACGATCCGTGCACCATTTAATGAGTCCAAAAACGCTGCCCAATCCGGATGGCGCTGAATTTTTACATGTTCTATATAATCCATCCCTGAACGTTTCAGCGCGCGTTCCGAAAATGCGAAGCCGCAGGGTTCAATAATATCGCATGTCACGCCAAAACACGCAGAAGTTCGCAAAACGGCGCCGACATTTCCCGCCATGTCCGGTTGATACAGCGCTATGCGCATTCAAAACTCCTGCTGAAAACCTGTTTGCGACGATTAGCGCGCATCTTGCTGCACTGGCAACCGCGCGTGTTGTCTTCCCAGCAGAAACGAGCGCGCAAATAGCAAAATAGAGGCAGGTGGATAAAATCAGCTGAGCGGCTAAACTTGTCGAAACGGCCGCCGTAATACTGGATTAGACCGCGAGGTCATGGTTTCGCTAACTGCTTTGTTACGACGCTGGTCCGTCGGAAATCATGGTCTCAAAGGTCTGCAAAGCCTGGCTGTCATTCAGCGGTGCTTGAATATATCGGCTTCCGGACGCCGTCCCACCCACTTGGCCCCGGAAGCCGGTTTTCGTTATAGCTTAAACGAAATGGTTGCGCGCAGCCCGCCGGTGCTGCGGTTTTCCAACCGTACGTCGCCGCCATGCGCGCGGGCGATTGCGCGCGAGATCGTCAGGCCAAGCCCCGATCCTCCCGTTGACCGGCTGCGCGACCGTTCTGCGCGCACAAAGGGTTCAAACATATTCTCGGCCAGCCCGGCGTCTATGCCTGGGCCGTCATCGTCAATATCGACGAAGACCATTCCAGGCTCTTCGCGCACCGCAAGCGATGCGCGGTTTCCATACGTGATGGCGTTGCCGATCAAATTGCGCAGCGCACGCCGGATAAGTACGGGGCGGATATGTGCGACCGTGCGCCGGTCAGAAACCGTCACCTCTGCTCGGTCAAATTCGCTCGCGACCGATTCGATCATTGCACCAATATCCACCGACTGGAGTGGCTCGCCCGATTTCCCAAGCCGCGCCAGCGTCAATATGTCGTCCAAGATTGTAACCATCTCATCAATGGTCGACGCCATTTTTTCGCGCTCTTCATCGTCGTCAACGGATTCAATTCGAACGCGAAGCGCAGCCAGCGGCGTTTTCAGATCGTGGCCAATGGCACCAAGCATGACATCCTTTTCACCCAACAGGTTCGACACACGTGCCTGCATCGCGTTAAATGCCACGATGAGTTGCTGCACATCGTCGGGCCCAGCGCGTTCCATCGGTTCAGGCTCACCTGCAAGTCCAACGCGGCGCACGCGTTTGGTCAGATCCTCCAACGGACGCGCGATTCGTCTGGCGACGAGGGCCAACGGGATCATGACCGCAGCGAACAGGGTAAATGTCTGCAGCAGCAACGCAAAGATAGAGGCGTTTTCATTGGGGCGCACAAGTCCGGCCGCGTTTACCCACCGCCCATCCGGCAGACGCGCAGAAAACAGGACAGCTCTGCTGGGCGTATCACCGCTTGCTCGGCGAAAGCGGGTGGCCTGCCAGCGGCGCAGTTGTGGTTCGCGCAATTCCGGGGGCAAAGCGTTCACCGAGACAGCGGAAATACGCACGTCGGACAACTCTATGTCGCCTTGACGCAAAAACTCCTGCGCGCGCACAGACATTTCGCTTTGATAATCCGCGCGCGGGATAGCAAGTGGTGCAGGTGAAGTAGTCATTGCAACGACGCCAGCGCGGCGGCCAGCGCGCGCTGATCCGAAACGTTCCCGTGCGGCGCTGCGCACGTTGATAGCAGGGTTAAATGCATCAACGCCCTGCCGCTCAATCTGATTGGCGACGCGACCTACCACCATTACCGACGTTTCGGCGACCGCCCGCGTGCGCACGCCCGAAAGCAATAATGCCGCGTTTACCGACTGTGCGATCAAAAGCGCGGATGCAGCAACGAGCAAAATCTGCCCATACAGGCTCTTGGGCCAAAGACGGATTGCGCGCGTCGCCATCAAAGCCGTGTGACCGTGGTCGAAAAGCGATATCCGCCGCCCCAAATGGTCTTTATATGTTGTGGATCTTTTGGATCACGCTCGATCTTGCGGCGAAGGCGGCTAACCTGGTTGTCGATGGCCCGATCAAATGGCCCGCCCTCGCGCCCGCGCGTGAGGTCAAGCAACTGATCGCGCGTAAGCACTTGGCCGGCACGTTCGACCAGTGCCTCAAGCATCCGGAATTCGCCCGAGGACAAGGGCACCAATACGCCTTCCGGGTCATGGAGCGTCTGTTCAGTGGTGTTGATGGTCCAACCGTCAAAATTGAAACTGTTGCCGCTGCGGTCGGGCTTGGGCGCGCCAGAGGTGACTCGGCGAAGAATGACTTTGATGCGCGCAACCAATTCGCGCGGGGAAAAAGGTTTGACGACATAATCATCTGCGCCAATTTCGAGGCCGATAATGCGGTCGGTTTCTTCGGACTTAGCGGTAAGCAATATAACAGGTGGGCCATCATGCGCCGAAATATGTCGGCAAAGGCTAAGCCCGTCTTCGTCGGGCATCATGATGTCGAGCAACACCAGATCAATATCATAGGACAACAGCGCCGAACGCGCGGTTGACGCACTGGCTGCATCGGTGACCCGAAAACCCTGCCGCTCAAGATACTTCCCTAATGGCTCGCGAATCGATGCTTCATCGTCAACGAGCAAAAGATGGGGACGGGATTTGTTCATATCACAAATGCTTATGGATGGTTTCGAGCCTTAGGCCAGAAAAAAGGCCGGAGGAGAAGGAAAGGAAACTCCTCCGGCCAAGAATTGACACGGTCCAAAGGGGAGGAAGACCGCGCCAGCAAAGCTCGTTAGCCGCCGTTAGGTTGAACAGGAGCGGCGTTTCGGCCACCCCAATTGCCCTTACGACCGGCCTTGCGTTCATTCATCGTGATGCTGCCGTCATTATTGGCATCTGCCTTGGCAAAGCGTGCTTCGACCGCCGCGCGAAACTCTGTCTGTGACACAGCCTTGTCGTTATTGGTGTCGGCACGTGTCATCATCGCCATGCCTCTACCGCCGCGACGGCTGCCTTTTGCGCCCATCTTGCCACGCTCGGAGCGTTTGGCTTGTCGGTCTTCACGGCGTTCAGTGCGTGCTTCATGCACGGCCATAAATTCGCTCTGGCTGATGGAGCCGTTATTGTCGGCGTCCATCTTCGCAAAGCGCTTGGTCATCATTGCGGTCCGGTCAGCAGCGTTTAATACGCCATCATTATTGGCATCCATTTTTGCAAAGCGGGCATCACCAGCCGCAATTGCTTCAGCCTTGGTCACGATGCGGTTGCCGTCCTGATCGGCTTTACCCGGAGCAGCATAGAGCGCCGCGCCCGAGGTAACGGAAAGGGCCACGAGGCCTGCATAGATTGAAAGTTTCTTCATCTTGGTCGCTCCTTATTGTCTTCCGCATGACTGCAGATGACTTGGGTATAGGAGGTGTATGTCGCAACAGTATGTCGCAGCGATGGCTGCTTTGTCGCAAAATGTATCAATGCAACGATGCGATGAAGGGATTGAAGTGGAGAAAAGTTGGAGCGGGTAAGGGGGTGCCGCAGGCGAACGGAGCGCAGCGGAGGACAATCGAACCCCGGACCTGTCAGCAGAACACCAATTGAAAATTGGAGCGGGTAAGGGGAATCGAACCCCTCTAGCTAGCTTGGAAGGCTAGTGCATTACCACTATGCTATACCCGCGACGGACCAAATGGCCGTTGGAAGCGCCGCTATTGCCATTATCCGGCGCAAGCGTCAACGCCCTGATTGCAAAAGAAAGGGCCGCAAAAGCGGCCCCCTCCAAATTAGGTTTCTTACAATCAATGCTTTTTGTCAGCCCAGATCGTCTTATATGACATCCATGCAAGTACCGTGAAGATAAGCAGGAAGCCAAGGGCCGCCCAACCTGCGCTCTTGCGGTTTTCCATCTTTGGCTCGGCGGTCCAGGCCAGGAATGCAGAAACGTCTTTCGCCATCTGTTCCTTGGTTGCCTTCGTACCATCATCATAAGCGACTTGATCGTCAACCGCGATTGGTGCGGCCATGGCGATGTTCAATGTTGCAAACCATGGGTTGAAGTTAAGGCCTGGAGGTGTCGTCGCTTCAGGAAATTCCTTCAGCAGCTCTTTGCCTTCCGCGTTCTTGTAACCGACTTGCTCGCGGTAACCCATCAGCAGCGAATAGACATAAGCAGTCCCATCAGCACGCGCCTTGGTGATCAGCGAGAGATCAGGTGGAAGCGCATTGTTGTTGGCTGCACGTGCCGCGACTTCGTTCGCAAATGGCGATGGAATTTTGTCAGCAGGAATGGCAGGCCGTGTAGCCGCTTCACCCGTTTCGGGGTTGATGCTTGGCACTTCCGTCTTCCAAGCCTTGGCCAGTGCCTTTACTTGCTCTTCATTGTAACCCAACGCAGCAAAGTCGCGGAAGGCAACGAGCTTCAGGCTGTGGCAAGCGGCGCAGACTTCCGAATATACCTTCAATCCACGCTGCAACTGACCGCGGTCGAACTTGCCGAAAGGACCATCCTGCGGAAAGCTTACAGCCAAAGGTTTTTCGTAGAACTCATGCTCAGCTGTTGGCTGTGCTGGTTCCTGGATCGCCGTAATAACGGTGTCCCCAAGACCAAGCAGAAGCATGCCGCTGAAAAACAGGCCTACTAAAAAAGCAATTAAACGAACCATGATTATGCTTTCCCTGTTTTACGCAGCCGCTGTTTGAAGCGGTTTGCCGGTCACAGCTTCAGTGATTGAATTTGGCAACGCAAGTGGCCGTTCAATGCGCGAAACGATTGGCAAGATGATCAAAAAGTGAGCGAAATAATATGCTGCCGCAATCTGGCTGAGCACAACCCACTGGGTGTAAGGTGGCTGCGCACCGCAATAGGTCAATATGACCAGGCACGGGATCAAACCAAACCAGAAGAATTTGCGGAACAGAGGGCGGTAATGACCCGAACGCACTGGCGATGTGTCCAACCATGGCAGGAAGAACAAAAGCAAGATCGATCCGAACATCGCAAGCACGCCCATCAACTTGGCTTCAATGAGAATGATGCCAGTGAATGGAATGCCGAAGTCGACGGTAAACGCCTTCAAAATCGCATAGAATGGCAAGAAATACCATTCAGGCACAATGTGTGCCGGCGTCGACAGCGGGTTTGCAGGGATATAGTTATCGGGGTGGCCCAACATATTCGGTGCAAAGAAAGTCACGGCAACAAAGCAGATCAGGAAAATCCCAAGGCCGAAGCCGTCCTTTGCAGTGTAGTATGGGTGGAATGGAACCGTGTCCTGCTCGCCCTTTACGCTGACACCAGTCGGGTTTGACGAACCTGGAATGTGCAACGCCCAAACGTGCATGATAATCACGCCCGCAATGACAAACGGCAATACAAAGTGCAGCGAGAAAAAGCGGTTCAGCGCAGCCTGATCGGGCGCAAATCCGCCCAAAATCCACTGACGCAATGGCTCACCCACCAATGGAATGGCGGAGAAGAAGCCCGTGATAACCTGCGCACCCCAGAAGCTCATTTGGCCCCAAGGCAGAACATAACCCATGAACGCGGTTGCCATCATCAACAAGAAGATGGTGACGCCGAGCAACCAGATCATTTCACGTGGCGCTTTGTAAGAACCGTAGAAAAGGCCGCGGAAAATGTGAATGTAGACGACGATGAAGAAGAAGCTTGCGCCGTTCATGTGCGCATACCGCAGGAACCAGCCTGCATTCACGTCGCGCATGATGTGCTCGACACTGTTAAACGCGCCGTCGACGCTTGCATAATAATGCATGGCGAGGACAATGCCGGTCACGATCTGGATCATCAAAGCCACGCCCGCAAGGACGCCGAAGTTCCAGAAATAGTTCAGGTTACGGGGAACCGGATAACCGGCGCCGACTGCGTTATAGACCAGACGCGGTAGGGGTAGGCGTTCGTCCACCCACTTACTTACCGTGCCTTGCGGCTTATACTCTTGTGCCCAAGGGAAGCTCATTGCGTTCTAGCTCCTCAACCGATTTTGACGACTGTGTCAGAAATGAATGCGAATTCCGGAACGACGAGGTTCGTCGGGGCGGGGCCCTTCCGGATACGTGCGGCTGTATCATAATGCGAACCATGGCAAGGGCAGAAGTAGCCGCCATATTCACCTTTGACTTCGCCAGCGGCGGCACCCAGCGGCACGCAACCCAAATGGGTGCAGACGCCAAGGGTGATGAGCCAATTTTCTTTGCCGGGTTTTGTGCGGTCGGCAAGTGTTTGTGGATCGCGCAAGCTGCCGACATCGACCTTATTGGCCTCTTCTACTTCGGCAGGCGTCAAATTGCGGATAAACACGGGTTGCTTGCGCCAGCTGGTCTTGATCGACTGGCCTGGCTGGATCGCAGCAACGTCAACCTCGATCGAGGCCAAGGCAAGCACGTCAGCACTTGCGCTCATTTGCGATACCAGTGGCACGGCAACAGCAGCAGCGCCTACGCCAGCGAAGCTGACGGTTGCGATGTGAATGAAGTCGCGGCGACGAACGGGGGTTGCTCCACCATCACCTGCAACGCGCAAATCCTCAACCGGAATGCCATCCAAAGTCGCGCTGTCAGCGTTCAATGCTGCTGCGACTGGATCGGCTGGCGCCTTTGCTGGCTTTTTACCTGCGCCATTTGTATTTTTGACTGTCGACATAATCTGCCCTTTTTGCGTCGCGGTTCAGGCCCGCGCAATACCGTCGAAATCCTATCACTCCGGCCGCGCAACGCAATTTGGCGCACGGCAAGGGCGATTCAGCGGCCACATAGACGTCTTTCCAACCATTTGCCAACAGGCAATTTGGTAGCCATTGTAGCAAACGACGCCAGCTTGATTGCATTTTGTGAAACCAGCGGAAATTGGCCGCTAAAGCTTGCTTAAAGTAACATAATACGACTAAAGGGCGGAAATTTTATTCGATTATTGTTGGAGTGATACCCATGGCGACAAATTGGACGCCTGAAAGTTGGAGAGAAGCAACAGGCATTCATATGCCGGTTTACAAGGACGCTGTTGCGTTAGCCGCGACTGAAGAGACCTTGCGCAATTACCCGCCGCTGGTTTTTGCCGGTGAAGCGCGCAACCTCACAACCGATCTTGCCAAGGTCTCGGAAGGCAAAGCGTTCCTGCTTCAGGGCGGAGATTGCGCCGAAAGTTTTGCCGAATTTCACCCGAATAACATCCGCGATACATTTCGCGTTATTCTGCAGATGGCCGTGGTGCTGACTTTCGCGGGCAAGTTGCCTGTGGTGAAACTTGGCCGCATGGCTGGCCAGTTTGCCAAGCCGCGCTCAACGCCAACCGAAACAATAAACGGTGTTGAACTGCCAAGCTATTTCGGGGACATTATCAACGACATTGAATTCGTGGCAGAAGGCCGTGAGCCTGACCCTGCGCGCATGGTCCGTGCTTACAGCCAGGCGGCGTCGACGCTGAACCTGCTCCGCGCCTTCTCCAGCGGTGGTTATGCCAATCTGCAGCAGGTAAACGCCTGGACGCATGATTATATGGGCCGTTCGCCATGGGCGCAGAAATATCGCGAGACCGCAGATCGTATTAGCGAAGCCTTGGCCTTTATGGAGGCTTGCGGAATCACGCCGGAGACGGTGCCGCAGATTAAGGGCACGAGTTTCTACACCAGCCATGAAGCATTATTATTGCCTTATGAGCAAGCGATGACTCGTCAGGACAGCCTGACTGGCGGTTGGTATGATACCTCCGCGCATTTTCTTTGGATTGGCGATCGCACGCGTTTCGAAGGTTCGGCCCATGTCGAATTCCTGCGCGGCATTGGCAACCCCATCGGGATCAAATGCGGCCCAAGTTTGGACCCCGACGCGTTGCTTCGGATGCTCGACACGTTGAACCCGGCGCGTGAGGCAGGGCGGATTACGCTCATCTCGCGTTATGGGTATGACAAGGTGGAGAGCGGCCTACCTGTCTTAGTGCGGGCAGTGCAGCGTGAGGGGCATCCAGTCATCTGGTCATGCGACCCAATGCACGGCAACGTCGTCAAGTCCGCCAGCGGATATAAAACGCGGCCTTTTGAGCGTATCTTGGCCGAGGTGCGGGGCTTTTTCGCGGTTCATCGAGCCGAGGGCAGCTTTGGCGGTGGCATCCACATCGAGATGACTGGCCAGAATGTGACCGAGTGCACAGGTGGCGCAGTGGCCGTAACCGACGAAGGTCTGGCGGACCGGTACCACACGCATTGCGATCCACGCCTCAACGCGGCGCAGTCGCTTGAATTGGCGTTCCTGCTGGCCGAAATGTTGAATCAAGAAATGACCGAGCGCGCGAAAAAGGCGGCGTAACAACCGACTTTTCCGCTGCTGCGCGGCAAGTTTGTGCAGCGACGTTTACTGAGCGGTCGATTCCAGGCGATAGCCGTAACCGAACACGGTAAATATGCGGAACCCGTTTTTCGGCTGCAAATGCAACTTCGCCCTTACCCTCGAAATGTGCATATCGAGCGTGCGTGTCGAAAGCGAGGCCGTTGTACGCCAAATAGTTTGCATGATAAAATGTCGGGACAATGTCCGGTCCGCGTTTTTGAAAAACAATTCAGCCAGCTCGAACTCCTTTGCTGTCAGAAGCACGGTCTTGTCATGCATACTGACGCTTTGGTCGAGGCGGTTCAGCAGATAAATGCCGTACGTGACATGGGTATCAAATGCACCGGCCCCTGCATTGCGGTGCAATAACGCGTTCACACGTGCTATGATGACTGAGCGATCCTCAGGCTTGGTGATATAATCGTCAGCACCGGCGTTCAAAGCCTCCGTGATTTCGCGCTTGGCGGATCGATTGGTCATCATGATGACGGGAGGTCGATCGGTCAGGTTGGCTTGCATCCATGTCATGATGGGCATTCCATCTTTGATCGGGATCGTCCAGTCGAGAATGACGAGGTCAAATTTCTCGTTGGCCAACGCCTGAGTCAAAGCATCGCCGTCGGTATAGCCCACCGCCTTATGGCCAAGTTCTTTTATAATGAGCTTAAGATGCGCCACCACATCCGATTCAACGTCGGCAATTAATACTCTCATTTTATGGTCCGCCCCTCAGCAACCGGCCGATATTACGGCAATGAGATATAAATAGGCCAGAAATCATCTAGTTACCAGACAACCGGCCAAATATTTACAAACGT
This sequence comes from Sphingomonadaceae bacterium, assembly GCA_031426075.1. GTDB lineage: Bacteria > Pseudomonadota > Alphaproteobacteria > Sphingomonadales > Sphingomonadaceae > Sphingorhabdus_B. The sequence goes on from JANPKN010000062.1 coordinate 20,972, forward strand.
TTACAATAATTTTCAAAAAAATACAATTTTTTTCAGAAAATGCGTTGGCTGGGGCGGCAGGGATCGAACCTGCGAATGGCGGCATCAAAAGCCGCTGCCTTACCGCTTGGCGACGCCCCAGCAAGCCAGTAATCTGGCCGGTGCGGGCGGCTTATATCGCGGGAATATTATTGCGCAACTGCTTAATCGACACGTTGCACCCAGCCATGGGTGTCCGCGACCGTTCCGCGTTGGATATCCACAAGTTTTGCGCGAATTTGCTGAGTCATCTGCCCGGCACCGCCAGCACCGATGGTAAAACTGCCTTGGGCGGATTGCACCTTGCCAACTGCCGTCACGACCGCTGCGGTGCCGCAGGCGAAGGCTTCTACCAACCGGCCGGATTGCGCATCAGCACGCCATTGATCGATCGCATAGCGTTCCTCACGCACATTCAGGCCCTGTTCGCGTGCCAAGGTCAGCACGGAATCGCGGGTGATGCCTTCCAATATCGTTCCATCGGCTGGCGGGGTGATGATCGACCCGTCATCGAAAAGAAAAAACAGGTTCATGCCGCCCAATTCCTCAACCCAACGATGTTCGGCTGCGTCGAGAAATACGACCTGATCGCAACCCTGCTTGATGGCTTCGGATTGCGCGACGAGGCTGGCGGCATAGTTGCCGCCACATTTTGCAGCGCCCGTGCCGCCCGGTGCCGCGCGTGTGTAATGTTCAGAGACCCAGATCGAAATCGCGGGCGCGCCGCTTTTGAAATAATTGCCTGCGGCCGACGCAATCACCATGAACAGATATTCGGCAGAAGGCTTCACCCCCAAAAACACTTCGCTGGCGATCATAAATGGCCGCAGATAAATAGAGCCGCCATCAACCGGCGGAAACCAGTCCTTGTCCACCTCAACGAGTTGCTTGCAGGCTTGAAGAAACATGTCTTCAGGCAATTCGGGCATCGCCAGGCGTTTGGCCGAGCGTTGAAAGCGACGGGCATTTTGTTCGGGGCGGAACAGAGCCATTCCGCCATCGGCAAGGCGATAGGCCTTTAGGCCTTCGAAAATCTCTTGCGCATAATGCAGTACGGCGGTCGCAGGATCGAGCATCAATGGACCGCGCGGCCCGACCTTTGCATCATGCCAACCCTTCGCGTCCGAATAACGGATGGTCACCATATGATCGGTGAATACGCGACCAAAACCGGGATCGGCAAGCTGTGCTGCGCGTTCGGCCGGATCAACGGGGTTCGGGTTTGCCTCAAAAGGAAATGCGCCAGCGGTCATGGAAGCTCTCGTCTATTAGGGTCTTGCACTGTCCTATGGGCTAGGCCAAGATACGTCAATATGGCTGTCCCATCTTCTGTTCCTGTCACGCCTGCTGCCTCGCCCTTGTTCCTTCGCGAACACGAAGTTCGACGCGGGGTGGAGCTTTTGTTTTTCGGTTACACGCGGCTGACGCGTGCCATTGATGACGGATTGGCAGAACATGGCCTTGGTCGCGCACACCACCGTGCGCTCTATTTCATTGCGCGACAGCCGGACCTGCCGATTAGCGCGTTGCTAAAAATTCTTGCCATAACGAAGCAATCTCTTGGCCGCGTGCTGACCGATTTGGGTGACAAGGGCCTTGTCGAAACCCGGACGGGTAATATTGACCGTCGGCAGAAACTGTTACGACTTACGGACGAAGGGGCTCAATTCGAAGCGCAATTGTTCGAGGCGCTGCGCACCAGTCTGGCTTCGGCATATGCGGCGGCGGGGCAGGAATCGGTGACTGGATTCTGGCGTGTACTCGAAGGCTTGATACCCGCAGAGGACAAGGCCATGGTCGTTGCCTTGCAGAAGGATATTTGATGCGCGACACCCTTACACGGCTTGAACAGACCATCGCGCAAAGGCAAGGGGCCGCGCCCGACAGCAGTTATGTCGCATCGTTGTTCGCCAAAGGCCGCGGCAAAATTGCGCAAAAGGTTGGCGAAGAGGCGACCGAGACGATCATCGCTGCGCTTTCGGGTGACGGGCAACATGTTGCCGCGGAAGCCGCCGACCTGGTTTTTCATTTGATAATATTGCTGCGTGATGTTGGCGTGTCATTTGACGATGTTCTGACCGAGCTTGATCGCAGGGAAGGCGTGTCCGGCCTCGTTGAAAAGGCGGCGCGTAAATAGGCCAAGGAGTGATTCATGCCGATTGACCCGACATTGGAATATGACGACCAGAATATTTTCGCCAAGATTTTGCGCGGTGAAATACCCAGCAAGCAGGTTTTCGAGGATGAATGGGCCTTGGCCTTTCACGACATCAACCCGCAGGCGCCCGTCCACGTCCTCGTTATTCCTAAAGGCCCTTATGTCAGCTGGGATGATTTCAGCG
>JANPKN010000063.1:0-5028 GCA_031426075.1 Sphingomonadaceae bacterium
GCCATCGGCACTCCGGCAGCGGCGGCAACTCGCTCCCACAGCGCATCGGCCCAGAACACAGCGAGACTGGTCTCGGTTGAGGCTAGGTTCCACCGATGGTCCCATCCGGCGAGGAGCGCGACAGCCTTTGCGCGCGATGCATCGGGGATGCGCGCTTGCGCCGCGACCAGTCCCGGGAGCTGCTCGGCGAACAGCGGTATCCACGGATCGTAAGCCGTCTCAACAAGCTGGTCCAGCGTGAAGCTCGGTCGCGCCGCAAGCACCCGCAGCGCCGCAGCTGTGCGTGGTCGGCTACCTACCTGATCAAAATAGCGCGCGTACGCTGACTGCTTGGGGCTGTCGGCTCCTGCCGCCCACCACGGCCCGTCATTGACATTCATCGCCCAGCCGTTGGACGGGCTGACCACTTGCGGCAAATCATGAAACGGGTGCAGCCCGTTCCAGTCGGTTGCCGGGTCGCTACCGTCGACCGGCTTGGTGTAGTCGAAGCGTGAATTGCGCCTCGGCATGAATTGCGGGAGGAACAGACCTGTCTCACCCGATTTGCTGGCAAACAAGGTGTTGTTAGTCGAGTTTGCCTGCAGCTGCGCAACACGGCGGAAACCAGCAAGGTCTTTGACCTTGGTGCGCAAAAAACTCTGTTGAAGCGCGGCTATCGGCCTATGCATCAATGCTGCCGAAATCCACTTCCCTTCCGCTTCGCGGACCACTGGGCCGTGATGCGTGGCAAAGGTGTTGAACACCCGGCTGCCGATCGTGCCATCGGGCTTACGGTAAGCGAGCACCACTGACTTGATGGTCACCGGGCGTTGCTCCTTGCCGTAGCGATACGTCCACCCATCGCCGCCAGTCACTTTCTCCACAGTCTGTGCGAATTCGTCGACCGTATCGGCTGAGCTGGTCGTATGCATCCAGCCTGCATTCTGGTTGAAGCCCTGGTAGATAAAAAACTGCCCCCAGGTCGCCGCTCCATAGGTATTCAGACCCTGACCACTGGTCACGTGCTGCTCGGCGCGGAAGAAGAAGCTCGTGTGCGGGTTGATCAGCAGCAGCGGATGACCGCTCGCGCTATGCGACGGTGCGATTACAAAGCCGTTCGAACCGGCAGGCTCGCGCGTCACGACGCCACGTTCTTCGGCAGTGAGCGCGACTGTGCGGCGCTCGTAAAAGGCTTGCAGCTGGCTAAGTGAAACGCGGCTGATGTCGCCACCGATTGAACCTTCGGAAAAGCTCAGCGCCATCCAAGGTTCAAACCGAGTCAGTACCTTGGGTTTTATTTCCGGATGGTCTGTCAGATACTGGTTGAGGCCTGCGGCCCAAGCCTGCATCAGTTTTCGCAGCCAAGGCGGGCTCTTGGCATAGTCGGCCTTCAGTTCATTCGGATCAATCCAAAGTCGCTGGCGCAGGTCCTGCCACAGCGCCTTGTCGCCTTCGGCCTCGGCCAGGCGGCCAAGACTGCCGAGGTAGTTCATTTCGATACGATTGAAGTCGTCTTCAGCTTGGGCATAGATCATTCCAAACACTGCGTCGGCGTCGGAACTACCGGTGATGTGCGGGATGCCCCAATCGTCGCGGACGATTTCAGCGCGATAGGGGGCAGCATGCGCAGCATTACACAGAAGCAGCGAAAAAGCGCAAAAACTTGCAAAGCGGCGCACGGTTAGTTCTCCCCTTAATCGTCCGGCGTTGAACCTAACGTTAGATATGCTCTTGTGCCAGTGGTGATCAGAATGATCAAACCTACCCAGCACAGCCAGAAAATCCACACGAAAGGCGCGTCATTTCCGACTATGACCCGGGCGGCTGCAGTAATGCCTAACGCAACAGGTGCCCCCCATATCACGCCATTCCACGCTGCGCGCAGTCGCGGTTCATCAAATCCGCGCCGCCGACGTTTGCCCAACCAGATGTAGGTTCCAGTTGCGCAGATGGCGGTTAGAACTACGCCAAACAGAATGTAGGCTAGCTTCACCCACAATCCTCCGAAATTGCCAAAATGCAGCCGATAGGTTGATGCAGCAGCCTGTCTTCCGAGCGCACCGTCCGCAAGTCCCGCTGCATTATGAAAGCTACCATCGGCTCCGAAGGCATAATACTCGCCAAAGATCAGCCGTTTTTCATGCTCACCGACAATCTGCACATGTTGCCCTTTGGTCAAGGGGTCGTGCACAATGGCGTAGGTCAGGCGGACATCAGGATATTTTGCTGCCATGTGGCGGAGGGTATCTGCGACATTGGGAACTGGCGCGGGACTGGTATCAGGCTTGCTTTCCTCGCCAAAAATCGGGCTATAAACCGCCTCGATTTCGCCGTTATAGTCATTTTCCGCGATCGCAAAGGCGGTTACCGACCCGAGGCCAATTATGGCGCCTGTCAGAGCGATGGCGACCGAAAAGGGAAGGGTCCAGACGCTTAGTCTATTGTGCCAGTCTGCAAGGCCCACACCGCCTCCGTCGCGTGCCCGCAGCCGGAATGCATCGCGAAAAATCCTTGGATGGGCGATCACGCCTGAAAGCGCGAGCGCGAGCATCATTACGCCCAATATACCGACGATGGTGATGCCGACCAGGCCGGGCATGTTCAGCGTGTAATGAAGCTGCACCAGAAAGTCCGACCATGCGATTTCTTCGGGTCCATATATTTTGCCGTTGCTGTGCAAGTGCACAGCCTGCGTGTCGGTCGTCACCGTAGCGCGGGGCAGCTCATTTACAGGCAGGTGAACATATAGATGCGTTGTGGTCGGCTTGCCTGCTTCGCTGGCCAGCACCGCTTCAATCCCGCGTTGGACTGCTTCCGGAGAGATCGAACTCATCTCGGGCGCGTCGAGTTGCTCAATACGCTGCATCTCGGGATATAATACGGCAATCGTGCCGGTCAGCGAAACAATGTACAGCAGTGCACCAGCGACAAGCCCTATCGCGGCGTGAGCTGATAGCGACCGTTTAACGATACCAGGATCTACTTTGATGGTCACATCAGGCTCCCAGTGAGGATGGCGGGAATGGCAGTGGCAATGGTGCCCGATATCAATGCAAACTGCCGCTTTCGACTTGGCGTGATGAGCAGAAAAAAGGTCAACATGGTCCAGCCTATCGGTGCTGCGAACAGTGCCGCGACATTGGCGTTGGCTTCGACCACGTTCGCGGCGGCAGCCATCCACCTCACCGCGGTTGCGAACGCAACTGAGGCAATCAGCCCACCAATCGTCACGATAAAAAACGTCACGACACGCCTTCCAATCCGCGCCGGTTCAACGGCTCCGGGCAGCATGCCCACACGACGATTGGAAGCACTATGACGGGTGTTCGGCGGTTCCCGCATTGCAGACGAAGCCAGTAGAACGGCCGCTGCGCCCATCGCCCAGAGCGATATTACCGCAATACCCCAGGCGCCAGCATGAGCAGCGCCAGCGACTATTGCAGCTAAAGCAAGTGCCCATCCTGCCGCGTTAAGTGCGGCATTGCGCGCCGGTTTGCCCCAAGACATCCGCAGCACCACCAATGCGGTAACTGCGGCGACCGCGCCAAAAGCCAAAGTGCCATCCATCGACATCAGAAACGATAGCTGACGGTGCCGAATATGTTGCGCTCACTGCCCATAAAACAGTCTCCGCGCGCGAGGCAGGCGGAATAATAGCGCTTGTCGAACAAATTGGTGGCACTGATTGCAAAGCTCCAGTCGCGGATGCTGAGTTCCACGAGCGCATCTACGAGGGTAAACGCGGGGGTAGTGATGCCGTTAGGAAAGGCCGCTCCAAAGGAACGGTTCTTGCCAACATGGCGAACACCGCCGCCGAGCATTACCGAGCGTTCGCTCCCCAAGTCGAAATTCTTTGTCGCCCACAGCGACGCATTGGCTTTCGGAACATTTTCTAGCTGACGGCGGAATCCTTGCTCGCGCGCCTGATTATAGCTGAAGTTCGCGATGAGGTTAAAATTTTCGGGCAGCGAAACCGACCCTTCGAACTCAATGCCTTTTGAGGTCATCGATCCAATCTGGATCTGGTCAAACGGATCGGCGGTGGTGTCATCCGACACTGGCCGGTTACTCTCTTTGATGTGATAGCCGGTGATGGTCACCAATACCGCATCGATCGGATGGATTTTTACTCCCGCCTCAAATTGCCTGCCGCCTTTCGGGATGAATGGGTTGCCCTGACTATTGATTCCGGCAATCGGTTCGAAGCTTTCGGTATAGCTGAAGAAGGGCGATATACCTTTGGTCAGTTCCGCGATTACGCCAGCGCGATATGTTGTTGCGCTGTCACGCTTTCGCGCGCTGGAGAAGCTCCGCGCGCTTGTCCAGTCGCGCCGCGCCCCGAGCACCACCGAAACCCGGTCGAACAGGCGGATTTGGTCCTGCACATACACACCAAGCTGTTCTTGGCGAACATCTTCTGCAGCATAAGTGGGGGTCGGAAGACCGCCGCCATAATCGGACAGCGCGTCATAATCGATGTCGTAAATGTCAAAAACTTCATAGGCAAAGCCGCCTGTTTTTCGCACTCTGTTAAAGCTGAAGTCGACGCCGCCAAGCAATGTATGCGTGACTGCGTTGCCGGTATTGAAATTAAGCTGGACGTTGTTGTCAGTCGAGAAAATTTCCATCCGTGCGATGCTGCCATCGACATAAAGGCCCATGATCCGCTGATTGGCGTCAAGGAACGGGTTGGCGGGGTTGGAATAATTATCTGGATAATGGGTGAAGTAGGCCAAGTTGCTGTCGATATACCGCGCCTTAAGGTTCAGCCGGGCATCGTCAGCAAAGCGATGCTCGAACAGAGCAGTTCCCTGCAGCAGACGACCGTCATAACGGTCCCAGCCGGGCTTGCCGATAAACCGGTTGTTGGGCAATTGCCCATTGAGATTCGGCACAATGGTTCCAACGAGCGGAAGGAACTGCGAGGTCGAACCTCCATCATCTTCCTGATACAGGCCGATGAGCGTGAAATCGGTGTCGGGTGATGGCCGGAAAGTGATGGACGGCGCCACCATGATGCGGTCATCAGCAACATAGTCGGTTTGCGTG
>JANPKN010000064.1:0-2475 GCA_031426075.1 Sphingomonadaceae bacterium
ATATGGACGCTGGCAGGCCAGAATTTACGCCATTCCTCGGTGTCGTCGGGAAAGCCAATTGCCGAGATATAGGTCGTCAGCGCGTCAAGCCAGACATACATGACATGGTTCTCGCTGCCGGGAACCTTGACGCCCCAGTCAAAGCTGGTCCGTGATACGGACAAGTCTTTCAATCCGCCTTCAACGAACTTAACGGTCTCGTTCTTGCGGCTCTCCGGGCGGATAAAGTCCGGGTTTGCAGCATAATATTCCAGCAATGGCTTTTCATATTTGGACAGCCGGAAAAACCAGCTTTCTTCCACCGTCCACTCAACTGGCGTACCTTGGGGTGAGAGCTTCTGCCCCCCCTCCCCATCGGTCAGTTCGCTTTCGTCATAATATGCTTCGTCGCGGACGGAGTACCAGCCTTCGTAGCGGTCCAGATATAGATCACCACTCGCCTCAAGCCGTTTCCAGATGGCTTGGCTCGCCTTGTGATGATTTTCGGCGGTCGTGCGACAAAAATGATCTGCGGAAATATCAAGTGTTTCGCACATCTGTTTGAAATAGGAAGACATTTCATCCGCCAGATCGCGCGTTGCCTTGCCCAAGCCCCGCGCTGTCTGGTCCATTTTCAGGCCATGTTCGTCGGTCCCCGTCACGAAGCACACTTCGCGGCCATTCAGGCGCTGAAACCGCGCAATCGCGTCGGTGGCAATCGCCTCATAAGCATGGCCGATATGCGGCTTCCCGTTGGGATAAGCGATGGCAGTAGTGATGTAGAAAGGTTCGGACATGAATACTCTTGAATAGGGGTTATGTGCGCGCTTTATGCGCTTGAACCGATGCCAGCAAGCTTCCCATTTGAAACACGACGCTTTGCTTATCCAGACTTAAGGCGATGGCGCGACCGGCAAGCCCGCTCGCGGCCTCCCAAGCGGCAACGCCAGCGCTTACCTGTGTGGCATCCAGCGTGCGGGTATATTCGGCGATCAAGGACGGCGCGCGGCGCAAAAACGCCTCGTAGCGCGGCTGCGCCGCCTTCAATGCAAGGCGATCCGCCAAGCCACTCCGCAATGCGTTGTCGCGATCGCCGGTGCGCAAAATTGACGTCATGGCGTCTTCGATTTCTTTTAGATCAAGCCCAAGGAAATCCAGCGCTTGGCCCGGAGTGCCATTGCCCAAGCGGATAAGCGCTTGAAGCTCGGCTGCACTGACCTCTGGCGCGGCGCGTTGCAATACATTGGTCATGTCTGCGTCCGACAAAGTCTCAAACCGCAAAATCTGGCAGCGTGAACGGATTGTGGGCAGCAGTCTGTCACTGGCATGGCTGACCAGGAAAAAGAAGGTGCCGACCGGCGGCTCCTCCAGCGACTTCAGCAATGCGTTTGCCCCACCGCGCTCCAGGTCGTCCGCTGCATCGATGATGATCGCCCGCCGGTTGCTCAAACCTGGCCGCGTTTTCAGTGACTGCTGAAGCCCGCGGATTTGATCAACGGTGATACTGCGCTTGAATTCGGTGACATCATCAATGTCCTCATCATCCTTTAGCGCTTCCTTAGGCAGGCGTTTCAGGGACAAGATGTCCGGATGCGATCCTCGCGCAATCATGCTGGCATAGGCATTTTCGGGATCGACCAGCATTGCCGCCGCCCGCAACGCGAAGGCAGCTTTGCCGATTCCGCGCGGTCCGGCCAATATCCAGCCATGGTGGATCTTGCCGCTTTCGCATGCGGTCGCAAATTGCCGCCACGCCTTATCATGTCCGGCATAATCGTTCATGCAGACTCCAGCAAGTCGCTGATTTCGGACAAAAGCCGTGCGGTGACGTCGTCCGCTGTACCCGAGGCGTCGACCAACCGCAGGCGCGGTTCGCGCTCGGCAAAGCTTACAAAGGCAACATCGACGTCCGAGTGGAATATCTCCGTGCGGCCCTGAATACGGTCGGGCTGGTTCTGGTCGCGCGTGGCGGCTCGGTTTGCGGCCTCTTTGGTATCTAACCGAAGCACGAGGGTCCTGTCGGGCAACATACCCCGGCTGCCGATCTGGTGCAGCGTCATGATATCCGCATCGGACAGGCCGGATCCCGCACCCTGATAAGCCCGGCTGCTGTCGATGAAACGATCGGAAATAACCCATTTTCCGCTGGCCAAGGCTGGCTCAATCAGCCGTTCGACATGGTCGCTGCGCGCGGCGGCGAATAACAATGCTTCGGCGCGCGGCATCCACCGTTCCGCGCTTCCGCCGAGTACCAGTTGCCGGATGGTCTCCGCGCCCTCTGTGCCGCCCGGTTCACGGGTCAAAACGACACCAAAACCCTTTTGTTCGATAAACGCGGCCAGGGCGGCAATCTGAGTCGATTTGCCAACGCCCTCACCGCCCTCGATGGATATAAACCGGCCACGCGGGGTCACAGGCGCACCCATATTGGCTTCCTCGTTAAGTCGTCCACAGTATCAGGCATAAATTCTTCTGTTCCGTAATCGAATATCGCAA
>JANPKN010000065.1:0-18901 GCA_031426075.1 Sphingomonadaceae bacterium
AGGCAATTCGTTCGGCGGGTCTGGGTTTGAACCCGATCACCGATGGCCAGACGCTGCGTTTGCCTATCCCTGATCTCACTGAGGAGCGCCGTAAGGAGCTTGCCAAGCTTGCTGGCCAATATGCCGAGAAGGCAAAAATTGCGATCCGCAACGTGCGCCGTGATGCCAATGACGGGCTGAAGACGGATGAGAATAAGAAGGAAATCAGCGAGGACGACCGCAAGCGGTTGGAAACTGAAGTCCAGAAAATGACCGACGAAATGATCAAAGCGGTCGATGAAGCCGCGGCGCATAAGGAAAAGGAAATCCTCAGCCAGTGATTTTGAAACTGGCTCCTTTCCAACATCCGTTCGTGTCGAGCCCAGTCGAGACACAAGCCGTTACAGCACGCCTTATGAGTCTCTCGATTATGCCCGAAACGAGCGGCGCGTGGTGAGTTGGTAATGGCCGTCGCTGAAGCCCAAGAGCGCATTGCAGCCGGAACCGGCAAGATGCCCCGCCATGTTGCCATCATCATGGATGGCAATGGCCGATGGGCAAAGAAGCGGATGTTGCCGCGCGCCATGGGCCACAAGCGGGGCGTTGAAACCGTTCGGAACATCGTACGTGCTGCAGGTGACCTTGGGCTGGAAACATTAAGCCTCTACGCCTTCTCCAGCGAGAACTGGAAGCGACCGGAAGAAGAGATTAGCGACCTGATGGGCCTAATGCGTGACTTCATCAAATCTGATCTGGATGAATTTGCCTCAAACGATGTGCGTCTTAGAATAATTGGTAATTATAAGGCGTTGGCGCCAGATATTGTCGAAATGCTTGAAGAGTCCATTGCGCGTACGTCGAAAAATAGCCGCACAACGCTTGCGGTTGCTTTAAACTACGGTTCGCAAGACGAGATGGTTCGCGCGGCCCGGGCTGCGGCGGCGCAGGGTGAGATTAGCGCCGAAGCAATCGAAGCCAATCTGGACACTGCTGACTTGCCGCCGCTGGATTTGCTCATCCGCACGTCGGGCGAACAGCGTCTGTCCAATTTCATGCTCTGGCAGGCCGCTTATGCCGAATTCTGGTTTACTGAAACCTTGTGGCCTGATTTCAACAAAGAAGAGCTTGCGGCTGCGCTCAACGAATTTGCTCGCCGCGAACGCCGTTATGGTGGCCGATGAACGATAAGGTTGCGCCACCGCTGAAGCCGCGTTCGGACTTGGGCATACGGACGGCGTCGAGCGTTGCCATGATGTCGGTGGCTGTCATTGCGATCTGGATCGGCGGATATGCGTTCATGGCGCTTGTTGTTGCGGTCGGGCTAGGCGTCTTTTACGAGTTCGCGAAGCTAGTTTTGGGCTTCGCCCACAGCGTGCAGGCGCGGATATCATGGCTTTTGTTCGGCATTTTTTATGTCGGCCTCGCGTGCTTTACACTGCTGATATTTAGCGCACGGTTTTTCGGCATGACACCAGCTATCATGTTGATTGCAGGCGTCATCGGCACAGACGTCGGCGCGTATTTCGCAGGACGCGGCTTAGGTGGACCGAAAATCGCACCGCGTATCAGTCCGTCGAAAACATGGTCTGGCTTGTTCGGCGGCATGATTGGCGCGGGTCTCATGATGGTCGCAATTCAGGCGGCGATTTATGCTTCGCGGGGCGGCGATGCGGGCGATGGCGATGTCTACCTCGCATATGGCTGGTTCCGCCTTATGCTTACGGGCGCCGCGCTTGCGGTTGTTGCGCAAACCGGCGATTTCTTTGAAAGCTGGATGAAAAGGCGGGCCGGGGTCAAGGATTCAGGGCGGCTAATACCCGGCCATGGTGGGCTGTTTGACCGGACCGACGGCTTGATTGCTGTGGCCTTTGCTGCTGGCCTTATCATGGTATTTCAAAGCGTGGCGGGTAGCTGATTGATGACCAGAAGCGTGTCGATTTTTGGCGCAACCGGCTCTGTGGGGCTGTCGACATTGGACCTCATTCGCCAGCATCGCGGCAAATACCGCGTTGTTGCGCTGACCGCCAATGGCAACGCAACCGCCATCGCACAACTCGCACGCGAATTTGATGCAGAGTTGGCAGTGGTCGCCGATGAATCCGCATATGCCGAACTAAAAATTGCACTGGCAAGCACGAACATCGAAGCTGCAGCAGGCCCAGAAGCGCTTGTAGAGGCCGCCAGGCGCGATGTGGACTGGACGATGGCCTCGATAGTCGGCTGCGCCGGATTGCCCTCTACGATGGCTGCAATTGAGGCTGGGAAGACTGTTGCCTTGGCCAATAAGGAAGCTTTGGTTTCAGCAGGCGAATTGATGATGGCGGCGGTGCGTAGGTCGGGCGCAGTCCTGCTTCCCGTCGACAGTGAGCATAACGCGATTTTCCAATGCCTCGCGGGTGGTAAAATCGACCAAGTGCGCAAGATCACGCTGACCGCAAGTGGCGGGCCGTTCCGGTCCTTCTCGCTTGACGAAATGCAAGCTGTGACGCCAGCGCAAGCGGTGGCTCATCCCAACTGGGATATGGGCGCAAAGATCAGCATCGATTCTGCGACTATGATGAATAAGGGCCTTGAACTTATCGAGGCGTTTCATCTTTTTCCTGTCGGTCTGGATAAGCTCGATATTCTCGTTCATCCGCAATCTGTCATCCATTCGATGGTCGAATATGTTGATTGTTCGACGCTGGCGCAGTTGGGTTCGCCGGATATGCGCAGTCCCATCGCCAGCGCGCTGGCATGGCCCGAGCGGATTGACACGACCTGCAAGCCGCTTGATCTCGCGACGATTGGACAACTCACTTTCGAACAGCCTGACATTGTGCGCTTTCCCGCACTTCGTCTGGCGCGCGCGGCGATTACCGAGGGCGGGGCGAAACCCGCAATATTGAATGCCGCCAACGAAGTCGCGGTTGCGGCGTTTCTGAAAGGGCAGATCGGTTTTCTCGATATTGCAACGCTGGTGGAAAATACGCTTTCCGGTTATGTACCAAATAACTTGCCAACCCGATTGGATGACTTGTTCAGCATAGATGCAGCAGCTCGCCATTATGCGGAGACGCAATTACCAAAGGTCGCACATGCCCACTGATTCACCCCATATATTACTTTATCTCTTCGCGTTTCTGCTTCTGATCGGCTCGCTCGTCGTGGTGCATGAGCTTGGCCATTATGCAGTCGGTCGCTGGTTCGGCGTGAAGGCCGAGAAGTTTTCGATTGGTTTTGGCCCGCAAATCTGGGGTCGTGAGGACAAGCGCGGTACTTTATGGCGCGTAGGCTTGCTGCCGTTGGGCGGTTTCGTACAATTTGCAGGCGACATGAACCCATCGAGCCAAGCGGACGAAAGCTGGAAACAGTTGCCTGAGCATGAGCGCAACCAGACGTTTCAATCCAAAACATTGTGGCAACGCGCGCTGATCGTATTTGCGGGGCCGGCCGTGAATTTCATCTTGGCGATTCTGATTGCGATGGGTTTCTTGCTAGCCTTCGGCAAATCGGTAACACCGCCTGTGCTTGACGTTGTCCAGCCAAATAGTTCGGCAGCGGTGGCTGGCCTGTTGGAAGGGGATCGCATCCTAAGCTTGAACGGCAGGACGATTGAAACGTTCGATGAAATGGCGAGCGAAGTCGTGATGATCCCCGGCGAGAAGCTTGTCATTGAAATTGAACGCAACGGCGTGCGGATGGAAAAGGAAGCCACCGTAGCGGCGGTGAATGAAATTGATCGGTTCGGGAACGAATATCGCATTGGTCGCCTTGGCGTTGGCGCAAGCAAGGTCGAAGTTCGCGAAGTGGGCGTGCTTGAAGCACCATGGGCCGCTGTCGTCCAAACCGGAAATATCTTGCGGCAACAGATGATTGGCCTTGGCCAGATTATCTCCGGGCGGCGTCCCATTTCCGAACTGGGCGGGCCGCTGAAAATCGCGAAAGTTTCTGGTGAAGCCATGAGCCTTGGCATTTTAACGTTCATTAGCCTTGCGGCTTTGATCTCGATTAACTTGGGGTTCATCAATCTCCTGCCAATCCCGATGCTCGACGGAGGGCATTTGCTGCTCTACGCAATTGAAGCAGTGCGTCGGCGTCCAGCCACGCCCGTAGTGCAGGAGTGGGCTTTCCGTGCAGGATTTGCGATGCTGGCGGCATTCATGATAATGGTAACATTCAACGACTTGGCGTCTTTCGGGCTTTTCGGAAGCAGTTGAGGGCATTGCATACTTGATTGCGCGCGCTGCATCGGGCAGGGACGCAAAAATATTTTAGCGGCACTTTGCCAACGCCCGGTGGGGGCCGGACATCAGATCGGATGACAATGAAAAGTAGACCTTTTGGCAACTTCAAAAGCTTTGGCATATATTTGATGGGTTCGACTGCGCTTGCTGCGACGGGTACGATGACCCCGGCTTTTGCGCAGAGTGCGCCTGCAGCACCCGCAACTCAGCCTGCCCAAGTTGCGCAGCCTGAGACAACGGCGCCTGCCGAGCTCATTCAATCGATCACCGTCGTTGGCACGCAGCGACTCGAAGCCGACACTGTTCGGTCGTACATCCGCCTGCGCACTGGTCAGCCGTGGACTCAAGTTTCTGCCGACCAGGCGCTGAAGGATCTTTACGCGACTGAATTATTCGCTGACGTCGCGGTCCGTAATAATTCGGGCGCGGTCGTAATTGAAGTGCGCGAGAACCCGGTCGTGAACCGCATCATTCTTGAAGGCAACAAGCGCATCAAGAACGACAAGATCGAACCTGAAATCAAATTGGCCCCGCGCCAGATTTATTCGCGATCCAAGGTCCGAGCGGACGTCGCTCGTATTGTCGAACTTTATAAACGACAGGGGCGGTTTGCCGCAGTTGTTGAACCAAAGCTGGTTCAGTTGGACCAAAATCGCGTCGACATCGTTTTCGAAATTACTGAAGGGCCAAAGTCCAAGGTTCAACAGATCAACATCATCGGCAACGACAAGTTTTCCGATGGTCAACTGCGCGGTGAAATGGTTACCAAGCAGGCACGTTTTTACCGCTTCTTCAGCTCAGGCACCAGCTATGATCCGGATCGCTTGGCATTTGACCAGCAGAAACTCCGCCAATTTTACCTGACTCAAGGCTACGCCGATTTCCGCGTTGTCTCTGCCGTCGCTGAACTGACGCCTGACAAGCAAGACTTCATCATTACTTATGTAGTGGAAGAAGGCGACCGCTATAAATTTGGCGATGTAAAGGTCGAGAGCCAAATCCGCGACTTTGATTCAGCGCGTTTGACCACCACATTGCGGATGAAAAAGGGCGACTGGTACGACGCAAAAATGGTGGAAGACACCGTTGAGAGCCTGTCGGAAACCGCTGGCCTGTTTGGTTATGCTTTTGCCGATGTGAATCCAGATTTCCAGCGTGATAAAGAAACGCTGACGATGGGCATTACGTTCAATGTTGCGGAATCTCCGCGCGTTTTCGTTGAGCGTATTGACATCAATGGCAACACTTTGACTCAAGACAAGGTCGTTCGCCGCGAATTCCGGCTGAACGAAGGCGATGCCTTTAATAGCATTCAGGTAAAGCGTACCGCCGAACGTATTAAGTCGCTTGGCTATTTCCAGGAAGACTTGGAGGTAGAGCAAGCGCAGGGAAGTGCGCCAGATCGCATCATCTTGACCACCAATGTCGAAGAAAAAGCGACTGGCGAATTGTCGCTGTCGGCAGGTTTCTCGTCGATTGAAAACTTTATTTTCCAAGGTTCGATCAAGCAACGCAACTTCCGCGGACTTGGCCAGGAATTGCGGACGAACATATCTTATTCGTCTTATTCAAAGTCTGCAGAAATCGGTTTTACCGAACCTTATCTGTTTGACCGTTCCATCGCGGTTTCAGGCGATATCTTCCGCCGCGATTTGAACAGCTTCAACTTCTTCAACAATCAACGCAACACGACATATCAACAAGCAACGACTGGACTTCAGGTGCGCGTCGGTGTGCCGGTCAATGAATTCATCTATTTCCAGGCGCGTTATGGCCTAAGCCAGGACGATATCTCGCTGGATGAAAACACGTTCTTCTCCGACCCAGACGGTGCGGGTCCGCTGCCTGCATCTTGCGACCCAGTCGTGGCAGGGCGTTTCCTGTGCGATGCGCTAGGCAAGCGGCTCACGTCGTCCATTGGTTACACCTTGCTGTATGATGACCGCGATAACCGCATTCGTCCAACACGCGGACAAAGCGCAGGCATAAGTCAGGATTTTGCCGGTCTCGGCGGAGACGTCAAATATATCAAAACCCGCATTAACGCGGATAAATATTGGAAACCTTTCGGTAATTTCGTTCTCGGACTGTCGATTGAAGGCGGATATATTCACCCGCTCGAAAACCGCGGCCTTGCATCGCAAGGTATTGACGATGTGCGCTTGACTGACCGTTTCTACTTGGGTGAACCGCAAATGCGCGGCTTTGACATACGCGGGGTTGGCCCGCGCGTGCAGCGCGTATTTTTCGAAGGCACAATTGTGAACGGGGTTGCGGTCAATACGCCAATTACCGATCGCAATCAAATTCAGGACGATGCAATCGGTGGTCGCTTTTATTATCTAGGCCGAGCCGAATTACAGATTCCTTTGGGCAGTGGTGCCAGAGAACTCGGCTTGCGTCCCTCGTTGTTTGTTGACGTGGGATCGGTTTTTGACGTGACACGACCGGTGCTGCAGACCGTCCAGCAGCGCGAAGTGTTAACTGGCGGAGTTCAAGGCGCTCCTTTGTATTATACAGGTGGATTTGTCCTTAATACGGATGGCACGCCCAGCACGACACTGGAAACCAGCACTTCAGCCACGGACGCGAGTGGCGTGGCCCGCGTCCCTGCTTTGAGATTCGAAGAACGCTTCTTCGGTGATACGTGGAAGCCGCGCTTGTCGGTAGGCTTCGGCGTTAACTGGAATTCACCCTTTGGTCCGTTCAGGATCGATATCGCCCGCGCTCTGCTAAAGCAGCCGGGCGACGACACCAAATTGTTTACATTCAACGTAGGAACGCAATTCTAATGAACATTCGTAACACCGCCATCGTGGCTGCTCTTTTGTCGGCGGCTGCCATATCTGCACCAGCGAATGCCCAGGTTTCGGGCATCGCCACTGCTGACACCTCGGTTGCAATCGCCCGTTCAAAGGCGCTTGGCACGGCCTATCAGCAGATCGGCACGCAATACGCCGCCGTAGCGCAGCAGATGCAGACCAAGCGTCAGGAGATCAACAACCTGAACGCGCAGCTTGATACCAACAAGGACAAGGAACTTACGCAAGCTGAGCTTGACGCGGCAATCAAGGCGAAGAACCCTTTGTTGTCGCAGATTGACGCGAAGCAAAAGGAAATGAACACGCTTCAGGATCCGGTAATTCTGGCGCAGCTGTATGCTGTCGAACAAATCGCCCTGAAATATGAAGCTGCACAGCAGGCCGTTATCACTGCCAAGCGGATCAATGTCATTCTGGCACCCGACGCATTCGTATGGGCTCCCGAATCTGTTGACGTAACAGCCGCTATCACAGCTGAACTTGATAAGGCTGTGCCCTCCGTGCCGATCACGCCGCCCGCCGGCTGGCGCCCTTCGCGCCAGATCGGTGCATTGTATCAGCAGATCCAACAGCTGATCAGCGCCGCCCAACAGCAGGCACAGGCTGCAGCAGCCCAGCCGCGGCCTGCTGCTGCGCCCGCAACACCAACACCGCAACCTGAAAGCCGTTAATCTGTATGTCGGGGGGCGACTTCAGCAATTATGACGTCCGCAGGGTCATGGCGGTGCTTCCGCATCGCTACCCCATGCTTCTGGTGGACCGCGTGGCAGAGCTCGTCATTGATGAGCGTATTTGTGCGGTCAAGGCCGTGACCATGAATGAAGGGTACTTTCAGGGACATTTCCCCGGAAGGCCCATCATGCCTGGTGTGATGATTGTCGAAGCGCTCGCCCAAGCGGCGGGTGTATTGGCGATGGAAAGCCTTGGGCTGATCGGTTCGGGCAAGCTTGTGTATTTCATGTCGATTGACAATGCCAAGTTTCGTGCGCCGGTCGAACCGGGTTGTCTGTTGCATCTGCATGTGGAATTCGTGCAAAAACGCGCACGCGTTTGCAAGTTTGCAGGGCGCGCGATGGTCGGTGATCAAGTCGCTGCCGAAGCCGAGTTCATGGCAATGATTGCGGAGCCGCCGGCTTAATAACAGTTCTCGTCATCCCGAACTCGTTTCGGGATAACAGGCGACAGTGGTGCGTTATCCTGAAACAAGTTCAGGATGACTAGGTTTAATGGGTAAGGCGAAATAATCCAATTCGCCGAGCCTATGTCAGGTAGCAATTCAATGTTGCTATCCGTTGCGTCCCCCGCTATGCGCGGCGCTTCCGAATTTAGGGTTGCCGGTCGGAAACCGGTGGCTGAACAAAGGATTTATGTATGAAAGCCGACATTCACCCCGATTATCACATGATCAAGGTGCAGATGACCGATGGCACCATCTTCGAAACACGCTCCACCTGGGGCAAAGAAGGTGACACCCTCGCTCTGGATATCGATCCGACATCGCACCCAGCATGGACCGGTGGTTCGGGCCGTATGCTTGACACGGGTGGCCGCGTTGCCCAGTTTAACAAGCGTTTTGGTGGCCTCAGCCTCAAGAAATAAGATATTCGTTGTGCCGGGTTCACGCCCGGCACATGATAAATCCACGGCCGCATTTGTGGCCAAGTAACGGGATCGCGCCTGCCTTAGTGGCGCTATGGCGATCGTAGCTCAGTTGGTTAGAGCGCTGGTTTGTGGTACCAGAGGTCGGGGGTTCAAGACCCCTCGGTCGCCCCATTACTCCCTAGGGTTTTAGAGGATAAGGCCCAGCGGTTCAGTTGAACCCCTGTTGCGTTTCTAAGCCAACCAGAAGGGCGCGACCACGGCGTATTGCGTCTTCGTCCCCGGCACGTACCATATCGCTAGGTTCCAGGTGGATGCATCCCTCCAGGCGGTACGTAAGTTCATGGATAATCATGTTACGGTCCTTGATCGAACGGCACAGTGCCCGCATCGCGGGGCCACCGTCGCGCTTGCCATCAAGGATTTCTTGCATGGCGCTGGGGTTGAGTGCTTGGTAGTGCATTTCTTCAACGAGCAGCGAGCGGGCCGCTTTACGAATTGTTTCCACCAGTGGCATATCAAAGACCCTTTATCATCGGGAGCATTAGTGCGTCGAATACTGGTCGTTGCTGGTGTCGCTTATAAGGTCACAATCGTTAACCTATGTCGGTGTCACGCAGCCAACGGTCTTGCCGTCATCATATAGCTTAAGCGCAACCTCGTCGGTTTGTTGCATTGCTGCCATAATATTGAGGTGCTCCAATAGTGCCGGTGCTCGTCGGTTGAGGGTGAACCGGAGAGCTTTGGCGTGACGTAAATGGTGGTGCTAGTCGTGATTTTTTGCCGCGCTGTGCGGTTGGAGAGTACCACAATTGCTGAGTTTCTTAGCTTCTTGGGACCAGACGCCGGGGGATCAAGACCCCCCGGTCGCCCCTTTTCTTTCCCTTGATATTCCGGGTGACATTTGCTCTGCGTAATATTATTACGCAGAAAAGTAATATGATTCCGATCCGAAAAGGGCGGAACTCTCGCACAGGGGAATGCATCATGCCCGCCATTTGGGACCTGCCTGATTTTGACTCGCATGAAGCGGTTCATGTCTTTGACGACCGCGCCACGGGCCTGAAGGCCGTCATCGCTGTGCATTCGACCCATTTGGGACCAGCGGCAGGTGGAACACGTTTCTGGCATTATGGTGATTCTCAGGCAGCGATTACCGACGCGCTGCGTCTTTCGCGCGGCATGAGCTATAAGAACGCTATGGCCGGACTTTCTGCAGGCGGCGGCAAGGCCGTTATTCTGGCAAACCCGCAGCGCGCCAAGCCGCAGGACATGCTCGACGCATTTGCCCGCGCAGTGGATTCGCTTGGCGGCAAATATATCACCGCGCAGGATGTCGGCATGTCTGAAGCGGACATGGTTTCGCTGTCGAAAGTCACTCCGCATGTTGCTGGCCTGCCGGACCAAGGGGGCGATCCAGGGCCTTATACGGCGCGCGGGGTTTATCTCGGTGTTCAGGCAGCAGCAAAGCATGCGCTTGGTTCAGACGATATGTCCGGGGTCCACGTTGCTATTCAGGGCGTCGGGAGCGTAGGGGGCGGTCTCGCGCGATATCTTGCAGAACAGGGCGCGAAGCTGACGCTGGCCGACGTCGACGCGCAACGCGCTGCCGAACTTGCAGCAGAACTTGGCGGAACGAGCGTCGCTGCGGACGAGATCATGCAAGTCGAGGCGGATATTTTTAGCCCATGCGCTTTGGGTGCCGTCCTTACCGCCGCGAGCGTGAATGCATTAAAAGTGCGCGCTGTCGCTGGCGGTGCCAACAACCAATTGGCTACCGGGCCAGAAGGCCGGATGTTGGCGGATCGGGGCATACTTTACGCGCCAGATTATGTTATTAACGCTGGTGGTATCATCAACGTTTTACGCCATGTCGAGAATGCGGACGATGCGGAAATCAATCGCCGTATTGACGCCATTCCGGGGCGCCTTTCTGCCATATGGACGCAAAGTGATTCGACCGGCATGACACCAGCGGAAGTCGCCGACAATATGGCACAAAAGCTTATTGGTCGATGACTCCAAATCCATTGGCGTAACGCTTTTGCGGTGCTAGAGGCTCAGCCTGATTATGCATCGTTTCGCCAATCCTGCCCGTTTCTTGCGTATCGCAAAGCCGCTTACGCCAGCCTTATTCTGGCCAGGGCTGCTGTTAACGCTTGTTGCCTGCATTTGGGGTGTGTTTTTCACACCGACTGAACGACTTATGGGCGATACCGTCAAAATTCTTTTCGTCCACGTTCCTGCGGCCTGGCTTGGCATGGGTGGATGGACAGGTATTGCAATTGCAAGCATCGTGCAGTTGGTGTGGCGGCATCCCTTGGCAGGCGTTGCTGCACGCGCAATTGCCGTTCCGGGAGCAACATTCGCGGCGATTTGCCTGATTACCGGCTCAATATGGGGACGACCGACTTGGGGCACATGGTGGGTCTGGGATGGCCGGCTAACGTCAATGCTTGTGCTGTTTTTCCTGTATCTTGGTTATATCGCGCTTTCCAACGCCTCAAGTGAGAAGGGCGATACCAGCCGCGTCGCCGCTGTCTTTGGCGTCATTGGCGCGGTCAATATTCCGATCATCAACCGCTCGGTGATCTGGTGGGAAAGCCAGCATCAAAAGGCGAGCATCACCTTGGGTGGATCTTCGATTGATAGCGCCTATCTTGTTCCTTTGTTTGTCGCCGTCGCTGGCTTCAGTCTGCTGTTCGGCGCGCTCGTTCTGATGCGGATGCGCGCTGCCCTTGCAGAAATGCGGATTGAGGCGCGGATGCGCCGGATGGCGCAAGGCTAATGCCGCACGCACCTTTCATCATTGCGTCTTTTGCTGTGACGGCAGTCGGCATGATCTGGCTCGTCATTTCAAGCTATCTATCGATGCGCCGGGCCGAAGCTTCGGCAGAAGATTTGAAGGAACGGTCATGAAGCCAAAACATCAGCGTCTGGTCCTGGCTGCCGTTGCGGTTGTCGCATTGGTTGGCGCTGGCCTGATCGCGGCGTCCGCGTTGCGCGAAGAGGCATCCTATTTCTACACCCCCACAACCTTGGCAGCCGCCAACGTTGAGCCTGGGAAAGCCATCAGGCTTGGCGGGATGGTGCAGCAAGGATCTATTGTGCGTGCAGCCGATGGCGTTTCCATAACCTTCATCGTGCAGGATCAAAGCGGCACGCAAAAAGTCGCCTATCGCGGCATTACGCCGGATTTGTTTGTTGAAGGCTCCGGCGTTGTCGCCGATGGCCGCATTCGCCCTGACCGCGTGTTTGTCGCCGAAAGCTTGCTGGCGAAACATGACGAAAATTACGTCCCCAAAGAACTTGCCGATATCGACATGACCGCGGCTGAAAACACGAAAAACACGGTTTCTCAATGAAGGCTTTGACATGATTGCAGAAGCAGGATTGGCGGCCCTTTGGCTTGCGGCGGCGATGGCGTTGCTTCAACTTTTTGGCGGTCTCACATTATTGCGTGGCGGAGCTGGTCAGTTGGTGCCGCTCATCAAGCCAGCGGCTTATGTGCAAGGCGCATTGTGCGCCTTTTCTTTTTTTGCGTTGATGTGGCTGTTTTATGTGACTGACCTGTCGGTGCTGTTGGTGGCCAGCAATAGCCATATCGACAAACCGATGATCTTCAAATTGGCGGGAACCTGGGGCAATCACGAAGGCTCAATGCTGCTTTGGGTCGCGGTGCTATCGGTATCAGGCGCAGCAATTGCCCTGTTTGAAAAGCGGATTGATGCGAAGACTTTGTCCGCGACACTTGCAGTGCAGGGGTTCATTGCACTTGGCTTTTTCGCATTCCTTTTGTTTGCCTCGAACCCGTTTGAACGTCTTATTCCAGCGCCTGTTGAAGGCGTCGGGCTTAATCCGCTGCTTCAGGATGTCGGCCTCGCGTTTCACCCGCCAACGCTTTATATGGGCTATGTAGGCCTCTCTATCGCCTTTTCCTTTGCCATTGGTGCATTGCTGACCAATCAGGTTGGCCCTTCTTTTGCGCGCGCCATGCGGCCATGGGTATTGGCAGCTTGGATTTTCCTCACCATCGGTATCGCCGCTGGCAGCTATTGGGCCTATTATGAGCTTGGCTGGGGTGGCTGGTGGTTCTGGGATCCTGTTGAGAACGCGTCACTGATGCCATGGCTCGCGGCGACGGCGCTGCTGCATTCGGTGAGCGTTCTTGCCACCCGCAATGCGCTTCGTGCTTGGACTATCATGCTGGCATTGGTCGCCTTTGCCATGTCGATGGCGGGCACGTTCCTTGTGCGGTCAGGGATATTGACCAGCGTTCATGCCTTTGCCGTTGATCCTGAACGGGGCTCGTTCATCCTTGCACTTATGCTGTTATATACCGGGCTTGCCTTCGTCATTTTTGCGTTGCGCATTGGGACGGTCAAGCAAGGCGAGCCGTTCCAATTGGTGAGCCGCGAAGGCGGGATTGTTGCGAACAATATCTTCCTGAGCGTCATCTTGGCCATAGTCCTGATTGGCACGCTTTACCCACTCGCGGCTGAGGCCATGGGTGACAAGATTTCTGTGGGACCACCGTATTTCAACAAGGCAACTGTGCCCGTCATGGTGCTGTTGATGCTCGCTTTGCTAATTGGCCCGATGTTGCGCTGGCGGCGTGATGATCTGAAGCGGATCAAATATTGGCTCATTGGCTCGGCAGCGATCTTATTGTGGAGCGGTATCGCGGTGTGGAAGCTGGCACCCGAAATCGGCATATTTCCGTTGTTGGGCATCGCCTTGTCTTTAGCCCTGGGTGTCGCGGCCTGGTTGCCGCTGCGGGGCCGCAAATTGCTGCGCACGCCTTTGCCGATATTCGGCATGGTCATCGCCCATTTTGGCATAGCAGTCAGCGTGTTCGGCATGGCAGCTGAATCCGGTTTTTCATCTGAAACGCTTACTGCCCTGGCGCCGGGTGAAAGCGCAACGGTCGCTGGCTGGCAAGTGAAGCTTGACGACGTCAAACCAGTCGTTGGTGACAATTGGGTCGCAGTCGAAGGCGAGATGGTCGCAGGCAAGAATGGCGATGCATTCGTTCTTCGCCCGCAGGCACGGCAATTCTTCAAACCTGAAATGCAAACCAGCGAGGCAGCTTTGCTCACGCGCTGGAATGGCCAATTATACGCTGTCATCGCGCAGCCTGACCAAGAGGGCGATGGCCGTTGGCAGGTTCGCCTTTGGTGGAAACCGTTTGTGACCTTCATTTGGTATGGCGGGTTGCTCATCGCATTGGGGGGCATCATTGCGCTGTTCGGCCGGATGTTCCGGCGTGCCAAGAAGCCTGCAATCAACAAGTGGGAACCCGCATGAACCGGCCATGGCTTTTGTGGATACCGCTTGCAGTTGTCGCATTCATTGGCGGGCTTGCGATCTATGGCCTCGTCGTGCCCAAGGATGACCAGGTCTATTCGGCGATGGTTGGTAAAAAACTGCCCGAATTTGCCTTGCCCGCTGCCACCGCTGGCGTTCAACCCTTATCGAATACCGACATGGCCGACGGGAAACCACGTTTGCTCAACATTTTTGCCAGCTGGTGCCTGCCATGTAAGGCCGAAGCGCCGCATCTTGAGACCTTGAAGGCGGCAGGGGTTGAAATTGACGCGATTGCCATTCGTGACAAGCCAGAGGATGTCGCGGCATTTCTCGCCGAGTTCGGCAATCCATTCCGGCGCATTGGTTCAGACAGCGAAATGGCGGTTCAGCTTAAGCTTGGATCGTCCGGCGTTCCCGAAACTTATGTCATCGGCGGAGACGGCACGATCTTGTTTCAGCATATTGGTGACATCAGGGCGGAACATGTGCCGATGCTGATTGAAAAAGTGAATTCCGCGAAATGAGAACTCTCGCGCCCATTTTGCTGATGGTGGCAGCGCCCGCTTTTGCGCAGGGCAGTGGACCCACGCCAGCGCTGGCCAACCGGCAGCTTCCTGATCCCGCCAAGGAAGCAGAAGCCATGCGTCTGATGCATAGCCTGCGTTGTATTCAATGTCAGGGCCAATCCATCGCCGACAGCGATGCACCGATGGCGGGAACCATGCGTGCCGAGGTGCGTCAGCAAATCGCCCGGGGTCAGAAACCAGATGCCATCCGCAACTGGATGATCGGTCGCTATGGCGAGTGGGTTAGTTTTGAGCCCGATATGAAAGGTGCAGGACTTTTGCTCTGGATCGCACCCTTATTGATATTTCTCGCCGCGATTTGGGTCGCCCGCGGGCTATTTCGGAGGCGCGCATGAACGGTTGGGTTGTACTTGGCTTGCTATCGGTCCTCAGCCTAGCTGTGCTGGTATTTTTTGTGCGGTCGTCAAAGGGGCTTTGGCAAATCGCTGCGGCTGCCGTTCTGTTGGGTATGACCGGTTACGCGCTTCAGGGCCGGCCTGCGACACCTGCTTCACCTGCAAAATCGCTTGAGGCCAGTGAAGTCGCGGCGACGCAACTCGTCGCCATTCGCGCGGACATGGACCAAAGCTTTGGCAGCGCCAAACGCTGGCTGGTGACGGCAGATTCCTTTGCCAAGCAAGGCGATTATTCCTTGTCTGCCTCTTATATTCAATCGGGTCTGCGCACTGACCCGCAGAACCCGGATTTATGGTCCGCACTTGGCTTGCAATTAATGCTGGCAAGTGAGGGGCAGATGTCACCGCCCGCGCAATTGGCGTTCGACAAAGCGCGTGCAATCCGGCCGAATTATCCTGCGCCTTATTATTTTGCTGGCCTTGCCCGGCTGTTCGCCGGTGACCTTGATGGCGCGATTTTGCTTTGGGAAAAAACCGTCTCACTCGCGACGCCAAAGGCAAAATGGAAAACCCGCATTGAGTCGCAGCTTCAAGCCGCAAAGGCACTGCAGGCGCAAGCTGCGCAAGCACAATCAACTATGCCAACCAAATAACTGTAATTGTTATATTTTTGCAGTATTCAATCTCAATATTGCTTTGTTGTGAAGGGCCGTGCTCCATGCTATTGCCCGCGCCCCAGCCACGGTTAATGTGGCATTTGGGACAAATGCCGGGGAAACAATATGGTTGGACCGCAAGCAGACGATTTTGGCCATAGTGACCAGGATCACCAAGACAGCCATGCCCCAAAAGGCTCGCTGCTCGCGTTGTGCGTGGGCACCGTTGGCGTCGTCTTCGGCGATATCGGGACGAGCCCGATTTACGCGTTCCGTGAGACCTTTGCCGGTCACCATCCGATAACTCCCGACCCGATGCACATCAAAGGCGTGCTTAGCCTGGTGTTCTGGTCAATGATGATTGTGGTGACGTTCAAATATGTCTTCACGATCATGAAGGCCGATAACAAAGGCGAAGGCGGAAGTCTTGCGCTGTTGGCGCTTATCAACCGGCAGACCGCTGGCGCAAAATGGACTGCGCCGTTTGTTATGCTTGGGGTATTTGCAACCGCTTTGTTCTACGGCGATTCCATGATTACCCCTGCCATGTCGATCCTGTCGGCGGCAGAAGGTTTGAAATATGTGAATGAGGGCTTTAGCGCTTGGATATTGCCGATATCGGTCGTGATTATCGGTGCGCTGTTTGCATTCCAGTCACGCGGCACGGCGAAGGTCGGGGCATGGTTCGGGCCAATCATGTTGGTGTATTTCACGACCCTGGCAGGCTTGGGTCTGATGCATCTGACAAAAATGCCGTCAATTATATTTGATGTGCTCAACCCGCTGAATGCCTTTTATTTCTTTTACATTGACGGGTTTCGCGCCTTCGTGGCGATGGGTACAGTTGTTCTGGCAGTGACGGGCGCTGAGGCGCTTTACGCTGATATGGGGCATTTCGGTCGGCGGCCAATCAAGTTTAGCTGGCTGTTTTTCGTGCTTCCCGCGCTAATGCTCAATTATATGGGGCAGGGGGCAATGATATTGTCCATGACCCCTGCAGAGGCTCAGGTCGCTATCCGCGATCCATTCTTCCTGATGGTGCCTGAACTTATCAGCACCCCTGTCATTTTCCTGACCATCATGGCGGCGGTGATTGCCAGCCAAGCAGTTATCTCCGGCGCGTTTTCTTTGACGCAGCAAGCTATCCAACTTGGCTTCATGCCACGCCTGAGCATTTTGCACACCAGCGAGAAAGCCGCTGGGCAGATTTACATTCCGGCGATCAACTGGGGCCTTGCGGTGATGGTCTTGTTGCTGGTGCTGTTCTTCCAGTCATCGTCAAACCTTGCCGCTGCTTATGGTATCGCTGTGACCGGCGCGATGTTCATCGACACGTGTTTAATTGCTGTCGTCCTTCTGTCGCTTTGGAAATGGCCAAAGTGGAAGGCGATTCCCATCCTCGGCCTGTTCTTCATTGTCGACTTTGCTTATTTCGGGGCAAATTTGTTGAAGGTGCCGTCGGGCGGATGGGTGCCGTTGGTCATTGGCATGGTCATCTTCACCTTGTTGACCACGTGGTCGCGTGGACGTGCCTTGATGCGCGAACGCATGGCGGAAAGCACGATGCCAATGGAGATTTTCATTAAGTCAGCTGCCAATAGCGCAACACGTGTTCCCGGAACCGCGATATTCATGGCATCGGCCGCAAGCGGTGTGCCATCAGCGTTGCTGCACAATATCAAGCATAACCGCATCTTGCATGAACGCGTGATTATCTTGACGGTGCAGATCGAAGATGTCCCTTATGTTGGTGGCGCGGACCGCATCTTCTGCAAGGATTTGGGCGAAGGTTTTTATCGCGTAAAAATGCGTTTCGGCTTTTTGGAAGAAACCAATGTCCCTGCGACGCTTGATATGGTGGATCTGTGCGGACCCAAATTTGACATGATGCACACCAGCTTCTTTTTGTCGCGCCAGACGCTGATTGCTTCCAAAATTCCCGGGATGGCCATTTGGCGGGAGAAAATCTTCGCGTGGATGCTGCGCAATGCCGCGAATGCGATGGAGTTTTTCAAATTGCCTAGCAACCGTGTGGTCGAACTGGGCAGTCAGGTCGAAATCTGATCCGCGTTGTTTTGGCAAAGCGGGCATTCATTCCGGTAACAAAATGACCCGATGGCATTTTATGACTGGACGAATGTTGCTCAATATGGCTATCGCCCTTTCATTATGAATGCGCAGACGGCCATTTCGCTTTTACTTCGACTTACACGCCCTTAGGCGTGCCAAGTTTGTCGGCTTCGTTCGGCAACCCGCCTAAGGGCTTATCAACCGCCAAATCCTTCAGCCCCGCATGCCGGGTGCCCTAGCGAAGTTGCCACTTATCATGATGCTTTCCGACCCATCGCGTAAATACCGACCTTTTCCACAAGTTGACCTGCCCAATCGGCTTTGGCCGACGCGAACGATTGACCGCGCTCCACGCTGGCTTTCAACTGACCTTCGCGACGGAAACCAGGCGCTCATCGATCCAATGGGCGCCGAGAAGAAGAAGCGCTTTTTTGACCTGTTGATTAAGGTTGGCGTGAAAGAGATTGAGGTCGGCTTCCCAAGTTCAGGCGCGACCGATTTCGACTTCATCCGTGGGCTGGTCGACAGCGGAAGCATTCCTGAAGATGTTACTATCCAAAGCCTGACTCAGTCACGGCGCGACCTGATTGAAAAAACATTCGAGAGCATGGCCGGCGCACCGCGTGCGATCGTTCATCTCTACAACGCTGTCAGTCCCGCTTGGCGCGACATCGTCTTTAACCTCGATAAGCCCGGCGTAAAGGCGATTGCGGTCGAGGGTGCGAGCATCCTGAAAGAACAAGCCGCCAAATATCCGCAGACCGACTGGCATTTTGAATATAGCCCGGAGACATTCTCGACCGCTGAAATCGAATTCAGTCTTGAAGTATGTGAAGCGGTTATGGACGTGTTGAAGCCAACTGCTGCAAAGCCGTTGATCCTAAATCTGCCAGCTACCGTCGAAGCTGCGATGCCCAATGTTTATGCCGATCAAATCGAATGGATGTGCCGCAACATCAGTGCGCGCGACCATGTGGTCATCAGCCTTCATCCGCATAACGATCGCGGCAGCGGCATTGCAGCAGCCGAGCTTGGCCTGCTGGCTGGCGCAGACCGCATCGAAGGTTGTCTGTTCGGTAATGGTGAGCGCACGGGCAATGTCGACTTGGTCACGCTCGCGCTGAACATGTATACACAAGGCCTGAACCCCGGCCTTGATTTCAGCAACATTGATGAAGTTATTCAGACCGTCGAATACTGCAACCAGTTACCTGTACACCCGCGGCATCCCTACGCTGGCGAATTGGTATTCACCGCCTTTTCGGGTTCGCATCAGGACGCGATCAAAAAAGGTTTCGCCGCGCAGGAACGGCAGAA
>JANPKN010000066.1:0-6897 GCA_031426075.1 Sphingomonadaceae bacterium
TTCAGAATATTACCGCGACGGCAAAGCTTGACGGTGATGACGTGCATCTGTCCGGCGAGAAATTGTTTGTCGCGTGGGCCGAGACTGCTGACATCATCATTGCGTCCGTCATGTTGGATGGCAAACCAGCCTTGGTCTTGCAGACCGCCGAAGACGTCAAAGGACGCCTTCGTCGTGAAGCGATTATTGACGAGACGAAGCGCAGCTTCGCGCTTTCGCTCGATGGCTTGGTCGTGTCCCGCTCCGCGTTGCTGGACATCGGGCGGACATTGACCACGCTGTCGCATATCGAGCAAGCCGCGAACCTGCTGCAAAGCGCAGAAATGTGTGGCGGGTCGCAAAGCGTGATCGATTATACCGTCAGCTATCTGCAAACGCGCAAGCAGTTTGGGAAGCTCATCGGCGAGTATCAGGCGCTTAAGCATCCGACGGTCGACGCCTATGTCGAATATGAAAAGGCGCGCTCGCATCTGTATAGCGCCGCTAACAGCTTCAGCGATCAGGGCATTGGCGAAATCGCCGTGCGCATGGCAAAGGCTGCGGCGGATGCGACCTACAGCTTTGCTGCTGACCGGGCGATCCAGTTTCATGGCGGTTTTGGGTTCACCCATGATTGCGATGCCGGCCTCCACCGCCGCGCAGCGATTTTTCAGGCATCGCAATTTGGCGATGCCGCATGGCAGCGCGCGAAGCTTGCCCCCCTGTTGCTCGGGTAACTCAGCCCCAATATGGTTTCAATGGCGCGCCTCGCTATCATCCGGCAAACGATGTTGGTTATGGAACATCCGCGTAATGCTGACGACCTGGTTGCGCAGGTTCAAGATACCGCGATCATGGTGTGGCGCCGTGGTCTTGGTGCAAATCGAGCACCGCGTGCTGCTCAACGGACGACCGCGTTCCACTACCGTTCCCTGCCAATTGCGAAATATATATTTTGAAAGAATGTCCCGTGATGCCCTGTGACGGCCAGTCTTGGTGAAATGGCGTCATAATGGCGACATTTGCTTTCGTTCTGGCTGCGATATGCCGTGCGTTTATTCGCGCGTCGGCTAACGGTTGGCACTGAAAACAATGAGCCTCGGGTCGCATCGGTGTTTAGCCAATTAACTTGGCACATTCCGGAAACCTTGGTGGATATTGTTTGATGTATAGCCAATGGTTGCCATGCTTTGTGCCGATGGGGGAATATGGTCGACTTCCAGAACGATGCCAAACACAGGGATCAAATCCACACTTTTGATGTCCCCATTAAATTTACGCGCATCCAGTTGGAAAAAATGCTGCGCGCCGTGGTGGCGGAAGCGGACGAGATAATACTTCCTCCCAACCCGCCGAAAACGCCAGATGCCTCCACGGCAATCGCGGTTCGAAAAGCGGCCGACCTGATTGAGATAACCAAACGCCGTTCGAGACTTGTCTCCGCCGCAAATCTTTTTGCTGACCCGGCCTGGTTCATATTGCTCGATTTGTTTGTGCGGCAACATTCAGGATTGCAGACAAGTGTATCAAGCGCCTGCCATGCATCCTTTTCACCCGTAACGACCGCACTGCGTCATATCGCCATTTTGACCGACCGCAATATCATCGAGCGTGAATACGATTCCGTTGATCAACGCCGTGTTTTTCTAAAACTGACCGACGAAACAAAGGCCGAATTCGAACGCATATTGTTGACCGACGAATATAGATATATGGCTATTGCGTAGTGGATGCTTGTCTCTATGTCAGGAAAGACTTGGGCAGAGAGGCTGATATCCAGCACTTAAATCAAGCATTTGAAACCATAGTTGCCGTTCACTAGCCTCCAGTCACGGATTTCAACAACCACTTTGGGTTATACACATGCGAAACCTGACTGAGGCGGATGTTAAGACGTTGCATGAAATTATGCAGCCGTTGAATATCATCCGGCTGTCATGTGGAAATATCCGGGCGCGGATAGTGAAGTGTGAGTGTGAGGATACAGATTATCTTATCGGCAAGATGATGCGCATTGAAGAACAGATAGTTCGGGCCAGCAAGCTATTGCATGAATTAAAAGAACGCAGTGAAGGCGCTAGCAGTCCGCACACCGATCCGTTGTGAATTCTGCTGTATGCCGTGGCGTATGGAAATCCAGAGGTAACGTAACCGTTACGTAGGAGGGGAAGTCACCGGAGGAACCAATGCGGTGACGCCGGATTTTGGCCCGATCTGTGGTTGCGGCGCTTTCGATACTGGCTATCTGGCTGAGGCCTGTAAATTCCAAGCTGTCTCCAGATAACCTTGCATTGCGGTCATGGCGTGGGGCTCCAACGCCAACAACGTGCGGCGTTTGTCTCTCGGATCAGTCCAGCGCCGAACCAACCCCGCCTCAACAAGGCCATTTACATGACGTAGTGCGGTGCTCAGCGGAACTTGGGTCGAAATAGCTGTGTTAGAAACGGGGACGGCTTCGCCACGCAAACTGCCTTCCGTGATATCCAACAAAATTTCCCAGGACGGACCAGTGAGTATCACCGCATCAAAAAATTTTGACTTATTATGCTGGAGTTTCAGAAGCATCTGGACAAATATTTGCAACTCCGGTCCTGTAGGTGGCGTTCCGCGTCGTACATTGCCGTCGGCAGCCACTGGCGGGTTAACATGCTTCGTGAGGGCCGTAATTTGGAAACGGTTGGCCATAACAAATTGTTGCGCTGATGCTCGCCGTAACGCCGCAGCGAGTTCTTCCATCGATATGGGTTTGCTGAGGAAATCGGTTGCTTGCGACCGCATCGCTTGAGTTGCGACCTGCACGTTTGAATGGCCGGTCAGCACCAAAGCTACAATCGGTCGGTGAGATGAAAAACGGTTCGCAATTTCGGATAGAAGCGAAATGCCATCCATGCTCGGCATCTCGATATCCGTGATGATGATGCCAATTTCAGGACAATCGGCGATCTGCTTAAGTGCATCTGAAGCATCTGCAGCGCATTTTACGCTGTATCCAAGATTTATAATCGTATCATAATATTCAGAAAGACAGACGGGGTCGTCATCAACAATGAGGACGGTGCAACCCCTATCAAACTGTTTACGGGCCATTTCATTGTCTGGTCTGTCGACGTCCATTCAATTCCCCACGTAGTTGACGAAATTTCCAGTCGTCTCGCCTGTGCGATGCAATGATGAGCCTATGTGGTTGAATATAGATTTAAATTAACTCCAATCAATAACATTATTTATTTTTGTGCGTGATGACGCGGCAGATGTGCGGAATGCTGGGCCGACCTTGGTCGGCCCAGCCGTTTACGAATCTACTTCTTGAGCGCCGCAGCGAGGCCTGGCGAGTATTCCGCTCCGGCAGGCACTTCGGCAGTAGAATTGCGGACAGTTTCCCCAATAGGTTCCGCGCGGCCACCCAAGCATTTGGCCAAGAAACTCTCTGTGACCGCGTTAAATGCTATGTTGTTGTTGGGTTTGGCGAAGCCGTGTCCTTCGTCGGGAAACAGCACATAAGTGACCGGAATACCCTTTGCCTGCATGGCAGAAACAATCTGATCCGATTCAGCCTTGTTTACGCGCGGGTCGTTCGCGCCTTGCCCGATGAGGAGTGGACGGACGATTTTGTCCGCAGAATAAAGCGGCGAACGTTCCTTTAGCAAGGCCAGCCCTTCCGGCGTATTGGGGTTACCCATCCGTTTATGAAACTGGCTTACAATCGGCGCCCAATATGGCGGAATGGTTTTGAGCAATGTTTCAAGATTGGACGGGCCGACAATATCAACGCCGCACGCGTAAACCTCTGGTGTGTAGGTGAGCCCTGCAAGCGTAGCATAGCCGCCATAGCTGCCACCCATGATCGCAACCTTGTCCTTAGGGGCAACGCCCGACTTCACCGCCCAAGCCACGGCATCAGTCAAGTCATCCTGCATTTTACGGCCCCATTCGAGGTCGCCTGCCGAAATGAAATCCTTGCCAAATCCAGTCGATCCCCGGAAGTTGACTGATAATACCGCATAACCACGGTTTGCGAGCCATTGGTGCGCGCCATTAAAGCCAAAGCCGTCGCGTGCCCAAGGGCCGCCATGGACCATCAACACCATTGGCACCGGCTTGTCAGCTTTTCCGTCCGCATTTGCGTCGGCGGACTTGGGCAACGTAAGATAGCTGACCAAATTCAAGCCGTCGCGCGATTTGATCTCAACGGGGTACATTGGGACAAGCGGAGCGCCGACAAGTTCTGGGCGCCCAACATATAGTTGAGTCAGTTTTTTGCTCTTGCGGTCGAACTGATAAACGGTCGACGGCGCGACCAGTGGGTCATTCCAGACCAACCAAGTGTCATCGGCATCGGTGCGCGATTGCAAACCGAAATCGCCTTTCAACTGCGCGCTTAGGAACTTCCAGTCTGCCTTGATGTCATCGTCAAGGATGGTCCATTCATTACGCAGGTAATTGGCACTATAGGCTTCGACCACGCCTGTTTTGGGGTCACGCAATGTTCCGCCAATGTCAGCTTTGGCGTTCTCGGCTACTAAGGCGCGTTTGCCGGTTGCCATGTCCTGCGCATAAAGCGCCGCGGTGTTGCGGTCACGGCTGTCGATCCAGTACAACAATGAACCATCATGCGTGAAACCGGCTGGCGCAGTGGTCAGCGAATCTTCCAATCCCGTTGATGCGAAAGGTTTTTCGTCGACCTTGCCACCGACAATATTGAAATAGTCCGATCCGCCTTGCGCGTTTGATCGCTGTGCCATGCGAAGCGTCAACGTGTCGTCGGCGATGAATCCGGAATAGCTGTCATTGCGCATGATTTCCGTTGTTGCGCCGGTTTTCAGGTCAAGCAGATGGACATCATGATATTGCGGATTGCGGTTATTCAGCCCAATCAGCAGCTTGTCCTTATCTTTATAAGATGCACCGACAAGTATAACGCGGGTTTTATCGAATGGTGTGTAATTGCGTTCTTTACCGGTGGCGACGTCTACACCATATAGCAGAAAATTCTCATCACCACCCTTGTCCTGAATATACATGATCATCGATGAATCGCCGGACCAGCTAAAATTACGGATGGGACGATCTTTGGAAGATGTGATTGGCTTTGCATCCTCCATATTGTTCGCAGGGGCCACGAAAACATTCATCACACCGTTAAGAGGCGCGCGCCACCCGATCCATTTTCCATCCGGGCTTAAGGCAGCACCAGCCCTTTGCGGGTTGCCAAACAGCTTGTCGCGCTCGATCAGCGGAACGGTTTCCTGCGCACATGCAAAATCAATTGGAGTGGCCGATAAAAGCACTGCCAAAGTTATGGCGGAAGTAAAAATTGAATTTTCACGGGGGAGGCTCCTGTTGGTGTCTTGCCATATTGATACGCTGCCTTAAAAGTTCGTCAATCCTAAATATATCAAGGGACATAGTAAGTATCGACCACAAACGTTACATGCCCGTCATGTAAGCAAGTCTGCGTATCGGTCATTTTACAGAATGGAAAAGGTGCGCGAAAATTCACACTAAATGATCATTATTGCCGAGGTTTGTCCTGCAGAGGAGGCGTATTTGTTTGCACGAATAGGTAGCGGGAGCCCCGCAACGAAATGAGGATCATTTCATACGGGCCAGTACGATATTGCGTCCGTTTCGTCTCAACTCAGTTGGCTGAGGTCGAGTTCGGGAGTATTGAGGTGTTAATGTTGAAGCAGGCAGCCATCATCCAATATTAGAATATCATGCCAACTTGCCAACGCGGTCTAATTCCGACCTTAGCCTTTGTTCGTCAAAGGCATGTTGTTTGAAGTTGCCGTCGCGCTCTACCCAAAACAGAAACAGGTGTGCTGACCATCCGTTCGGGTTGGGTTGCATTCGGCCATGGCGCAAATCCATTCCGCGGTACAAAACCGCGTCACCTGGCTGCATCTCAACCGCCGAATAGGGCTCAACGCCAAAATTATCAGCGCAGGGGCCCTCAGCCGTTACTGGCTCTGAGCCAATCTCAAGGGGCCACGGCATATCATCACTATACGCAAGCGTAAGTGAAACGCTGTGCTCGCATGATGGGCGGTCCGAGTGAACGCGGCAAATATCGTCTTTGTGATAGATGCGGAAATAATTGTAGCTCGGTAATAGGTCTGCACCGGTAAGCTCGCCGATGATTGGAGTCATACCCCAAAGAAAAGTTGTCAATGGCCGGTAGAAATGCCCGGAAATGTCAATCGTGTGCTGCTTGGAGAGAGGGTGGGTCTTGGCGAAAGTCTCGAAAGATTTACCCGCTGCCTGCAGGTCAATCTGCATTTGCTTGAGGAGCATGGAAGCAACTTCCCTAGGGATCAGTCCCCGGATGGTTGCATAGCCGTCATTTTTATAATCACCTTCGATTTGCACGGTTCTACCTTTCAAGCGCTTCATCTGGTCGCGCAAAAATGGAGACCAGATGATATTGCAGAATATCAAAAATGATCAGCCGAAGCTGAAAGCAACTCGAGGCAATATGGCTCGAAGATGCATCTATTTTTGAATATATAATCTAAGATTTGAAAATACATTCGAAATATCAACAATATTTTCTGCAATCCTTTGCAAAACAAAGGCGTTGCTTTGCAGTTTTTGACAAATCCAATCAGGCTAGGCGTTATTAGTATTCGCCACGGATTAAAAATCCGGCTACACTATCAGTATTCAATTGATAAACTTCGCAGTAACTACAACTGCGCCAACGAGGCTAGTCACGCATGCGGCGACTTCCCGGACCATGCCTGCGCCCCCATCCAAGCACTAAAGGAAATATGCCCTCGCTGTCGAAATCTTCGAGTGTGTAAGCATCTTTGTGGCAAATGCCCGTCGCCATGATTTCCACGAGCACTTCGCCTGCCTTTCGACCTTCAAGATCAAGCTAGACAATTTCCAGTGGCATTTTGGCTTCAAATGCGACTC
>JANPKN010000067.1:0-7322 GCA_031426075.1 Sphingomonadaceae bacterium
CCCTTCAGTCGCGCGAATAGCCACACGTTCAGCGACACCGAAACGCCATACGCCAATATGCCAGCCGCCATCATCCGCCCGCTTTGCCCGACGATGATGGGGAAGGCCTCTTTGGCAGGCTCATACATTCCAGGGTCCGTCGGCAGGCGAAGCACGAAATAGGAAAGGCCGATGGCGATAAACAAAGGCACAAAACCATATCGCACCAATCGGTCGGCAACGGCCCGGCCATGCATTTCCGCAATCGCGCTCGACACGGCGATCAATGTTAAAAACGGAAATATCCCGGCTTCTACAGCCAGAGGCCCTATGGACACCTGCTTTGCACCCAAAAATCCGCCTAAGGGAACCATGCCGCCGTAAAAGATGGCAAAGACAAAAAGAGAGCGCGGGATGGCGCCTAATGTTGTGGACGTTGTAGTCTGATCAGTCATCCAAAACTGACTAGCGTCTAATTTTATTGGCGCAAGGCCAACGATGGCGCTAGGTCGGGCGCGGGAACTATAAAAATTGCCGTCATGCTGAACTTGTTACAGCATCATACTTTCACTGTGTCGGAGTAAGACCCTGAAACAAGTTCAGGGTGACGGTTTTCGGGGAAGCTATTAATGCAAATTTTATTAAGCATCGCAGGTATGGTTGTGATCCTGGCGATTGCGGTTTTGTTGTCCTCAAACCGCCGCGCAATCAAATTCCGTGTTGTCGGTGCAGCCTTTGCCCTACAGGCAAGTCTTGCGGCGTTGGTATTATACACGTCATGGGGTAAGGTTGCACTGAACGCTGCCTCGACCGGCGTATCCAATTTGCTTGGCTATTCAGCCAAGGGTACCGAGTTCATATTTGGCCCGCTCGCCTCTCCGGAAATCGGCGGCAACAGCTTTGCGATTGCCGCGTTGCCCGTCATCATCTTTTTCGCATCCTTGATATCCATCCTCTATTATTTGGGAATCATGCAATATGTAATCCGCTGGATTGGCGGCGGGTTGCAGAAAATCACCGGCATTTCCAAAGTCGAAAGCTTGTGCGCTGCCGCAAATATTTTCGTCGGGCAGTCGGAATCTCCATTGGTTATTCGTCCCTATCTTGCTGCCCTGAAACCCGAACAGTTATTCTGCGTCATGACCGTCGGTATGGCAGGCGTGGCTGGGACCATATTGGCCGCCTACGCATCAATGGGCATCCGTATCGATTATCTGCTCGCAGCAGCATTCATGTCGGCCCCCGGCGGCATATTGATGGCCAAAATCATGATGCCCGATGTGCCGCCAGTTATATTGGCAGAGGGCGACCCAGCATTGGCCAACCCGCATCCCGATGATGATGAGCCGATCATGGCCCATGACGATGACGAAGAGAAACCAGCAAACATCATTATGGCCGCAGCCCAAGGTGCACAAACCGGTGTCAAGCTGGCGGTGGCTGTTGGCGCAATGGTGTTGGCATTCGTTGCCCTAGTTGCGTTGGCCAATGGCATATTGGGCGGCATAGGTGGCTGGTTCGGCCTGCCGGACTTAAGCTTTCAGCAAATTGTCGGCTATGTTTTTGCGCCAATCATGTTCCTGCTTGGCGTGCCATGGGATGAGGCCATTCAAGCTGGCGGATTATTCGGCACGAAGATCGTTCTCAACGAATTTGTGGCATTCATTGATCTGGGGGCGCTGCAAGGCCTGTCCGCTCCGACCGTCGGCATAGTCACCTTCGCCTTGTGCGGCTTTGCCAATTTCAGTTCGATTGCCATTCAGATGGCGGTTACCGGAGGGCTTGCGCCAAACCAGCGGCCAATGATTGCCAAGCTTGGCATCAAGGCCCTGGC
This sequence comes from Sphingomonadaceae bacterium, assembly GCA_031426075.1. Classification (GTDB taxonomy): domain Bacteria; phylum Pseudomonadota; class Alphaproteobacteria; order Sphingomonadales; family Sphingomonadaceae; genus Sphingorhabdus_B. The sequence continues at coordinate 1,814 of JANPKN010000067.1, forward strand.
TGCGGGTTCGTTGTCCAACTTGATGAGTGCGGCGCTGGCCGGGCTGTTTCTGTCGCTGACCTGATTCGGCCATGAGCTTAGCTTTCGCCGGCCGCACGCTTCAATTCGTATAGCAGATCAAGCGCCGCGCGCGGGCTGAGCGCGTCGATATCAAGATCGGTGAGCTTCTCACGCAAGGCGTCCACCTTCGCCTCGGCGGCATCGATAGCCGCGCTGAACAATGGCAAGTCGCCAAGTCCCGCCGCCAGCCCGCCTGTCTCGGCTCGGCCTTTTTCGAGCTTGCCCAGTACTGAACTCGCCCGCGCGACCACCTGAGGTGGAAGGCCGGCCAGCTTTGCCACCGCAATGCCATAGCTTCGGTCGGCTGGACCATCGGCAAGCTCATGCAGAAGTACCAGGTCGCCCTTATACTCCTTGGCCCGCACATGGTGCAGCGACAACGCATCCAGACTGTCCGCTAGCCGCGTCAGTTCATGATAATGCGTTGCGAACAAGCATCGGCAGCGATTGGTTTCGTGAATGCCCTCAACCACGGCCCAGGCAATGGCAAGGCCATCATAGGTCGAGGTGCCGCGCCCGACCTCATCCAATATGACGAAGCTACGCTCGGTCGCTTGTGCAAGAATGGCGGCGGTTTCGACCATTTCGACCATGAAGGTTGACCGACCACGCGCGAGATTGTCCGACGCACCAACACGGCTGAACAAGCGGTCGACGAGCCCGAGCCGCGCCGAACTTGCGGGCACATAGCTACCCGCCTGTGCCAGCAAAACGATTAGCGCATTCTGCCGCAGGAAGGTCGACTTACCGCCCATATTTGGGCCGCTCACGAGCCATAGCCGCTTTTCGGGCGACAATTTGCAGTCATTGGCGATGAAGCGGTCGCCTGACTTTGCCAGCGCGCTTTCGACGACCGGGTGACGCCCGCCCTCAATCTCAAGGCAGGGATGCGCAACGAAGCTGGGCCGACACCAATTGCTCTCGGCTGCGCGTTCGGCAAGTGCCGCGGAGACGTCAATGCGCGCCAAAGCATCTGCACTTGCCGCGATTGGGTCGCGGCGACTAAGCACAAGCGCAATCAGCTCTTCAAGATGCGCAGCTTCGGCGGCCAAAGCGTGCCCGCCAGCCTGCGTTATCCGGACCGCTTCTTCATGCAATTCAGGCGAGTTGAACCGCACTGCGCCTGCCATCGTCTGCCGATGCGTGAAACCTGTACCGGGGGCCATGAGTGCATCGCCATGCTTGGCGGGCACCTCGACAAAATAACCAAGCACCGCGTTGTGCCGAATCTTAAGTGCAGTCACGCCCGTCGCATCGCGATAACGCGCTTCCAGTTGCGCAATGGCTTGGCGGCCATCACGGCCCGCGACACGCAGCACGTCCAAAGCGGCATCATAGCCTTCGGCGATGTAGCCCCCTTGCGTGGTGTCGGTGGGCGGCGACGTCACCAAGGCGCGCGCAAGCAGGTCAACCATATGTCCATGGCCATCCAATGCAGGCAGAAGCTGATCCAGCAGTTCCGGCCGATCCGCCATAGCGCCCAGACGTTCACGCAAGGCCCGCGCAGCATCCAACCCATCGCGGATCTGGCCCAAGTCCCTAGGGCTGCCGCGCCCCGCCACTACACGGCCAAGCGCACGTGCAATGTCGGGCAATTGCCGCAACGCAGCGCGAACAGCATCGCGCGTAAGCGGCGCATCGTGAAACCATTGCACCAGCGACAAACGCGCGTCGATTTTTGCCTTGTCCATTAGGGGCGCTGCAAGATCTGCCGCCAGTTGCCGTGCGCCTGCGCCCGTGATCGTGCGGTCAACTTCGGCCAGCAAAGACCCTGCACGCCCGCCTTTGCTTGCGCTATTGATCTCAAGGCTGTCGCGCGTTGCCTGATCAATCAAAAGATGCTCGTGCACCTCGCGCCTTACGGGCAACTTAAGGAAAGGCATTTTGCCCTGTCCTGCATGTGCCAGATAGGAAATAAGTCCACCCGCAGCGGCCTGCTCTGCGCGTGTGACGGGGCCAATTGCATCAAGTGTGGCAAGTGCGAAATGCTGCTTCAGCAAATCGGCGCCAACGACGCTGTCAAAATCGGCGCGAGGCCTAATAATGGCATCCGAAGGCGTTTGTGCAAACCCGTCGGGCACGACCAGTTCGCTCGCAGCAAGACGCGCCAATTCAGCTTCAAGCGATCCGCCTGTCACCGTGACCAGTTCAAAATAACCGGTCGAGATATCCGCCGCAGCGACACCGAACAATTCGCCAACGTGCGCCACTGCCACCAGCATGTTCGACGCCCAGCTATCCAGCAGACTATCTTCAGTCAGCGTGCCAGCCGTCACAAAACGTACGATGTCGCGCGTGACCAGTGTCTTGCCACCACGCGCCTTGGCTGCTTCCGGACTCTCGGTCTGCTCGGCAATCGCGACTCGATGTCCGGCCTTGATCAACCGCGCCAAATATCCTTCGGCGGCGTGCACTGGCACACCGCACATCGGAATTGGCTTGCCATCATGTTCGCCGCGCGAGGTCAAAGCGATATCAAGCGTCGCCGCTGCCGCGCGCGCATCTTCAAAGAACAATTCGAAGAAGTCACCCATGCGGTAAAACAGCAGGCAATCGCCGGCCTTCGCCTTCAAGCCCAGATATTGCACCATCATCGGTGTCGGTGTGTTGTCCCCCGCCATAAGCATAGCGTTAGCGAAGCCAGTCGGGCGGGGCAATGCTTGCCCTGAAGGCGGCATCGCGTTAGGGCTTATTAATTGATGATAACCGGTCAGGGCCAAGAATGAACGATAGCGACGTCCAGTTTACAGCGCAGGAAGCGCTGGATTTCCATTCGCAGGGGCGGCCCGGAAAAATCGAAATCGTCGCGACCAAGCCCATGGCGACTCAGCGCGATTTGTCGCTTGCCTATTCGCCGGGCGTCGCCGTGCCGGTGCAGGCGATTTATGACAATCCGGCCGCAGCTTATGATTACACCGCCAAGGGCAATCTCGTCGCGGTCATATCGAACGGCACCGCAATTCTCGGCATGGGTAACCTCGGCGCGCTGGCTTCAAAACCTGTGATGGAAGGCAAGGCGGTTCTTTTCAAACGCTTTGCTGACGTCGATTCGATCGACATTGAAGTGAACACCGAAGACGCGCAGCGTTTCATTGATGCGGTCGAATTGCTTGAGCCTACTTTTGGTGGAATCAACCTTGAAGACATTGCAGCGCCCGATTGCTTCATCATTGAACAAACTCTGAAAGAGCGGATGAATATCCCCGTCTTTCATGATGACCAGCATGGCACCGCGATCATTGCAGCGGCGGGATTGATTAACGCCTGCGAGTTGACTGGAAAGTCGCTCAAAGACATAAAAGTTGTCTGCAACGGCGCGGGCGCGGCAGCGATTGCCTGTACCGAGCTCATCAAAGGCATGGGTGTGCCGCACGACAATGTTATCATGTGCGACCGAACGGGTGTCATCTATCAGGGCCGTACCGAGGGTATGGACCAATGGAAATCGGCCCATGCCGCAAAGACCACGGCGCGCAGCCTGGCCGAAGCCATTGTCGGCGCGGATGTCTTTTTGGGGCTTTCGGCGGCCAATGCATTGAGTGCTGATATGGTCAAAACCATGGCAGATCAGCCGATTATCTTTGCCATGGCAAATCCCGATCCCGAAATATCCCCACCTGTGGCGCGCGCTGCTCGCCCGGATGCGATTATTGCAACAGGCCGGTCGGACTTTCCCAATCAAGTCAATAATGTCCTGTGTTTCCCATTCCTCTTCCGCGGCGCGTTGGATGTGCGGGCAACGACGATCAACGAACCGATGAAGATTGCTGCGTCGCATGCGCTTGCGCAATTGGCACGCGAGACTGTCCCTGAAGAGGTCGCTGCGGCCTATGGCGGCCTGATGCACAAGTTCGGCCGGGATTATATTATCCCCTCGCCATTCGATCCGCGCCTGATGGAAATCGTCGCTTCTGCTGTTGCGAAAGCCGCAATGGATTCGGGCGTCGCGCAAAAGCCAATTGGCGACATGAACGCCTATCGGGCTAGCCTGCGTGCCAGACAAAACCCCACCACATCTGCGCTCACGCAAGTCTATGAGGCGGCGCGCGCAAAACCCAAGCGCGTAATTTTCGCCGAAGCCGAAGAAGATGTCGTCCTGCGCGCTGCAGTCCAGTTCAAACAGGACGGCTATGGCATTCCGGTTCTGATTGGCCGCGATGCACGGGTCACCGAGAAGCTGATCGGGCTTGGCGCTAATCCTGACGAATATGAGATTCACAACAGCGTCCAAAGCCCGCTCGTCGATAAAATGGTCGACCGGTTGTACAACCGCCTGCAACGACGCGGCTATCTGCGCCGCGATATTCAGCGGATGGTCAACCGCGACCGCAACATTTTTGGCGCGCTACTGCTGCAAATGGATCAGGCAGATGCTATGATCACCGGCGTGACCCGCACCTTTGGTCAGACGCTGCGCGAACTGCGCCGCGTTCTTGACCCGAAAAAGGACGCCGTTCCCTTTGGTATTCACGTCATGGTCGGAAAAACACACACGGTCTTTATTGCAGACACCACGGTCAACGAACGCCCAAGTGCCGAGGAACTCGCACATATCGCCGAAAAGACCGCTGCCGTTGCTCGCCGCATGGGTCATGTACCTCGAGTTGCGTTTCTTTCGTTTTCGACCTTCGGCAACCCTGCGGGCACGTGGCTCAACAACATTCGCGACGCGGTTGCGTTGCTCGACGCTCGCAGACCCGACTTCGAATATGAAGGGGATATGCCACCTGACGTTGCGTTGAACCCGGCGCTGATGAAAAATTACCCGTTTTGCCGTTTGTCGGGTCCAGCCAATGTTTTGGTCATGCCCGGACTGCAGTCGGCGAACTTATCAGCGAAACTTTTGCGCGAATTAGGCGGGGATCAGGTCATTGGCCCAATGTTGCTTGGCATTGAGCGCCAAGTGCAAATTGCAACCATGGCTTCAAGTACGAGCGACCTTGTGACCCTTGCGGTTTTGGCAGCAGCGGGCGTTACGGAGTAATTTGGGAATCGACGGCAAAGGAACCGAGGCGCCGCTGCAATAAGTTAAGACCCTGAAACGAGCTCAGGGTGGCGCGCCATAAGATTAAGGCGAGGATAGATCTTTCATGTCGATATGGCACGCTGATCCATCCACATCGTCATGCTGGAGCCGAAGGCCTGCAGAGTACAACTCGTTTCAGCATATTACTTTCTACGCTGAAAGAATGGGCCCACGAACAAAGTTCTGCACTGCACGCGTTTCGTATGAATGCGACATTTGGTAGGCCAATCCCCTAATTGGGGCTATTCGGCGTTGCACCTTGTCCACCGCCAGCGCCAACTGCACCGATATTGCCGAAGATTTCCTCAAAGAAGCTTGTATTACGGCCAAGCGTCGGGGTCTTGTCGCCTTCAGGGCTGATTTTGGAAATCAGTTCCGTCCCGGTTTGCGCGACCGATGCCACATTACCCGCCGGGTCAAATC
>JANPKN010000068.1:0-4079 GCA_031426075.1 Sphingomonadaceae bacterium
CGGCGCAGACTGCGAATACATTGGGTTAGCGCCTCGTCCGTGACCGGCACTCCCCGCCAGACAACGTCCATGAACTTGTCCTTGGGCACGAGGCCACCCGCGTTTCGGACCAGCAGTACCAGCGCGTCAAAATAGCGACTGGAAACATCTAAGGCTGCGCCATCGCGGCAGAGCAACCTGCTTTCAACATCAAGCGTGAAGCGTCCGAAACGAAAGCTATCTGATTTCATTTTTCACCAAATGCTCATGTCCTGCTCATGCTTGCAATGTCGCATCGCGGTACGTGCATAGCCTCCATCTCCTGAAAAGGGCAATGTAATGACTATAACAAGCGAACAAACCCAGCGCCGACGTCTAAACCCCTGGCGTGTCATCGGTTGGGGCGGCGCGATTGCGCTGATCTTGACGCCGCTAGTGGCGATGCAGTTCACCAATGAAGTGGACTGGGATGAAACCGACTTCATTGTCGCAACGATCATCTTCGGCATCGTTGGTGGCCTCATCGAACTCTCCGTGCGTTTGTCGTCCAACTGGTACTTCCGCATCGGGGCGATGTTCGCTGTGCTCGCCGGCTTCATGGTCGTTTGGGCCAACTTGGCCGTTGGCATGATTGGCAATGAAGACAATCCCGTGAACCTTTGGTTTGGCGTAGTTCTGTTTACTGCCATTGCAGGAAGCATCGTCTCACGCCTTCGCGCCAGCATCTTGGCCCCCGCCATGTTCCTTGCGGGCACACTGCAAATCGCCATTGGCACCTTTGCAGGAATATTGGGCACTGACATGCGCGGCGGGAGATTTACGATCGTCCTCTCCGTAGCATGGTTCATTGCAAGCTTGTTATTCTGGTGTGCACGTCAAAGGCGCAACTCCAAAGCTTGACCCATAGAAAAAGGGCGGCACCCTTCCGGATACCGCCCTTTTCAAAATTCTAAGGTGAAGAGCGCTTATTCAGCGTCGTCCATCACTTCAACTGGACCGCTGTCTTGGCCCTTGGCGTCGACATTGCGGTCGACGAGCTCAATGACGCCCATTGGTGCAGCGTCCGAACCACGGAAGCCAGCCTTGATCACGCGGCTATAACCACCGCTACGGTCGGCATAGCGCGTCGCCAGTTCGTCAAACAATTTCACCAGCTGTGTGTCGTCCATCAAACGGCTCATCGCAAGGCGACGGTTGGACAGGCCACCCTTTTTCGCAAGCGTGATCAGTTTTTCGATATAGGGACGCAGTTCCTTCGCCTTTGGCAAAGTTGTCTTGATCTGTTCATGCTTGATGAGCGAGGCTGCCATGTTGCGAAGCATCGCGGTACGGTGCGATGTCGTGCGTTGCAGCTTACGGTGGCCAACTTTATGGCGCATATTTCATTCCTTCGTTCGTAGGGGGGCCGTATCAGGTACCCCGATCCTGGCCAGTTAAGGGCGGCCATTTTTCCCTGTATGTTGGGCCAAAGCGCAGCTTCGGCCCAAATATTCTTTAACCGAGCAGCTCTTGCTCAAGCTTTTTGGCCATCTCTTCGATATTTTCTGGCGGCCATCCTGGAATGTCCATACCAAGGCGCAAGCCCATCGACGACAATACTTCCTTGATTTCGTTCAGCGATTTGCGACCGAAGTTAGGCGTACGCAACATTTCGGCTTCGCTCTTTTGAACAAGGTCGCCAATGTAGATGATGTTGTCGTTCTTGAGGCAGTTTGCGCTGCGTACCGACAGTTCCAATTCGTCGACCTTCTTGAGAAGATAACGGTTGAGCTGGTTTGCATCCGACTCTTCGGAAGAAGCCGAAGGTGCAGCCATGCCGATCATCGGCGAAGACGCAGCCATCGAATCTTCGAAGTGAACGAACACTTGCAACTGGTCCTGAAGGATGCGCGCAGCATAAGCTACGGCGTCTTCTGGAGTTACAGTGCCATCGGTTTCGATCGTCAGCGAAAGCTTGTCATAGTCAAGTTCTTGACCGATGCGTGCATTGTCGACCTTGTACGCAACCTGACGCACAGGCGAATACAAGCTATCTACGGGGATCAGGCCAATTGGCGCATCTGCTGGACGGTTAGCGACGGCGGGCACATAGCCCTTGCCGCTGTCTGCCGTGATTTCCATGTTCAACGTCGCACCATCATCAAGATGGCAAATGACGAGATCAGGGTTCATCACCTGGATGTCACCTGACACAGCGATGTCGCCGGCAGTCACAGCGCCAGGGCCAGTTGCCGAGAGCTGAAGACGCTTAGGGCCTTCGCCCTCCATCTTCAATGCGACCTGCTTGATGTTCAAAACGATGTCAGTCACATCTTCACGCACGCCAGCAAGCGACGAAAATTCGTGCAATACGTTCTCGATCTTGATCGACGTGATCGCTGCGCCCTGCAACGACGAGAGCAAAACGCGACGCAGCGCGTTACCGAGCGTCAAGCCAAAGCCACGCTCAAGCGGCTCAGCGATAAATACTGCCTTACGCTTCGCATCGCTACCTGATTTGAGCTCAAGTGCGTTGGGCTTTTTCAGTTCCTGCCAGTTCTTAATATTGACGGACATGGATTTCCCCTTGGGTTTTGCAAAACCGGCAATTTGGTGCACCGTGCCGGATCGCGGGTAAAAGAAGGAACGACTGAGCAGCCGCCCCTGAAACGAATGCTTAGACGCGCCGACGCTTGGAAGGACGCACGCCATTGTGTGGGATCGAAGTCACGTCGCGGATCGAGGTGATGGTGAAACCCACCGCCTGCAAAGCGCGAAGCGCCGATTCACGACCCGAACCCGGGCCCTTAACTTCGACTTCCAAAGTGCGAACGCCATGTTCAGCAGCTTTCTTGCCGGCGTCTTCTGCTGCAACCTGGGCTGCGTAAGGGGTCGACTTGCGGCTGCCCTTAAAACCCATCGTTCCTGCCGAAGACCAGCTGATCGCATTGCCCTGGGCATCCGTGATCGTGATCATGGTGTTGTTGAAGCTGGCATTGACGTGCGCGACGCCTGCCGAAATATTTTTGCGCTCCCGCTTTTTGATGCGCTGTGGTTCGCGTGCCATATAATGTGTATCCTATTCGAAAATGCGAAGAAAAAATAATCAGGCCAAAGCCTGTGATTACTTCTTCTTGCCCGCGATTGCCTTGGACTTGCCCTTACGGGTGCGCGCATTGGTATGCGTACGCTGACCACGGACGGGAAGGCCCTTACGATGGCGAAGGCCACGGTAGCAGGCGAGATCCATCAAACGCTTGATGTTCATCGATGTGGTGCGGCGAAGATCGCCTTCTACGGTGTAGCCCGCATCAATGGTTTCGCGGATTTGCAGAACTTCGGCATCCGAAAGATCCTGCACACGACGGCTATGATCAATTCCCAGCTTAGTCGCGATTTCGACGGCTTTAGTGCGGCCGATACCGTGAATGTAGGTAAGCGCAATGATCACGCGCTTGTTGGTTGGAATGTTAACTCCGGCAATACGTGCCAATTTATTTACTCCTGCTCCACAGGTGCCCCCGAAAGGACAAACCCTATCTCAACGCTGATGATATCCCGAAACGCACAAAACCAGCGGACGCATAAACGCGCTGCTGGCTGCACCAGATGTTCGGAATTCCACGCGCCTTACGGTGAGTCGCACCAACTGTCAAGGCCAGCGGCGCGTTATCCCTTGCCTTTCGTCTTGGTTTTGCCAGCCATCGCGTTTTCTTCGATAAACTGGATGATCCGGCCTGCTATATCTTTGCCACTCGCTTTTTCAATGCCTTCAAGCCCAGGCGAACTGTTCACTTCCATGATGACAGGGCCGTGATTGGACCGGAGCATGTCCACGCCGGCGACATTCAGCCCCATGGCCCGCGCCGCACGCACAGCCGTTGACCGTTCTTCCGGCGTGATCTTGATGGCCTGGGCCGATCCGCCGCGATGCAGGTTGGACCGAAAATCGCCTTCTGCGCCTTGGCGCTGCATTGATGCAACGACCTTGTTGCCTATGACAAAGCAGCGGATATCGGTGGCATTGGCTTCTTTGATGAATTCCTGGACGAGGATGTTCACATTTGCCCCGCGAAACGCCTCGATGACCGAGCGCGCCGATTTCTCGGTTTCGCCCAGAA
>JANPKN010000069.1:0-24026 GCA_031426075.1 Sphingomonadaceae bacterium
AGTGGCAATGGCGTCGCAATACAAACGAATGGCGCGCGCAGCGTCATCATTTGCAGGAACCGGGAATGCAATGCCATCAGGCGATACGTTCGAGTCGAGGATCGCGATCACGGGAATACCGAGAACGTTGGCTTCCTTGATTGCGAGCTCTTCCTTGTTGGCGTCAATGACGAACATGACGTCAGGAATGCCGCCCATATCGCGGATGCCACCAAGGCTCATTTCAAGCTTGTCACGTTCGCGGGTCATTTGAAGGATTTCCTTCTTCGTGAAACCGTGCGTGTCGCCCGAAAGCTGCTCTTCGAGCGTCTTGAGCTTCTTGATCGAGTTCGAAATGGTCTTCCAGTTGGTGAGCATGCCGCCCAACCAGCGGTGGTTGACGAAATGCTGACCCGATGCGCGGGCCGCATCGGCGATCGGGCCTTGGGCCTGACGCTTCGTGCCTACAAAAAGAACCTTACCGCCCGATGAAACGCTCTGTGCGACGAAATCAAGCGCACGTGCGAACAATGGCACGGACTGCGAGAGGTCAAGAATGTGGATGCCGTTACGCGCGCCGAAGATATACGGCTTCATACGCGGGTTCCAACGGTGTGTTTGGTGGCCGAAATGGGCCCCAGCTTCAAGCAATTGCTGCATGGTTACGACAGGTGCCGCCATGGTACTTCTCCTTCCGGTTGAGCCTCTGGGAAACTAGAACTTCACTTTTGCCTGAAAGACAAAGATCAGCACCGGTATGTGTGTTTCCCATGTGGAATGAGGGCGCCGTTATAGCTGCGAGTAAGATTCGTCAAGCGCCAATAGGTTTCAAGGGCTGCTACATGCTGTGTATGTGCATTAACAAGCTGTTCAGCAACCGCAGCCTAGCAAAACATTACGCTTGGGAAATGAGGTAAAAATGCGCATCGCTATCGCTTCATTCGCTGCACTTCTGCTTTTAACGGCGCCTGCCTCCGCTCAGGAGCCTTCGCTTGGTGAAGCACAACAGTCGACACCGCCCGAACGCATATCCTTCCTTGTTACGTTCGGCGAGGATAAATGCCCGGAAGCCGTCGGGGATGAAATCGTCGTGTGCGCTGCACAACCCGAAGGCGACCGATATCGTATTCCCAAGCCCCTGCGCGAGGACGAAGAATCGGTTGTGGCAGGTGGCAGCTGGACGTCAGCGGTCGAAAGCCTTGACGGGTACGCGCGCGCTATCCTGCCCAACAGCTGTTCGGTGAATGGAAGCAACGGCTTTACTGGATGCATGCAACAGGCACTCCAACAATGGCACGCCGAACGCCGAGGTACACGCAGCGCGCCGTGAATAGGGTCGCTCCTGAACTTTTTGCTCCCCCGATAGTTATCCACAGGTAATCCCCGGAGTTAACCTGCGATGTTCCACATTTAAATGTCACTTGACATGTAGGAACATATAGTGAACAAATACTGCACAGCCTGTTCAATGATGAATAGGCGACCCCACCAAATCGGAACGGGGTAAAGAAAGGACCAGTGCTATGACGATCATCGCTTCGCTTCTTTTTCTAACCGCACTGGGCGCATCAATCGGTGTGATCGTGTTGACGATCCGAAATGCTATGCCGCGAATCCATGCAGTTATGGATATGGAATTCGCTCCAACGGTCCAGCGCGACCGCCGAATCATTTTTGGCGAAATGCGGCGCCTGGCTCCGGCAGCAATTATTGCTTTTCCGACCACATCCCGTGTGCAAAGCGAACCGCGTTTAGCGGCTTAAAACAGTTCCGCCTCCCAGGATGCGTGCATTCTGGTGGCGTACACTTGTTTGCTTACGGGCATACTGCTGAAGAGCATTTTGGCAGGATTGACCGATGGAAAGATTTTCCACACACCGCGCATAAAAAAGGCGGGTGCTTTCGCCCCGCCCTTTTCACCCAATATATTGGCTTGTCTTAGTTGACAGCATCCTTGAGCGCCTTGCCAGCCTTGAACTTTGGCTGAGTCGATGCCTTGATGGTCATTGGTTCGCCAGTGCGCGGGTTACGTCCGGTCGAAGCCTTACGCTTTGCAACGCCAAAAGTACCGAAACCAACGAGACGAACTTCGCCGCCGCTTTTAAGCGCGCCGGTGATCGCTTCAAATGTTGCTTCAACGGCTTTGCCGGCATCAGCCTTGGTCAAACCGCTAGCATCGGCGACTGCACTGACGAGATCTTGCTTGTTCATAGTGGGAACCCCCCTCTCAAAAATTATGTGAGACCCATTTATTACTAAATTGAGTCGCGGCTTGCGCCGGTGGCCGGATAATGAGCAGAATGTGCGCGCTGTCAAAGGAAATATCGGCCTAAAACCGTCATTTTCTTCGAAAAACTGTGCGTCCTGCCTGTTACATGCAAGTTAAGGCAGGACGCACGGCTTTAATGTGTCACAGAAGCCCCATTTTCACCGCCAACTGCGGCTGGCAAGGCGGCAGCGAGATCATCCGCTTCGGTCCATTCAACCGCCACCAAAGGCGACACCAGCGCCCGGGCCAGAACCTGGTCCACATGACTGACGGGGATAATCTCCAGACCATCTTTGATGTTGGCAGGAATATCCGCCAAGTCCTTTTCATTTTCCTGCGGGATGAGAACGGTTTTAATCCCGCCGCGCAAGGCAGCGAGCAGCTTCTCCTTTAAACCGCCAATAGGCAGTACACGTCCACGCAGCGTGACTTCGCCAGTCATGGCCACATCGCGATGCACAGCAATGCCGGTTAATGTCGACACAATGCAGGTTACCATGCCGATACCGGCCGAAGGTCCGTCCTTGGGTACCGCACCTTCGGGAAGGTGGATGTGCACATCTTTGCGGGCAAATAAGCTTGGTTTAATGCCGTAGCTTGGCGCTCGCGCCTTCACATAGCTCAAGGCAGCCTGAATGGACTCGCTCATGACTTCGCCTAGCTTGCCCGTGGTCTTGATTTGCCCTTTACCAGGCACAGTCACTGCCTCGATGGTCAGCAATTCGCCGCCCACTTCGGTCCACGCCAATCCCGTCACGGCACCGATCTGATTTTCTTCCTCGCCCATATCATGGCGATATTTGCGTACGCCCGAGAAATCGGCGAGGTTATCAGGCGTAATTGCGATGCTCTTGTCTTTGCCTTCCAATATCCGCCGTAACGCCTTGCGCGCCAGCTTGGCAATCTCACGTTCCAGCGTCCGGACACCAGCCTCACGCGTGTAGTAACGGATAAGATCGCGCAAGGCATCGTCGCTTACGGAAAATTCTCCATGCTTCAGCCCATGCGCTTCAATCTGCTTATCCAGCAAATGCCGCTTCGCAATCTCAAGCTTTTCGTCCTCGGTGTAGCCTTCAAGACGAATGATCTCCATCCGGTCCAACAAGGCTTGTGGCAGGTTCATGCTGTTTGCGGTTGTGACAAACATCACGTCCGACAGATCAAGGTCGATTTCGAGATAATGGTCATTGAACTTGTTGTTCTGTTCAGGGTCCAGAACCTCAAGCAAAGCCGACGCCGGATCACCGCGGAAATCCTGTCCAAGCTTGTCAATTTCATCAAGCAGGAACAGCGGGTTCATCGTGCCTGCCTTTTTCAAGTTAGCAGCGACTTTGCCAGGCATCGAACCGATATAGGTGCGCCGGTGGCCACGGATCTCGGCCTCGTCACGCACGCCGCCCAAAGACTGGCGAATGAACTCGCGTCCGGTCGCCTTCGCAATGGATTTTCCAAGCGAGGTTTTGCCCACACCGGGAGGGCCGACGAGACACAGGATCGGGCCTTTCAGCTTGTTGGTACGCGCTTGCACCGCAAGATACTCAACAATCCGGTCTTTCACTTTTTCCAAGGCGAAATGGTCGGCATCAAGAACTTCCTGCGCTTTGGCGATATCACGCTTCAGCTTGGACTTCTTGCCCCATGGGATACCAAGAAGCGTATCCAGATAGTTGCGAATGACCGTAGCCTCTGCCGACATCGGCGCCATACCGCGCAGCTTCTTCAACTCGGCATTGGCTTTTGCCTTTGCTTCCTTCGACAGCTTGATGGTGTCGATCTTGGATTGAAGCTCGGCAATCTCGTCGCCGCCTTCACCGTCATCATTACCCAACTCGCGCTGAATAGCTTTCATCTGTTCGTTGAGATAATATTCGCGCTGGGTCTTTTCCATTTGGCGCTTTACGCGGCCACGGATTTTCTTTTCGACCTGCAAGACGCCAAGTTCGCCTTCCATGAAGGCGAAGGCCATTTCCAGGCGGCGGAGCGGATTTGCTTCGACCAGCAACGACTGCTTGTCCGAAACCTTCAGCTGAATGTTCGCGGCAACCGCATCGGCAAGTGCTGATGGCGTATCGATTTCGGTCAACTGAACCGCAGTTTCAGCTGGCATTTTCTTGTTCAGCTTGGAATAGTTCTCAAACTGCTCGGTCACAGACCGCATCAACGCAGTGGCCTCTGGCCCTTCGGCGTTTTTCTCTTTGATCAGGCTGACGGTTGCTTCGACATAATCTTCGCCGCGCTCGATCAAGTCACGCAGTTCCGCACGCTGCTTCCCTTCGACGAGCACGCGCACGGTGCCATCGGGCAACTTCAACAGCTGCATGATCGAAGCTGTCACGCCGATATTGTACAAGTCATCCTTGTCCGGGTCATCTTCGGCAGGGTCAAGTTGAGCTACAAGAAAAATTTCCTTGTTGGCGGCCATCGCCTTTTCAAGCGCAACCACCGATTTGTCGCGACCGACAAACAACGGCACAATCATGCCGGGGAAAACAACAATATCGCGCAACGGCAATAATGGAAGGTTCAGATCCATAGATACTCCAATTGGCAGTCACCCAAAACGGCAACCTGCCTGTTCTCCCCCAATATGAGCGCTTTGCGCACGCTTTCAATGCATGTGCAGCTGTGGCGCGCAATTTATTGGGGAAAAACCGGTCAAGAGCTTGGTCACGACCAACATTCGCGTTATTAAAACGGCAGTTTGAAACCTGGAGGCAATGGCAGGCCGCTGGACATCTTGGCCATTTCGGCGTTGCTGGCTGCATCGGCCTTTTCGCGGGCATCGTTAAAGGCCGCTGTGATAAGGTCTTCCAACATGCCTTTGTCTGCCGGCACAATGATGCTGTCATCAAGAGCCACATTTAAAATACGGCCCTTTGCGGTCGCCCGGACCTTCACCAGACCGCCACCAGATACGCCCTCAACCTGGATTGTATCCAGCGTCGCCTGCGCCTGATCCATCTGTTGCTGGATGTTTTGGGCGGCCTCTTGCGCAGCCTTGATCATTTCTTCCATGCTTTTCATGCGCTCTTACTCCGTTTCATGTCATACTCGTCGCTGTCGAGCAGCTCCGCCTCAGGAAACGCGGCAAACGCCGCTTTGACCAAAGGTGACTCCATTATAATGCGTTTATCTGCCTCGGCCGCTGCCACTTCCTGTTCCAAGAGACTTGGCTGCGCTTCGCCTGCGCGTTCCTCTACGTCCCAGCGCGTGCCCGTCACCTTGGCCAACCCATCGCGCAATTCCGCCACGAAACCTGGCGCTACTGGCCCGGCCAGTTGGTATGCAAGCAACGGCGGCGCATACTCCACCAAACGCACCACGTCGCGCATTGTCATTTCAAGGCTGACAAAGCCATCACGCGCCAATCGTTCCAAGAGTGCGTTGAAGTTCGCTGGCATCAATGTCTGCACATTAGTAGTAGGCGGGATATCAAGCGCGGTCGGCGCGGAAGCTGGTGGCGGCGCGGTAAACGCCCCTTCCCCAATCATCTTGGCCAGTTCGCCGGGATCAGGCAGAGTCGCGGCATGGATTAAGCGCAACAATGCCATGTCAGCAGCATCGAGCGGGACCGAAGCGCGGGCGACTTCCTCCTGCCCCTTCAACAGCAATTGCCATAGACGGTGCAGAACGGGAAAGGACAAACGGTCGGCATGTTCCTCAACAACGGCGGTCGCTTGAGCATCCAACGCCCCATCGCGCGGCGCGCCAACCTTCGCAAGCGTCAACCGGTGCACTTCGGACAACAGCCCTGCAAACATCGCCAGCGGTTCAACGCCTAGATTATACTGGTTCTTGGCCTCAGCCAGCATAGCTTGGGCGTTACCTGTCAGGATCAGTCCAAAGAGACGTCGAATTGCGCCACGGTCAGAAAGCCCAAGCATGTCGCGAACCTGCGCAGCAGTCACCTTCCCATCGCCCTCCATATCGGCATGGGCAATGGCTTGATCAAGGATCGACAGGCCGTCGCGGACCGAGCCTTCTGCGGCCTGAGCAATCAGGGTCAACGCTTCGGTCTCGGCTTCAACGGCTTCCTTTGCGGAAATATCCGCAAAATGCGCCGAAAGCTTCTCCGTCGATATCCGTTTCAGGTCAAAGCGTTGACACCGCGACAGTACCGTGATCGGAACCTTGTTAACTTCGGTTGTTGCGAACAGAAACTTCACATGGCCCGGCGGCTCTTCAAGCGTTTTAAGCAATGCGTTGAACGCATTTTTCGACAGCATGTGCACTTCGTCGATGATATAAATCTTATAGCGCGCGGAAACAGCCGAATAACGGACAGCCTCAATGATCTCGCGCACATCGTCGACGCCGGTGTGGCTCGCGGCATCCATTTCGATAACGTCGATATGCCGGCCTTCAGCGATAGCAACGCAAGGCTCGCATGTACCGCAAGGGTCAATTGTCGGACCGCCCTGCCCGTCGGGACCAATGCAATTTAACGCCTTTGCGATCAAACGCGCGGTCGAGGTTTTACCCACGCCGCGCACACCAGTCATGAGGAATGCATGCGCCAGTCTGTCGCGCTTGATGGCGTTACCCAACGTCTGAACCATGGCGTCCTGCCCGATCAGTTCAGCAAAGGTCTGCGGACGGTATTTGCGCGCCAAAACGCGGTACGCCGCGCCGCCAGGTGCCGCTGCCACTTGGGACGGCGCCGAAATCGGCGGCTTGGGAACAGGCGGCAAATCCAGCCCCAGACCCAATGCGTCATCGGGCATATCCGGATCGCGCTCAGCGAAGTTTGGGGTATTGGAGTCGGGCATTATCATCATATTAGAATGGTCACCGACCTTTGTCGAAGCCTTCTCCACCGAAACACGGGGAAAAGTAGGAGCCGAATGACCCGCAGCGAATTCGTTGTGGCTGCTTCCGTCAGGATCTGACCAGGTTGGCGAGTGCCACGTCCATCCGACTCCCAAGCCGCATATGGCGGTGGCACGGCTGAATTGCAAGGCCGTGTATAGCATTTGGTAAATGGCAAGTTTACCATGATACGATACTATAAATTCACTGACTGCAGTTAGGCCAAGCCAGACTTACGGGAACTTTGGGCCATGATGAACATGACATCTACGACGAGCACCTATCAACGGTACGAAGACGCGGCGCAAGAAGACCGCAGCGCGCCGCGCGTACGCCTCAAAATACCTGCGATCATGCGTCCGTCCGGCTCACCGGGCTTTTCAGTGATCGTCCGTGACCTTTCGCTGTCTGGCGTGGCTTGCGAAGCGTTGACTGGCATGGCGCCTGGCACGCGTATTTGGCTGACCTTACCCGGCCTTTCGGCGCTTCAGGCAAAGATCGTATGGAACGACGGTACTATCGTAGGTTGCGAATTTAGTAACCTACTGAACCCCGCCGTGCACGCAAACATCTTGGCTCGTTTTCCTGTTCAAAATTAAGCGTTGCGCAAATACCAGTCATAATCGATGCTCGGCACCTGACCGAAATAGCGGTCCTGCTCGACGCGCTTCACGATCGTGAACATGTCGACGAAGCGATCACCCAGATACGTGCGCATTAACGCGGAGCCGTGGAACCGGTCGACTGCGGCGAACCAGTTGCTTGGCGGTTTATCGTCGCCTGACCCATCGCGGTCATAACCATTGCCAACGACCGCCGGGCCGGGGTCGATCTGGTTTACGATGCCGTGATGAATGCCCGACAATACCCCGGCGACCGCGAGATACGGGTTGGCGTCGGCGCCGCAGGCGCGATGTTCGACATGGCGGCTTGATGGCGGGCCGGCAGGGATGCGGAATGACACGGTGCGATTGTTGACGCCCCAAGTTGGTGCGACCGGCGCATAACTGTTGGCCTTGAACCGGCGGTAGCTATTGGCATGCGGCGCAAAGAGCGCGAAGCAATCACCAACGCTGGTGATCATCCCGCCAATGGCATGGCGCAACATTGGCGTGCCTTCGGGATCATCGGAAGCAAACAAGTTCTTCCCGTCACTGTCGTTCATTGACACATGAATGTGCATGCCGGAGCCCGCTTGTTCAGCGAAAGGTTTTGCCATGAAGGTAGCTTCAAGCCCGTGGGCCTGCGCCACCGCCTTGACCACGCGCTTGTACATGATTGCATCGTCGCAGGCGCGCAGCACATCGGGTTTGTAACGCAAGGTCAACTCGCACTGGCCTGGCGCGAATTCGGAGATCGCGGATTCGAGCGGCAACCCCTGAATATCGCAGACTTCGTAAAGCTCGTCGAAGAAGGGCCGGAAATCGTCCAGTTCACGCAAGCCGTATACTTCAACCATCTGCGGCGTTTCGCGGTTATAGTCCGGCCGCGCCGGGCGGATCGAACCATCGCGCGCGCGCTTTGGGTCCAGCAGATAAAACTCCAGCTCAACAGCCAGTGCAGGCGTAAGGCCCATTTCGGCAAAACGGTCAACGACAAGGCCAAGCACATGGCGCGGATCAAGATCATGCGGTTGGCCGTCCAACTCGTAAAAATCGACCATGAATTGCGCCGCATTGTCGCCAGCCCATGGTGTGCGGACCAAAGTGCCGGGGATTGGCTTCATGGAGCGGTCGGCGTCGCCATCCTCCCAGACGAGGCCAGTTTCCACGGTGTCCTGACCAGTGATATCGACAACTGCAATGGAGCCGGGGAAGAAGCGGCCGATTTCGTAAACCGACAGCACCTCATGCTGGCGCAACCGCTTGCCGCGCGGGACGCCGCCAAAATCGGTGTAGATCATCTCGACGGAGTCAATGTCGGGATACGCCGCAAAAAAGGCCTCCGCCTCGCTTCGTGCCGCGATGGTCGCTGATGATTTTGCCCGCTTGATCGTCATGATGATACTTTCGTCCGCCCTAATTTTCAGTCGCTTGTAGCTCAGTCAGCGCAGAGTTCAACTCTGCCGCAAGGCGGTCAACTTGCGCTGCTTGCGTTACCGGGCTGACCAACATCATGTTGTGGAATGGTGCAAGCAAGATGCCTCGATTGACGAGGTACAGATGGATCGTACTTTCCAACTCATGGTCCATTGCCGCGCGCGCCTCACTTCCATTACGTGGCGGGACGGCCGAACAGACCAGTTCTACACGCGCGCCCACATGGCTCACATGCCAGTCGAGCCCATGCGCGGCGATGACGGCATTTAATTTTGAAACAAGCCTCTCTGCCATCGACAGCATATGGGCATAAGCATCACGCGTAATGACCTGACCCAACATCGCGTGCATGGCGGCAATGGCAAGTGCATTGGCGGACAAGGTTGTACCTATGCCACTATGCCCCGCGGGACGCGATGCGTTGAGTTCAGCCATCCGCTCGGCAATGTCGGCCGTGAAGCCATAGACCGCACATGGCACGCCGCCACCCATCGACTTGCCCACCACCAATATGTCAGGCATTGGCCCGTGCGTATTGCTGTGCCCGCCATAACCAGAGGAAATGGTGTGGGTTTCGTCGAGCACCAATATCGAGCCGGTTTCATCACACAGTTGCCGCAACGCAAGCAGGAACCCCGGCGCATCCCGCACCATGCCGACGTTGGTCATCAACGGTTCCGCCAGTACGCATGCGATATCGCCGCCACGCAACGCATTTGCAAGCGCATCCACGTCGTTGAATTCGATTGCCACTGTCGTTGGCAGCAAATCCTGCACCTGCCCGATCAGGCTTGGCCGGTTGACCACATCACCATCGCGCAAGTCGACGAATACATCGTCTACCGCGCCATGATAGCAACCGTTGAAGATCAATATCTTGTTGCGCCCCGTAATACCGCGGCACCAGCGGATGACTGCCCGGTTCGCTTCGCTTGCCGTCGTCGTCACTTGCCATTGGGGCAGGCCGAACATTTCGGCCAGCATCGCCCCCAGTTCCGCGCCCTTTGCGGTAGGCAGCATGTAGCTAAGGCCCTGCCCTGCTTGTTCCGTTATCGCCTTGGCAAGCGGCACAGGCGCGTGGCCAAACATGCTGGCGGTATCACCGAGGCAAAAGTCATCGAAGACCTGTCCGTCAATGCTCGTCAGGGTCGCTCCAGAAGCCTCCTGAGCGACGATCGGGAACGGAGTGGACCAATCGAGCATCCAATGGAAAGGCACGCCCTGAAACCACCCCTGAGTCTTTTCTGAGTAGGCGTGGGATTTTGGGTTCGCATCAATGAACCGCGCGATTTCACGCTGGCGCATCTGGTGGATTGCTTGCCGGTCAATCACAGCCGGTCGCGCATGGCATAATAGAGCATCCCAGCCACATGCAAAGGCCAGCGCAACAACGTTCCACCCGGAAATGGCTTCGACGGCAGGCCGGACATCAACGCATAAGCTTGCGATTCTCCGGCCATCGCTTCCGCCACGACTTCACCCGCTAATGTCGTTAGCAATGCGCCATGGCCCGAAAAACCATGCGCAAACCAGATCTTGCCGCCATCGATACGGCCAACATGCGGCAGGCGGTTGCGACTGACACCAACGGCCCCGCCCCATCGATAGTCGATTTTCACATCAGCGAGATCAGGGAACACTTGCGACATGTGTTTGCGGACGAAATCATCGATGCTGGCGGGCATGGACGGCAGATATTTTTCTCCGCCGCCAAATATCAAACGGTTATCGGCAGACAGCCTGAAATAATTCAGCACAAAGCGGGTGTCGGCAATCGCCATGTCTGATGGGATCAGCGACCGGGCGCGGTCCTCGCCAAGCGGCTGTGTGGCGATGTTGTAATTGAGGATAGGCATCGCATAGCCGCCCAAATGCCGATTCACGCCTGCGGTTTTGGTGTCCGTTGCTAGCATCGCTTGCTTGGCAAAAACATTGCCGCCCTCAACGCCTGCCCAAACCTTGTCTTTCTGCTCTTTGACACCGATCACGCGCTTGTTCACAAAAATTTGAACGCCCGCATCAGTTGCAGCCTTCGCCAAGCCAAGCGCATAGTTCAGCGGATGGAAATGTCCGCCCTTTTTGTCCACCATCCCACCATGATAAAGCGCGCTGTTGACCACGTTTCGGCCCTCGTCCCTCGAAAGCAAGTCTATGTCAGCATAATCCATATCGCGCGCAAGGCATTCCGCTTCTTCTGCGAGGTCACGATAATGTGTGGGGTTCCATGCCATCGTCGCGTGACCATGTTTCAAATCACAGGCAATGGCATGGTTTGCGACGCGCGCCATGACGCGGTCTCGCGCATCCAATGACAAATCAAAAATGGCTTTGCCACGTTGCTTACCAAACGCCCTGACGAGCGTCCGTGCATCCCAGCGCCAGCCGGGGATTAACTGTCCGCCATTGCGGCCGGATGCGCCAAATCCGGGAAAATATTCTTCAAGGACGATTACCTTCATCCCCAATTCGGCGGCACGCAAGGCAGCGGAAAGGCCAGTGTAGCCAGCGCCTATGACTACTAGGTCAGCATGATGATCCCCCCATAACGACTCATGATGCGTCGAAATATTGGCCGTCGCGCCGTAATAGCTTTGGTCAAACAGGGGGTCGCCCGTCGGGGAATGCATATTCACACCCTCAACAACAAATGCTCACGCTCCCAGCTTGATACGACGGACTGGTAATTGAACAATTCATAGTCTTTGACAGCGAAAAAGATGTCAAAAAACTCTTCGCCAAGCAGGTTGCGCACTGGCTTGCAGGCGCTGAACCGATCTAGTGCCGCCTCAAGCGTGCGGGGCAATGTGCGGGCGCGGTTATAGGCGCTTCCCGTGATCGCCTTGGCGGGAACCATCCGTTCGACCATGCCGATATACCCACAAACCAAAGAAGCAGCCATGGCGAGATATGGGTTCGAATCCGCGCCCGGCAGGCGGTTTTCAACCCGGCGGTTGGCCTTGTCGGATATCGGCACGCGGAAACCACAGCTTCGGTTGTCTTCGCCCCATTGGACGTTGATGGGCGCGGCGCTATCGGGACGCATCCGGCGGAAGCTGTTCACGTTCGGCGCCCAAAGCGGCGATATCTGCGGCATGAACTTCACAAGGCCGGCAATGTAACTGCGGAACAGCGCGCTATCCTTGCCATTGGCGTTGGAGAAAAGATTTCTGCCGGTTTCGGCATCCACAACCGATTGGTGGATATGCATCGCGCTGCCTGGTTGCCCCGCCATTGGGTTCGCCATGAAAGTCGCATAAACGCCATGTTGTTTGGCCACTGCTCGAACGGTGCGTTTAAACAGGAATACCTGATCGGCCAGCTTTAGCGGGTCGCCATGAATGAAGTTCACCTCAAGCTGTGCTGCGCCCATTTCGTGGATCATCGTGTCGATATCGAGGCCCATCAACTCACAATCATCATAGATGTGGTCGATAATGTCCTCATATTCGTTCATCGCCTCCAGCCCATATGGCTGGCTGGCGGTTTCCGCACGGCCACTTGAGCCGGTTGGCGGCACCAATGGAAAGTCGGGGTCGACATTCTGACTGACAAGATAAAATTCAACCTCGGGTGCCATAATCGGTTTCCACCCGCGCGCCGCATACATGCTCAAGACTTTTTTCAAGATTGTACGGGGTGCAATTTCTACCTCGGTTCCGTCTCCATGCAGCACATCGGCAATAACGAACGCCGTGGGCGATTTGAAACCTGGCGCGACACAAATTGTATCAGGGTCGGCAATCAGTATTTTGTCCGGGTCCTTGTCCCATATGTCGGCGATATCTTCTGGATAATGGCCATCGATGGTGCAGATAAATACACTGCCCGGTATACGCAGCGACTTGTCGCGGACCGATGACAGGAATTTCTTCGCGGGCAGAACCTTGCCCCGCTGCACACCATTAATGTCGGGGACGATGCACTCAACCTCATCGATCTTGTGCTCAGCGATCCAACTCGCAAGGTTCACGGACATTGTTTTTCACCAGTTTATGTAAGACTGATAAGCGCATGCCGGACTTGAAAGGTCAAGCCCGGCATGCATGGATTCTGCATAGGCACGGCGGCCTAAGGTTTGATCAGAAGCCGTAGCTGACCGAAAACACCACGCCAGCCGCGCTGTCTTTGAATGCGAACACCGAACGGCGGTTGGTGTCGACATATGACGCACCAAGCGTGAAGCCAGACACAGCGGCGGTCAGGCCAAGTGACCAATCAACCTTTTCATTGCCCGCGGTGAATGCGCCGTCTTCGATACCCATTGAGCCAACAATCGAAATAGGCGTTTTCGGTATAGCGACGGTGGCATTGGTGCCGTAATAAATATTGTCATTATTACCGGTATTGTCTTGGCTTGGCACGTAACTCAGCTGCACGCCGACAGTTGCAGGACCAACGGTTGAACCAAGCTTGCCTGTGAATTCCACATAGTTGAAGCTCGATACACCAGGATAAAGATAGTATGTCGCTCCG
Organism: Sphingomonadaceae bacterium; assembly: GCA_031426075.1. Lineage (GTDB taxonomy): Bacteria > Pseudomonadota > Alphaproteobacteria > Sphingomonadales > Sphingomonadaceae > Sphingorhabdus_B. The sequence goes on from JANPKN010000069.1 coordinate 13,570, forward strand.
ATGTCATAGGTCAGATCTTCGCCGCCTGAGAAACCAGCATAGAGGTCAACCTCGACGTCGTCGCCCGCGTTTTCAGCAAGATTGGAACCCCAAACGCCTGCATATAGGCCAGACTCGTGCTTTACGGTCAAATATGGCTGAACCGCGAAATCCTTGTCAGACAACGAAACGCCCCGAAAACGATAGTCGGATACAACAGCCACACCGCCGGACAATGTGATTGGACCAGCCGCCTCTTCAGCCGCTTCGTCTTGCGCGAACGCAGGTGCCGAAAGCGCCATCGCGCTGATCGCGACACTGATACTTGCCAGCTTCAAAATGGAATTACGCATAATCTTACCCCTTCTTAGGTATGCTTGTTATGTCGCCGAAAGCTAACGCAATGCGTCGCTTTCGGCAGATGCCGTCCTCTTCCCGCTAAATCTGATGCATGCGCAATTTTTACTTTATTTTTAATTGCGCTTTATTGTGCAGGTGCACACAAACATCAAAATCGACGCCAAGCAAGCAATTTTGCGTCAATGTCATTGTCCTTTTTAACGGATGTGACAAAACCGTCACAGTCCGGCGCAAGATAATGATAACAGTGTCATAGGGCGGATGTACGGAAACCACCGTCCAGCGGCGTCGGAGGGGTATTCGCCGGAGGTGTCGTCAAACACGTCGGTTTGAAGCAAATCTTACGACACGATGACGCCAGAAATTTGCTAAGTACCGGTCATTCGGGGCGTTTTCGCGCCGGGAACGTTAGTTCAAGGGTGATTTTTACGATTGTTTTGTTTGCAGGGTTCCCGACTCGCTAACGCAGAACGCTAAAGCCATCAGATACAGCATGGCTGTTCTGGTTGTGCGAAGCTGGTCTTTAATGGGCAACGCAGGCCAGCTTCGCACAATTTGAAAGGCCCGAAAGGCCGTTCAATTCAGAATAAGATCGCGACGATCACCACAAGCAGGATTAAACCGCCAATGCTGATTCCAACTGTTCTTCCCATGTGACGTCTCCATTTCTGGGACTAAAACACATTTCAAGCGCACTAGTTCCATCAATTCAATCGCCTCAATGTGTCGCTTCAGATTAGTTGAGGGCCGCTATTTATCGAATAGACGTGGCGGAACGGTTCGATTGACGACTTCGCGCAACGCGAAAGCTGTTTCAATCCGCGCTACTCGGGGCAAGCGCGCTATCTCCTGCCGGTGAATGATTTCATAATCTTCGATAGATGCTGCCCGTACAACCAACAGATAGTCATTCCGCCCGCTCATCAAATGGCACCGGATGGTTGATGGGCTGTTGACCACAGCTGCTTCAAAAGCGGCCATCGCTTCTTCGCTTTGGCTGTCGAGGGTAATCGTGACCATTACCGTCGCGGAAAGCCCCAGTTTGCGTAAATTCACATCCGCGCGATAGCCACGTAAGATGCCTTCGTCTTCCAAAGCCTTCTGCCTGCGGGCGGCTGCGCTTGGGGAAAGGCCGGCTGCTTCTCCCAACTCCATTTGAGTCGCACGGCCATTCGCGACCAATGCACCAAGTAATTTACGGTCCGCGCGATCAAGTTGCATATTATTTACGTCCATTATTAAAATTACGACGGATATATGCGCCGATACTTCAAATAAGTCGAATCTTTGCGGAATATAGGCATCGGGACAATGCTATTCTGCATCATACATATTTTCAGGAGCAAAATCATGCGTGTTGGCGTCCCAAGCGAAATCAAGGTTCATGAATACCGCGTTGGGTTGACGCCCGGTGCCGTCCGCGAATATGTCGCAGCTGGTCATCAAGTCGTCGTGCAGACTGGCGCTGGCGCAGGCATCATGGCAACCGACGACGCCTATCGCAATGCAGGTGCTGAAATTGCCGCAACCGCCGCGGAGATTTTCGCGGGCTGCGACATGATCGTTAAGGTCAAGGAGCCCCAGCCAAGCGAATGGATCCAGCTGCGCCCCGGCCAATTGCTCTTCACTTACCTCCATCTCGCACCTGACCCCGAGCAGGCAAAGGGCCTGATCGCCAGCGGATGCACCGCAATTGCCTATGAAACCGTCACCGACGACCGCGGCACCCTGCCCCTGCTTGCCCCCATGAGCGAAGTGGCTGGCCGCCTTGCCATTGAAGCGGCGGGCGAAGCCATGCGTCGCAGCGAAGGTGGCGCCGGGATATTGCTTGGGGGCGTCCCGGGCGTTCCGGCTGGCCGCGTAACCGTGCTTGGCGGCGGCGTTGTTGGCACGCATGCTGCGCGGATGGCCGTTGGCCTTGGCGCTGAGGTCACCATCGTTGACCGTTCAATCCCGCGCCTGCGCCAGTTGGACGAAATGTTCAACGGACGTGTGCGCACGCGTTATTCCACGCTTGAAACCATCGACCATGAGATCAGCATTGCCGACGCCGTCATCGGCGCAGTGCTCATTCCGGGTGCAAGCGCACCACGCCTTGTCACGCGCGAAATGCTTAAGCGGATGAAGCCCGGCTCCGTCCTCGTTGATGTCGCCATTGATCAAGGCGGCTGCTTTGAAACGTCACGCCCCACCACCCATGCGGAACCTACGTATGTTGTCGACGGCATCATCCATTATTGCGTCGCCAACATGCCGGGAGCGGTGCCCCAGACTAGCGCTGCTGCACTCAACAATGCGACCTTGCCTTACGGGTTGGCGCTTGCAAACAAGGGCGTGGCGGCCCTTGAAAGCAGCACGGAAACCGGGCGCGGCTTGCTGGCCGGTTTGAACGTGCACGAGGGCAAGGTGACCAGCCAAGCCGTCGCAGAAAGTCTTAATCTGGCATTTGTCGCCCCCGAAACCGTGCTCGCTGCGTGACTTAATGGCGCGCCGGTGCTAACGGCGCGTCATGGGTAAAGAGGGGCGAATTACTGCGCATCAAATTGCGGCGATGCTTGGGGTGTCACAACCCACTGTCTCGCGTGCCCTGCGTGGTGACAAAAAGGTAAACGAAACTACGCGCGCGCGCATCGTCGCATTGGCGAATGAACTCAATTATTCGGTTGATCACAACGCCCTCCGTCTGCGCACGCAGCAAACTTATTCCATCGCTTTGGTCATCTTGTGCCGGCAGGGTGAGAATAAGGCGAACATCAACCCGTTTTACCTGTCGTTGCTGGGCTGCATCGCGGCATCTGCATCCGAACGCGGTTATAATCTCATCATCTCGTTTCAGGATTCCCCTGCCAACTTCTTTGCCAATTACACGGGCAGCCGTCAGGCCGATGGCCTTATCGTCATCGGCAGCGGCCAGAATGTCGAAGGCTGGCAGTTTTTTGGCGAATATGCCCGGCACAAAACGCCGATGATTTGCTGGGGTGCAAGCAAAGAGGACCTGATTTCGATCAAGAGCGACAATGTGCAGGGCGCGCGGTTGGCGATTGAACATTTGTTGCACAAAGGCTGCAAACATATTGCTTATATTGGCCCCACCAACAGCGAACAGCCGCAGTTTCAGGACCGGCTGACAACTTATATGGCTGAAATGGCCGATAAGGGTATGCAACCCATTTGCCCGCCGCTGCCTGAAAATGCCGTGCGCGAAGACCAGGGCTATGCTGCCGTCAAAGGCCTGATCCGTGACGAGGTGAGCTTTGACGGCTTGTTTTGCGCCAACGACTTTATCGCTTTGGGCGCAATGCGCGCGCTCGATGAACACCATATCGCCGTCGGCAAGGACGTGCGCGTCATTGGCTTTGATGGCATCGCGACGGGCGCTTATGCGCAGCCACCGCTCACAACAATTGAGCAGGATTATGTTCAGGCCGGCGAAATGCTCGTGGAAGCTTTAATCTCTGTTTTCAAAGGCGAACCACCGATCATCGCGCCCGTCCCGGTCAGGCTGCTCACACGCGGAACAGCCTGACGGAGGTGCGCGATTAACCTGCGCGCGCAACCTCCAAGATACAGGCAACAAAGCCTTCAGGGTCATCCTCCTGAATGAAATGCCCACCGTGCAGGCTGCGGTGATTTTGACCCGCAGTTCCTGGCACCCGCCCGATAAAGCGGCTTTCACCACCACGCGTAATACGGTCCTGGTCCGAAAAGCAGCACAGGAATGGCTTTTCCCATGTGTCGAAAATTTCCCACGCGCGCTTCTGGTCTGGCACCGCGACATTATTCTCAAAAGGCACAAAACTGGGAAAAATCCGCGCGCCCGCCTTGAACGAAGCGTCCGGAAACGGCGCGTCGTAAGCTGCAATCTCTTGCGGCGACAGCCCCCGCTTTGTTCCTGCGCTGACAATTTTGCCAATCGGAAACACGGGACTCCATTTGGAGAAGGCGCGCCAAATGGCAAAAGCGCGCGGGGCTTCTCCGCCCTCGGGCAAGCCGCCATTCGATAGGGCGATACCAGCAAAACGGTCCGGCATTTCCGCTACCAAACGAAGCCCAACCAGCGACCCCCAATCCTGACACGCCAAGGTAACGTTCTGCAGGTCAAGTTGCTCGACCCACGCGCGCATCCACGCGACATGACGGGCATAGCTGTAATCCCTTTGCGACGCTGGCTTGTCCGATTTGCCAAAGCCGATCAGGTCTGGAGCAACCACGCGGAAACCCGCTGCGACAACAGGACCAATCATCTTGCGGTAGAGGTAGGACCAGCTTGGCTCACCATGCATCATCAAAACGACCGGTGCGTCACGTGGCCCTTCGTCGATATAATGCACGCGCAAATTTGCGCCGGACTTAGCATCATTGATATCTAGATAATTCGGCGCGAACGGATAATCCGCGATCCTCGCAAAGCCCGCATCTGGCGTGCGCAGAACTTTCATGCTTATTCCCCCCGAAACATAACCGTGCACGGCGGGTGTCACATTATCGCACCGGCATCAAGCCTCGTTGCAAAGCTCTGGTCTGGCACGAAGCCAAACCCACTCTCGTTCAAGCAGGTGCGGGACAGTACTGCTTTAGATAATCACCATGGGTTGGCATATGTTGGACGACGAACTGGATCGATTTTTCCATTTCGTCGATTTCCTGGCGCGTAGTTGGTTCTTTCACCGCGTCCGCCATCGCATTGTGTCCGCCCATTTTGATGCCTTGCCCCATCATGACCGCGGCCCAGCTGGTTTCGGTAAACAGCTCATCATCCTCGCGGAAAATCTGGCCGTTATGACGAAATAGTTCGACCTTTTCCGTCAGGCTTTCGGGTACCCCCATATTGCGGCAATAGTTCCAGAACGGGCTGTCGTCGCGTGTGGTGCTGTTGTAATGTAGGATGAGGAAGTCGCGGATGCGCGCATATTCCTTGCCGGTTAAGCGATTGAAGGCATCTTCCTGCACTTGCGTCACGCCGTCGAGTGACAGCAAAGCAATCAGTTTGTTGATGCCTGTGTTCACGAGGTGAAGCGATGTGGACTCCAGCGGCTCCATAAAGCCAGAAGCAAGCCCTAGCGCGACAACGTTCTTGTTCCAGAATTTTTTGCGCCGACCCGTGACAAAACGCAGGAAATTTGGCTCAGCGCCCGGTTTGCCCGCGATATTGTTGATAAGGATCGCGTGTGCCTCATCATCCGACATAAATTCGTTGCAATAGACATGGCCGTTGCCGTTGCGGTGTTGCAACGGCACCTGCCATTGCCATCCCGCCGAATGCGCGGTCGCACGGGTATATGGCAATGGACCGCTGCCGTCTTCACGCAGGCACGGCAAAGCCACGGCGCGATTGCAGGGCAGATAATTGGACCAATCTTCATAGCCTGTCTTCAGCGCCTGTTCGATCAACAGTCCGCGAAAGCCGGAGCAGTCGATGAATAAATCGCCCTGCAACACATCACCATTTTCCATCGTGAGCGACGATACAAATCCGCTTTCATTGTCTAATGTTACGTCGGAAATCTTGCCCTCACGCCGAACTACGCCGCGTGTTTCGGCATAGGTACGCAGATATTTGGCGTAGCGTCCCGCATCAATGTGATAGGCGTAGTTTACCGGCGGGAGATCGTCGCGTTGATAATCTTCGGTGCGTGCGAAGCGCCCAAAATATGCGGCCATGGTCTCCACATTAAAAACCTGGATTGGCCTTTTGTCGCCTGCTTGCTGATATTTGTGCCAGACGTGATGAAATGAAATACCGTCGACCTGATAGCCATAGGCCCCAAACGGGTGAATGTAGCTGTCGCCGATCTTGCCCCAGTTTACGAATTGGATACCAAGTTTGAAGCTACCCTGGACCATCGACAGCATGTCACGCTCGTCAATACCCAATAATTGGTTGAATTCGATAAACGGAGGTATCGTTGCTTCGCCCACACCGACGGTGCCGATTTCTTCAGATTCGATGAGTGTGACAGCGACCCTCTTGCTCTCGCACAAGCGCGACATAGCTGCCGCGGCCATCCAGCCCGCGGTTCCGCCACCGACAATGATGATATGCTCAATGGCCATCGCGCCTCTCCCTAAAGTTTCGACATAACAATAAAGTTTCAATATGCAAATTGTGAACGTTCATTTTGTGTCTTGTGAACGCTCTCAATATTAGTTATGCAGTTGATATAACGATGGCATAAGTATCGTCGATAAGAAATTTTAGGGAGGACCACTTGGCACGCAATCACTTATTAGGATCAATCCGTTCAGCGCGCCTTGTGGCGCTCACCACGGCTTCGGGCATTGCACTTTGCGCAGCACACCCCGCGTTTGCACAATCGGCCGACGAGCCAGAGAAAGCCGCTGAGGCCGATGACAATGCCATTGTGGTCACAGGCTTCAAGAAATCACTGGAAAGCGCCCAGAACGTTAAGCGGGATGCAGATACCTTTGTAGACGCAATTACTGCAGAAGATATTGGTGCCCTGCCGGACCGTTCGGTCGCAGAGGCATTGCAAAGAGTTCCCGGCGTCAACATCGGGCGGTTTGAAAAAACATCCGACCCTGACCGCTTTTCGGTTGAAGGCACGGGCGTGATCATCCGCGGGCTTCCCTATGTTCGTTCCGAATTAAACGGACGTGAGATTTTCTCTGCCACTGGCGGACGCGAGCTCAGCTTCAATGACGTGTCTCCTGAATTACTTGGCCGGGTAGAGGTTTTCAAGAATGTCACCGCTGACTTGGTTGAAGGCGCTATTGCTGGAACAGTTAATCTAGTTACCCGCAAGCCGCTTGATACGCGCGGCTTGAAGGTCGCTGGCACAATTGGCGGTAATTATGGCGACTTACGCAAAGAATGGTCTCCTGAATTCTCCGGACTTATTTCAAACCGCTGGGATACGGGTGCGGGTTCCTTTGGCCTACAATTTGGATACGCCTATTCCGAACTGAAAAGCCGTACGGACGCATCGCAGGTCGCTGACCCATGCTATCGCGCCAACACCTTTAATGGACCCTGCTTACGCGCAGTATCAGTTGGATCAGGCGGCTTCGTCGGTGACCCCAATTTCAACGCAACCAACTTTCCGCCTTCTGGCGCACTTGTGGTGCCTAAAGGTGCAGGGGTTCGGACAACCGACTTGGATCGTACGCGGGAAGCATTCTCCGCTGTAGGTCAATATGAAAGCAGCGACGGCAGGTTGTTGGCAACGGTTGAGTGGCTTCGTTCGGAAACAAGTTTCGATACAGAAGAGTTCGCGCTCATCTCGCGTGTTGACGATGAAGCATTATTTCCTGTTCCTGCCGCAGGCAGCACATGGCAGTTTGATGACGATGGCGTCTTCAAAAGCGGCATATTAACGCAACGGCCTGGCGATGCTTACGCTACACCTTTTGGCCGTGGCGGCATTCCAATTGACTCGCTTCGGTTTCTACGCGGGGCAGAAGGCGTTACTGAAGATATTTCCATTGATTTGAAGTTCGACGCCACTGACCGTTTGCGGTTTAGTTTTGAAGCGCAAAAGATCAATTCGACGCTCCGTCGGGACTCTGTGTTTGGCGCATTGAGCACCTTTGCCGAAATTGACCTCGACCTGTCGGGCAAGACGCCAAAAGTTGAGTTTCTTGCACCCCCAGGATCGCCCGCTGACTATTTCAGTTCGGGGAGAAACACGTACTACTGGTTTGGTCTGGATAGCCGCGAGAAGAATGAAGGCGATTTGAAAACGCTGAATTTCGATGCCGAGTACGACATCAGCGACGACGGCTTTTTCAAACGAGCACGTTTCGGTGCGCGCTGGGGCGACCGTGACCGCACCACACGCAACACCAATTTTAGTACATGGGGCAATCTTTCTGCACCGTGGGCTGGTCGGGCAGGATGTGCACCTTGGGGCGAAGGGCCTGGCTGCGCTGCCACTGGCGGGTTTGTGCCTGGCCGATGGTTTACTGGTCTTCCCGGCCAGGATTTCGCTATTGCCGGGGGCGCGTTTACCGACGAATTTCCGAATTATTCGCAATATCGAAGCCCATTTGCGGACGGATTTCAGCGCGGCAGTGCGCCTACGCCTATTCAAAATGGCGCAGGCTGGTTCTTTGGCGGAGATGACTTTCTCGGTGAATATCTGGAAGGCATAACCGATCAGCAGTTTGACGAAATTCAGACATTTGGTCAGTCGCCAGAACGTTTCAACTATGGCGTGAACGGACGTACGCGGACCGATCCCTTGACCGGTCAAGCTGTGCCTTGCGACATTGAAGGTGTGTATTGCCCGGGCGAAGTATCCACAGTTTCGGAAGTAACCAAGGCAACTTATGCCCGGGTGGACTTCGGTCATGACTTTGACAGCGGAATTAAACTTTCCGGCAATTTAGGGCTGCGTTATGTCGAAACCACCGTGTCCAGCGGTGGCAGGGTTGGCCTGCCGTCGGCCGCGCGCTTCGATGCCGTCACGAACGGTTTTGGCAATGGTGATGGTATCGTCCAAGCCTCCGAAATAGCCGCCAGTTGTGCCGGACCGTCTATACCCGGCGTTCCCAGGGGATATTGCAGTTTATCGACCGCCCGCCAGGCACAATTTGCAGCTGCGCACACCGGCGAGATCATTGTTGATGATCGGAAAATCAAGTTTGAAAATTGGCTGCCCAGTTTCAATGCAAAGCTTGACGTAGGTGGCGGCTTGTTATTCCGTGCTGCGGTGTCGAAAGGCATCTCACGACCCGATTTGCAATTGTTCCGCGCTGGCGGAGGAATTGGTGACAACACCAACGCCCTGTTGCTTGCGCAAACGCTGGACACCGGACCGTTATTTGCCCTGCAAACTGGCAACCGCAATTTGCGCCCGGTGACGTCATGGAACTATGATCTGTCCACAGAATATTATTTCAATACTGTCGGTTCACTTACGCTTTCGTTATTCATGAAAGACATCAAGGGCATCGTGAATGATGGGTTTGAAGTGGTCAATTATACCAGCGCAAGCGGCGTCTCAACCGATGTGCAAGTTAGCGGACCAATCAATGACCAGAAAGGTAAGCTTAAGGGGTTCGAACTTGCTTATCAGCAAACTTACGACTTCCTTCCGGGGCTAATGAACGGTCTGGGCTCGCAATTAACATATACCTATGTGGATGGGACTGACTTTTCTAACCCTAATCTTGCAGGCGTCGGGCAATCGTCGGTTACGTCAACCGTCAACCGCCTGAATGGCGGCGCATTTACCGCGCTTCAGCCACTCGCGGGATTGTCAAAACATACGGTGAACGCGACGGTCTTCTACGAAAAGGGGCCAATCGCCTTACGGGCCGCATATAACTGGCGTTCTGCCTTTTTGGTCACGCCGCGCGACGATATTTTCCCCTTCTCACCGATTTGGCAGGAATCCACGGGGCAACTTGACGCATCAATCTTCTATTCTGTGACGGAACAGATCAAAATAGGGATCCAGGGAGTAAACCTACTCGACGAGGTTACGCGGACGTCGCAGGTCGTCGATTTCGACGGCACTCGAGTGGCGCGATCGGCATTCCGCAATGACCGAAGATATACATTCCTTGCAAGATTTCAGTTTTAGACAAATGTAATCAATGTCGCCAAAGGAACGGGCCTCGGTCAGATGACTTGGGCCCGTTTCTTGTGGAAATGGGATCGGAGGACACATCAAATGCGGTTCAAAACACAGATTCTCTTGGCGACGGCCGGACTGTCGGGATGTGCGACATTAAACGCCGCCGTGCCACCGGCACAACCGAGTTGGGAATTGGTATGGTCCGACGAATTCAAAGGCACCCAATTGAACCGCAAAAAATGGACGCCTGAACAATCCTGTTGGGGCGGCGGCAACCAAGAACGGCAATGTTATACAGACCGAGCCGAGAATATCCGCGTCGCAGATGGCAGCCTGCACTTAATGGCGCGCAAGGAGCGCTTCACTGGCCCTGATCGCCCGCCAGAGATTGCGGATAATCCCAATCCCCAAAAGACGCAGGAATATACCTCTGGCAAAATCAGAACGCTTGGCATCTCCAGTTGGAAATATGGCAAGATCGAATTTCGCGCCAAGCCGCCCAAGGGTCAAGGAACATGGCCTGCCGTATGGATGATGCCCGCGAATAACGCTTACGGCGGATGGCCGCTTTCAGGC